>JACMLT010000279.1 GCA_014379455.1 Nitrospiraceae bacterium
CCCGCATGAGCCGCACAACACCACAGAGCTCCGGCGCCTCGCACACGACAATCGGCATCACCGATCTCATGACCTCGCTCGCCATCGTATTCATCCTGCTCTTCGCGGCGCAGATCACCAAAACCTCCTCCGCGGCACAGTCTGAGCTACAAGAAAACAAAGAGGACGTGCAGACAGCTCTACGCGACCACATTCAACGGTTAGGCCTCTCCCTTGACGCAGACCCCCGAGACCCACTCGCGCTGGTGATCGTGGTCCCGGAAGACCGGCTGACCTTTGAGTTTGGGGAAAGCAGCCTGTCGCCTACTGCAGATCGTTTCCTTGAGGAAGCATTGCCCTTCTATGTCGGGGCATTGTGCGGACCGCTGCGTAGTAAGATCGACTCGCTCGCCATCGAGGGACACACCGATGATCAAGGCAGCGATGCGTTTAATTTGAAACTAAGTCAGGAACGGTCGCTGGCAGTGATGGTGAAGGGGTTGGAGATCATTCAAGCCACAGAGCCGAGAGCGTATCAATGCTTTCAAGAAATCGCCTCAGCGTCCGGACGCGGCAAACAAGACTTGATCTATGCCCCCGTTGCCACCGTGAACCGTGAAAAAAGCCGCCGGGTGATCTTCAAGATTCGCCTCCGCTCTGCCGAGCAACGTCATCTCGTTGAACGATCGACACACCCCCTCTAACAGGATGCTGCTAGTGCGAAGGAGGGACCACCGCAATGACGCGCAGCGGGCCTCCAGTTCCTCCTAAAATTTTCATCGGCAGAGCGATCACATTGAATTCGCGATGTGGAAGATTCCGTAGATCGCTCAGATTTTCGAATACCGGCACGCTCTGGGTAAGGAGCACAACATGTGTTTCAAATGTGGTGGATTGCCCATAGTCGATCGAGGCGGTGTCGATGCCCACAGCTTTGACTTGCCGTTCACGCACAAGCCAGGCCGCCGCATCTGGATGCAGGCCCGGGAAATGGAGTACTCGCACTGCCTCCAGCCCTCTCAGCTCTGTGCCAAGATACTGTTGCCGCGATGGCCAGTACCGGGCAAAGCCTGTATCGAGCAACACGATCGTTCTGTTTGGAATTCGCCCGTGCGCTGATTCCCATCGCTCGAAATCCTGGATGGTGATGAGGTAATCCAGATCACGCGCGCATTGGGCTGTGACGTCGATTCGGACGCCGGCCCCAATCAAGCGCTCGATCGGAACCTGGTCCAGCGTCTGCCCGCCCTTGGCAAAATGAATGGGCGCATCGATGTGGGTACCGCCATGTTCGGCCATCTCCAGGCGATTCGAGGCGTAGTAGTACCCGCCCGGCATCTCGCCCGCCTGCTGGACAACGAGCTGAAAATTCTGTTCAGTCGGCCAGACAATCGTGTCCGCCCCGAAAGAATGCGTAAGATCGATGAGTCGTGACTGTTCCCAGGCAAGACGATCAATCCGAGAAGGGCCTGCCGCGCATCCCGCACCAACCAGCAGACACAGCAGAACAAGCCAGCCAGCTCCTTGTTTACCTCCACACGCACGTGAGCAATGTGTCGACTCCTTCAACATGGCGTACTCCTTCGTTCCGAAACCCTCTGCAAATATTGTCAGTCCACCGGACAAGAAAGCAAACTGGGATATTCTGATTTTCCAATCCATGACTCCATTGTGATTTCGTCGAGGTGTGGTAGAGTGAGGGCGGGGACTGAGATTGTGCGTACCGGAGGCTCCAATGGGATTGATGAACTTTGCTGCTCTCAATCTCTCCGATTACGAGATCTCTCCTGAACAGGGTTTTCTCCCACAAGATCCCCTCGGCCACTTGCCCGATTCCCCCACGCTCAACGATCTTGGGCGCGAACTCCCGAAATTACTGAGTGCTCGAACAGTTCGACGATTCATCGACGAGCACCGCCAGCTGGTTCCTTCCATCCCCTCTACATGGCGCACAGAAGACTATCGGGCTGCGATGCGAATTCTTTCGTTCTGTGGGCATGCCTATGTATGGGAAGTGCCGGACCAGCCGGCCGCGACACTGCCGCCACAATTAGCACAACCCTGGCACCAGGTGGCCCAGCGGCTCGGCCGACCTCCAGTTCTTTCCTACGCATCCTATGCGCTCGACAACTGGCGGCGACTCGAGAAGGCCAAACCGATTCAGCTCGACAACATGGTGCTGCTTCAAAATTTTCTTGGCGGTTTGGATGAAGAATGGTTTGTCCTGGTTCACATCCAGATTGAGCGAGAAGCGGGGCCAGGGCTGGCCGGACTCCTTCGAGCATTGAGGGGTGCGGCTGAGGATAAGAAGGACGAGGTCCTGCTCGGGCTCACATCATTAGTGTTGGCCCAAACGGCGATGCGCGCCACGCTACTCAGAATGAAAGAGCGTTGCGATCCCTATGTGTACTACAACCGCGTGAGGCCTTACATCCACGGCTGGAAGAATAGCCCTAGCCTACCAAGCGGGCTCTCCTACGAGAGCGTCGAAACCTATGCCGGGCAGCCGCAACAATTCCGAGGCGAAACCGGCGCGCAAAGCACGATTGTACCCTGTCTCGATGCTGGGCTTGGAATCACTCATGCCCCTGATCCCCTGACCCTGTATTTGCAAGAGATGCGCGACTATATGCCTCCACGCCACCGTGCATTCCTGCAGACCCTAGAGACAGCCATTGATGATCGTGGCCGCCCATTGCTCGCCGGCTATGTTCGTGACCGAAAACTCCGCACCCCCGAACTCTGGACTGCCTATTGTGCCTGCGTTGATCTCCTTGCCACATTTCGTGAGATCCACATCGGCTATGCCGACAGTTACATCCACCGCCAGCACCAGTCCCACGCCAGCAACCCCACGGCCGTGGGAACGGGCGGCACACCCTTCATGCAGTATCTCCAAAAGCACCTGGATGAAACGAAGCAAGCGCTCGTTGCGTGACGTCCCCCTCTGGATAGATCTCCAACTTCCCCTCGTTGACTCGAACTAACTATCGGCGTATCGTTTTCTCTGCCAATTCTACTCGTGCAAGATACAGGTCACATACATCGAGGAGGTCCTATGGCAATCATGTGTTCCTTAGCAGTTTGCAAAGCACAGGTGGGAATGTGAGGGCATGAAAAGACGATGCTCAGCGTAGCCGTACTTGCCGCTATCGGTCTTGGGCCCTACTTTCTGATCAGTTGATTTGGGGATTGCGGCTTAAGAGGAGGCCAGCCTCGCAGGATGCTCAAAATGGCATCCCAGCTAGGCAGCGGGAGCTCGGCGATTAAACATACCCTTGGGATACGTTACAGGGAGACGGGCGACTGAAAACGCCGCTGGGGGTCATTTTCAGCATCCTGCGCTAGCGGCTGTGGACCATTGGAAGTTCGCGCGACCCTTCCGCTTCTTGTTGGATGCGTAGCCGTTCCAGCCGGGACTCCTCCATCACGCTGTGGAGCATGTCATCCGTCATCTGGGTCAGGTCTGCCGCCGCGTCTTTCATCTCGCCATGTTCGACTGCCCTCGAAAGCACCTCCGCCTTCGTGGCGCCTTTATTTTTCCCCAGGAAAGGCTTGATGATGAGGTAAGCCACGTCCCGCGCCGGCATAAAGCGGAGAAATCTCCTAATCAACCGGTACGTCTGGAGGGGATAGTGCAGGATCTTATAGACGAACAGACGTTTGAGCCCTTGACGGCGGACCTCATTGATCACTTCTCCTGGCAAGCAGGTCGGATCGATCGTCGAACATTTGAAATACTTGTACCAATCGGCAGTTTCGCTGACGAGCCCGCGTTTCACATATTCTTGCCAGAGCGGAGTTCCTCGGTACACACAGAGTCGATTGAAACCGAACGTGTCGAGCGGCAGCTTGGAAGCCAGGTCGAACGTCGCATTCATATCCTCGACCGTTTCATCGGGGTTGCCCACGGTGAAAAAGCCGTGCACGATCTCGATGCCAGCCGCCTTGGCGTTCTTGACTGCAGTGGCCACTTCCTCCAACGTCTGTTCCTTCTTGAGGCGATCGAGAATCTTCTGACTCCCGCTTTCAATCCCGAACATCACCGTCCGGCAATGGGCCTTGGCCATGGCAGGAAATAAATGCTGGGCCACCGAGTCTACGCGGCCTTCGATGCCCCACTGGATCGAGAGCTTCTCGTCCATGACACCTTGGCAAATCGCCTCAATTCGCTTAGGTTGAAGCAGGAAATGGTCGTCGACAAAGTAGACAGACCCGTAGCCGCATTCTTCGAGGTACTTGAGTTCCTTCACCACATGCTGAGCGCTTCGCGCACGCCACTTGCCTTCGTTAAAAATCGGAATGTCGCAAAACACACAGGGCCAGGGGCAGCCGCGGGAGGTTTGCATCGTCGTGAACCGCTCCATCGAGAGTACCGCCGGCACGTCGAGCGGCATCGACTCGATAAAGTCGAGTGGAAGGCCTTCGCGATCGGGGAACGGCCACTGATCGAGATGGCGTTCCATCGGTCGGCCAGCATTCTGAACAACCTGGCCGTCCTTGGCCCAGGTCAGCCCGGCCACACCGGATGGATCATCGAACCGTTCGAGCAGGTCGAGGAGCAACTGTTCGCCGTCTCCCTTGCAGATGAAATCCACCTCAGGGCACTGCAACTTAACCAATGCGGCATTCAAACTCGCGAAGACGCCGCCGAAGGCCAGCTTGACCTTCGAGTTAGCGGCACGAATCTGACGGGCCAAGATCTTCGCGTAGGGGTAGCTGGTGGTACTGAGAAAACTGAGCCCAACCAGAGCCGGCTGTTGCCGATTGATTTCATCGAGGATCACTTCATTCGGCGTATCGGGGTTCGCCTGATCGAACATCACGCACTCGTGGCCGGCCTGTTTCAGTACCGACGAGAGGGACATGATGCCGATGGGCGGGAAGCCCATGACCCTGATACGACCGTTTTTCGCGCGTGTTTTAGCCGGGAGGGCGTAGAACTGTGGGTCGCGAACGTGGATGAGAAATACCCGCATGCAGTCACCCTAACACGAATACTATGGCAGGAGAAGGGAAATAACTTGGCTCATGAGAAGAGAATGCCAAACAGGCGTGCGTAACCTTCCAGAAAACTGGCGGACTGTTTCAGCAGCCCGCGAAAACACGAAGTGGGGATGAGTGATCGATCGACCACCACATCCCCACTTTGTCATTGATCGACAAGAACGAGTCGAAATTCTTACTTATCGCCCGAGCGCAACTTTGACCGCATTGCCGATCTCAGCAGGATTGTTCACCACTCGAACACCCGCTGCCTCCAAGCTCTTCATCTTCTCGGTCGCGGTGCCTTTCCCGCCGGAAATGATTGCCCCGGCATGGCCCATGCGCCGGCCCGGAGGGGCCGTGATTCCGGCGATGAAACTGACGACCGGTTTCTTCACATTCTTCTTGATGAACTCAGCGGCTTTCTCTTCCGCATCGCCACCGATTTCGCCAATCATCACGATCGCCTGAGTCTCGGGATCTTTCTCGAATAATGCCAGCACATCGACGAAACCTGTCCCGTTGACTGGATCGCCACCGATGCCGACGCACGTCGTTTCACCCAATCCAAGGGTTGAGAGCTGATGTACGGCTTCGTACGTGAGGGTTCCGCTGCGGGATACGACACCCACGACCCCCTTCTTATGGATAAAGCCCGGCATAATCCCGATCTTCGCTTCATCAACGGTAATGACGCCCGGGCAGTTCGGACCGATCAATCGGACATCCTTGCCACGGAGCGCGCGCTTAACCTTAACCATGTCGTTCACCGGAATGCCTTCTGTAATGCAGATTACGAGCTTAATGCCGGCATCGGCAGCCTCCAATATCGCATCGGCACAAAACGGCGGAGGCACAAAAATCAGCGACGTGTCGCACTGCGTCTTCTTCACGGCATCGCGCACTGTATTGAAGACCGGAATACCCTCGACTTCTTGCCCCGCCTTGCCTGGAGTCACACCCGCAACGACCTGCGTCCCGTAAGCCTTACACTGTGCAGCATGAAATGAGCCTTCTTTGCCAGTAATCCCCTGCACCACTACCCGTGTGTTCTTGTTCACTAGAATTGACATGCAGTAATCCCTTTACCGTCTCGTATTTCTAATAGGTTGCCAAAACGCTCAGTGTTCGTTCAAGGCCTCGTTTGTCTCTCGTGGCAGAGCCTGCGCGATATATCCCCGAGAGACGCGTCACGGGTTTCGAGCACGCCGCCGGAAGGCTTTCCCAATTTCTACTAAAAGAAACCCTTACTGCGTGCGTCCTCAATAGTGGCTCGATGCATGTCGTATTGGGCTTTGCTCATGATCGAATTGGGGCCATCTACAAATGGCATAGCAAAGAGGAGGAAAAACTGAACCCAGAATCCGAACCCTTCGCTCTTTACAACGGTGCCGACGGCTTTCTGTTGACGATCTCTGTACGTGGTATTCGCGGTCAAATCTTGCGACACGACGCCGGGAATCATGGTAAGCGTGAGGGCGGAAATAATGCCAGACCATGACAGCCCATCACTTCCCTCTCCAAGAATGGTAATGTCAGCCTTGAGATCCGCAGACTCACCCGTCGTAACAACCGAGGAGAACAGCCCGGATTCTGTGTAGGCCTTGACGGCTTGCGCACGAGAATCTTCGTCAGCATCCGAACTGATTCCCTGAGTGGAGTCGCCTTGACGCTCCACCTCAACCACATGAAGCGCGATAGATTTCTTTGCTTGTTGGCTCGACTGTAGCGGCCATTGAGCAGGCGGCTTCACATTTCCATCCCGAACCATCATGCATCCGGATGCACTGAGCAGCAACAGAACCAGAGCGAGCATTGCTGAACGCATATCGTGTTACGCCGCCTTCCTCGTAATCCTCTACACCACCACCCACATGTTCTTGCTAATAAGAACGCTCACAGTTCCCTTTCCTTCTTCCATACACTCCCTCATGGCTGGAAAACTTCCCCGGGGAGAAACAGGGTTGAGGCCCTAACTGCGGCCGTCGAGCGAGCATATTCTGATCGTGCGCGCTCCGGGAGCAAAAGGGACTTAACCCTGTTGCTCCCCGCTCATCACGCCGCTTTTCCAGTCAACTTCACAATCTTTTGCGCCGCCTCCCACAGATCGTTGGCTACTTCGAGCTTTAACCCTGACTCTGCTAAGAGCTTGCGGCCTTCGTCTGCATTCGTTCCCTGCAGCCGGACGACCAATGGCACATTGATCTTCACTTCTTTCGCCGCTTCGATGACGCCATGAGCAATCCGCTCACAACGAACAATGCCGCCGAAAATGTTGATGAAAATGCCTTTGACGTTCGGATCTTTCAGCAAGATCCTGAATCCAGCCGCCACTGTTTCTTTGGTCGCGCCACCGCCGACGTCCAGGAAGTTTGCCGGCTCACTGCCGGCCAGCTTGATGACATCCATCGTCGCCATCGCCAGACCTGCGCCGTTCACCATGCAGCCGATATTACCATCGAGCTTAATATAGTTGAGATTATTTTCTCCCGCTTCAATCTCGAGCGGATCTTCTTCGTTGAGGTCGCGCATCTGTTGCACATCGGCGTGCCTGAACAGCGCGTTATCGTCGAACGACACCTTGCCGTCCAACGCGATCAGTTTCTTGTCGGCAGTGATGACCAGCGGGTTGATCTCTAGCATCGCCGCGTTCTTCTCCATAAACAGGCGATACAGGTTCCCCAGCATCTGAATGAAGGGATTCACGACGGCCGGCTCCATAGCCGGAAGCCCGAGAGCGAAGGCCACGTTCCGCCCGTTGTACGATTGAAACCCGACAGCCGGATCGATCGCTTCCCGGATGATCTTCTCCGGCCTGTGAGCGGCAACTTCTTCGATCTCCATCCCACCTTCGGTGCTTGCAATAAACACAGGCCATCCGCTATCTCGATCGACGAGGAGGCTCACGTACAGTTCCTTGGCAATCGCAGCCCCTTCTTCGATCAGTAACCGCCGCACTTCCCGCCCTTTCGGGCCAGTTTGGTGGGTGATGAGGGTCTTGCCGATCAGTTCCTTGACTAGGCCGGGAACGGCCGACTGGTCCTTCGTAATTTTGACGCCGCCGGCCTTGCCTCGTCCGCCTGCATGGATCTGCGCCTTAACGACAAACACCGGAGTGTTGAGCTCCTGCGCCCATGCCGTTCCCACCTCGGGCGAGGTAATCTCTCTCCCGCGTGGAACTGGAATCCCAAACTGCCCGAACAACTGCTTCGCCTGAAACTCATGAACGTTCATGTCGCTCCTTCTGCTGCCCTAGTGCTGAGCCCTACATACTGAGCGCTGAGTCGGGAACGAAGACCCACAACTCAACACTAACTCTCTTTTCTTGTATACGGCGGCAGGATCATCGGTGACACGATCCCGTTCGCACTGCCGTGCTTCTTGGCCTCGGCACGAAATCCCCCGAGATGCCCGACCGTCAACTTCCCTTGCGGCATGGCAGCAGCACGAGCTGCAGCCGTCAGCCCGGATCGCTTTCCAAAGACCATCAGGTCGAGAAGCGAATTCCCCATCAATCGGTTCCGGCCGTGCAATCCGCCTGACGCCTCGCCCGCAACGAAAAGATTGGTCACGTTGGTTTCTGAATTGGTATCGATCTTTACGCCGCCATTCTGGTAATGCAGCGTCGGGTAGATTAACACCGGATCTTTGCTGATATCGATGCCAAACCGTTCAAACTGCAGCATCATCGCGGGAAAATGCTTCTCCACGGTGCCCGGACCATGTTCGGCATCGAGAAGCGGTGTATCGAGCCAGACGCCGATGCGCCCGGACATCGTGCGGATGCCGCGCCCCTCTTCACACTCCCGGATAATCGAAGAGGATACGACATCGCGAGTGTCTAATTCGTTGACGAACCGTTCACCCTTCGCATTGACCAAATGTCCGCCCTCGGATCGAATACCCTCCGTCACCAATGCCCCAATGAGCTGTTCAGGGTAGACCGCTCCGGATGGATGATATTGGAACGTATCGATGTGCATGAGTTTGGCGCCCATCCGATAGGCCAAGCACAGCCCGTCGCCGGTCGCACCGTAGTGATTGCTGGTCGGGAATCCCTGAATGTGGAGCCGGCCGATCCCGCCGGTCGCCAGAATGACGGACTTGGCTGCCACGACGACGTGGCGCTGGTTGTCGAGGTCTTTGAATATAGCGCCGGTGCAGTTCCCCTTCTCATCACTCGTCAGCTCAATCGCAGCGCAAAACTCGAGTAACTGAATATTCTGATTCAGCACCTCGTCCTTGAGTACTCGCATGATTTCAAGGCCGGTATAGTCTGAGCAGGTCAGGAGGCGGGGCTTCGAACTGCCACCGCCTTTCTTCACATGGAGGTTGCCGTCCCCATCGCGATCGAACAGCACGCCCAGGCTCAACAGCCATTTCGCTATCGAGGGGCCTTCCTCGACCATCACCTTGAGCAGCTGATGGTCATTCTGCATGTGGCCGCCCTTGAGCGTATCCACGAAATGCGTGACGGGCGAGTCCTCTGGCGCTACCGAAATCTGCATGCCCCCTTGAGCCATCACGCTGTTGGAGTCGCCGAGGCGGAGCTTCGTCGCCAGGATGACCTTGGCGCCGGCGATATGCGCATGGAGGGCCGCCGCACAGCCAGCTCCCCCGCCGCCCACCACCAGAACGTCGGTTGTGTAATCGGCCGTTAGATCAAACTCGTCCGCAATGGAACTGTCGCCCTCCAGCAAGGCCGCCAGCTCGACGACCGTCTTATCCCCGCTATTGGGACCGAAGCGGATCGGCCGATAGGCTCGCTCACGATAATCTGGATGATATTTCTGGATCAGTTGGTCGCAATCCGCTGGAGAGAACTTGGGAAGC
>JACMLT010000280.1 GCA_014379455.1 Nitrospiraceae bacterium
ACCTGAATGCCAATAAGTAAGGCGAGAACTATCATGAAGGCGAAAATTCATGTGACGTTGAAGCAGGGCATTTTGGACCCTCAGGGGAAGGCGATTGAACATGCGCTCGACTCACTGGGGTTCAAGAATGTGGGCAATGTCCGAGTCGGGAAGTACATGGAAGTCGATGTGAATGAAACGGATAAGGCGAAAGCCGATGCCGCAGTGAAGGCCATGTGTGAGAAGTTGTTGGCGAATACGATCGTCGAGGAATATCGGTATGAACTGGGGTAGGAGCATGCGCTGGCGGGAGTTTGTTACATTGGCATTGGGGTGGCTTAACCGTTGACGGAATTTTACAGGAAGTGGGAAATATCTCGATAGCCACGAAGAAGTCAGAAGCAGACGTTTCGGATAGCAGGATCTGTGGCCATTGGTATAGACGAAAATAAGGGTAACAAGGTAGACGGTGAAGGACCGCACACCAGTTCCGTTCGCGACGTTCCCTTAGTTGTTGATTTAGATGGAACGCTCTTGCGAACTGATTCCCTCTGGGAGTCCATATTTCTTCTGGCGAGGCGACGGTGGTATGTGCTGGGGCTGATCCCTGTATGGCTCCTTCGAGGCAAAGCATACTTTAAATGGCGTCTTGCAGAGCTAGTTGACCTTCCGGTAGCCAGTCTGCCTTACAACGAACCGTTCCTCACATTCCTAAAGGCGGAGCGAGCAAGGCCCAGACGCTTGATTTTGGCGACGGGAGCCAACGAGAAGATTGCCCATGCGATTGCGGCGCACCTAGGACTCTTTGATCAGGTTTTGGCCAGCGATCCGACCATAAATCTGACGGGTTCAAACAAGCTCGCTAGGATCCAGACTCTGTTGGCTGGGCAATCATTCGACTATGCTGGTAATGACCAAGTCGATCTAAGTGTGTGGCGCCTGGCCCGCCGGGCCATATTAGTGAATCCGACACAGTCGGCGCTACTTCACGCTCCTCGGCTGACACAGGTTGAGAATGTATTTTCTGATAGAAGGTGTGGCGTTGTGTCCTATCTGCACGCCCTGAGGCTCTATCAGTGGCCGAAGAACTTCCTGGTATTTCTTCCGATTCTAACAGCACATCTCGTAACTGAATGGCCGCTCCTCATCCAGGCTGTTTTGGCCTTCTTGGCGTGGAGCCTCTGTGCCTCTGCTGTCTATGTGCTCAATGATTTGTTGGACTTGACAGCCGATCGCGAGCATCCGAAGAAGCGCACGCGGCCCTTCGCGGCCGGGATCATTCCTCTGGACCATGGAATGGCCCTGATCCCTCTTTTATTAGTAGCCAGTTTTAGCCTTGGCTTGCTGTTACCCCATGGTTTTCTGGTAGTTCTCGGGCTGTACTTTATCATCACAATCGCATACTCCGCGTTTATCAAACAGGTAATGTTCCTCGACGTGCTGACGATTGCCGGACTCTACACTCTTCGGGTGGTTGGTGGGGGAGAAGCCAGTGGTATCACGCCGACATTTTGGCTTCTTGCTTTCTCACTGTTCCTGTTTCTCAATCTTGCTCTAGTGAAACGCTATGCCGACCTCGTTGTATTACAAGCCCATGGTACATTGGCGCTTGCTGGGCGGGACTATCATGTCAGCGACATGCCCACGTTGATGAGTTTAGGCGCATCGGCGGGTTATCTCTCCGTACTCGTATTGGCTCTATATGTAAATAGTCCGGATATCAATAGTATGTATAGTCATCCTAAAGTCGTATGGTTGCTCTGTCCAATACTCCTGTATTGGAGCAGCCGAATCTGGATAACAACCGTAAGAGGCGAAATGCACCACGATCCTCTTATTTATGCTATGCGAGATCGGGCAAGTTGGTTAGTTCTTGTCTGTGGCTTAATGGTGTTGGCGATTGCCGCCTAACCTATGACCGGAAAAGCACCGCGGTTTTTTTCGCACATAGAACAGGTTACGTTCACCGTTGACGTGTCTTACACATCTCGCCTGAATTCGTCATGCTCAAATTTCCCGTACTTTAGGAAGCGGAGGCGCACTGCGAAACAAGATGCCAAAACAGGATCATCGTTGAGAAAGGCAATATTTTCTGTTAGTCGACCGCAACCTTGCCAATCCGAAGACTTTTTTCATTTACGGAGATTTTGATTTGGAGACTCGTTCATTATCTTCGTTTCAAGGCAAAGTTAGCCATTTCAGGGGGATCTTGCTGGCCTGTCTACTCATACCTCCTCTCTATTTTGCTGGGACGCTAGAGCCGAAAGTAAATGGAGATGGGCATGAGTATTTCCTTCAGCTTTGGGCTCTTTCTTCTCATCTGTCCCCTGATATTCGTCTGAGTGACATTGAGAGTTTCTCGAATTATCTCCGAGAACACAAACTCCTCGGTGTTCAAGAGTCCGTTCTTTCAGACTGGAAAAAACAAATCGAGTCTGGAAATAATACAACCGATTATTTCTTTAGAGTTCCCTCTGGGGCATATTACGGGCTGCATTTTTGGTTCTACGCGGCGCTATGTGTTCCCGCAAAATGGGCTCTCCACATGTTCGGAGGGAATGAATTGAAGGCCTTTCAACTCAGGAACGCCCTTCTTCTTGTGATTGGGCTCGCATGTCTTTTGTTCGTTCGTTCGTTCGATTGCGCTCGAACTGAGAATTGCAGCTGCGCTGCTCTTTTATGGTGTTGGAACGCCATACTATCTTCGTTGGCCACATCCGGAAATATTTTCCACAGTTACCTGTCTCATCGCGTCGATCGCTTTCCTTGAACGGCGACTCACGTTGGCCACGTTAGCATGCGGATTGGGAGCCCTTCAGAATCCATCGATGGCCCTGATGATACCTGTCATCTTTGCGAGCCATCTAGACCATTGGTTGAAATTGCCGATCTCTGAGAAAGGTAAGTTGTTAAGCAAGCTGTTCATGGCCGGCAGCGTATCATTCCTTCCGTTTGCGTTTTATTTCATGATGTTTGGCGTTCCCTCACTTATTGTGAGGGAGGGATTTGTGGATCAGGGCGTCATCGACTTTGACAGGCTCTACTCCCTTTTCTTTGATTTGAATCAGGGAATGGTTGTGGGGGCAGGATGGATCATTACTCTGTCCAGTCTGGTTCTCACATCTCGGTTCTCCTCCCTTTTCAATCCCGCTGGTCGTCATAGGAAGACCCTGCGTTTACGGAGAGAGGATTGGTTGCTGGGCGGCATGCTGTTGATGGCTGTAGGGGTGTTACCACAAGCCAACTGGAACTGCGGTCAGGCCGTATACATCCGCTACGCACTCTGGATATCCATACCGCTGATGCTATGGACCGTTTACCAAGTTTCCGAAGTTAAGCTAGGACGACTCTGCCTCGTCCTCGTTATCGCGGCGCAGCTCATAACCGTCTATTTATTTGGAGCTTTTTCCAGAAGTGACGAGGAGTCTCATCATTTGCGGCCGCGGATTCAAGTAGCCAGTGCATAAGTTTACCGACGGCGTGATGGAGTAACCTCTTGGCACACCAAGGGGTTACGAATGAGCACGTATCGTCGGATCACCTACGAAGATCGCTGTCAGCTCTACGCCTTGCAGCAGGCGGGCAAGACCCAGGCCGAGATCGGCCAGGCACTGGGGTTCCGCCAAGGGACGGTCAGCCGGGAACTGGCTCGGAACGCAGGACGACGGGGCTACCGCTTTCAGCAAGCGCAACGCTCGGCACAGGCCCGCCCGCAGCAGATCCGGCACCAGCCGCGCAAACTGACGAGCCAGGTCCGTCGCGCCATCGCCCGTAAATTGCGGGCGGAACGGTGGAGTCCGGAGCAGATCAGCTTTTGGGTGCGGGCCACACGCGGGATCGACCTCAGCCATGAATGGATCTACCAGATGATCTGGGCCAACAAACGCGCGGGCGGCGATCTCTGGCGGTTCTTGCGCCGACGGGGCAAGCGCTATAACCGGCGCGGGGCTCATACGGCTGGACGTGGCGTGATTCCTCATCGAATCGACATCGCGGACCGCCCCGCGATCGTGGAGGCGAAGTCACGGCTGGGCGATTGGGAGGGCGACACCATCGTGGGCGCCCGCCATCAAGGCGGGCTGCTGACGCATGTCGAGCGCACAAGCCTGTTCACCACCATCTCGAAACTGTCCCGGCCAACAGCCCACGCCACGCACCGCGCCACGGTGCATCGCCTGAACCCGTTGCGTGACCACGTTCACACCATTACCTATGACAACGGCAAAGAGTTCGCCGGACACCGGAACACCGCGCAGTGCCTGCACGCCCATATCTTCTTTGCCACGCCCTATCATGCCTGGGAACGCGGGGTGAACGAGAACACGAACGGTCTCATCCGAGACTGCTTCCCTAAAGGCACGGACTTCACTACAATCCATCCGGCGACGGTGGCGA
>JACMLT010000281.1 GCA_014379455.1 Nitrospiraceae bacterium
CGAATGTGGAAGCATGGCTACCGGGCGAGAAGGCTTTCGCAACAGAGTCCGTCGCGAGACAGGCGCCGATGGGCACGCCGCCTCCCAATCCCTTCGCCAACGTCATGATGTCCGGCTGCACGCCGAACTGCTCATAGGCGAACAGTGTCCCGGTGCGTCCCATCCCGGTTTGTATTTCATCGAACATCAATAGCACGTCTTTTTTTGAGCACAGATCTCTGACCTGCTTCAGATACTCGCGATCCGCAACGTGGACACCCCCCTCACCCTGAATCGGCTCGAGCAACACCGCCGCAGTCTTGTCGGTGACGGCCTGCTCCAGTTCTTCCAATTTATTGAAGGCGACGTAGCGAAAACCCGGGAGCAACGGCTCGTAGTCCTTCTGCACCTTTTCCTGACCGGTGGCCGTCAGCGTCGCGAACGTCCGACCGTGGAATGAATTCTTCATCGTCACGATCTCGTACCGCCCGGCCCCATACTTGTCATGGGAATACCGGCGAGCCAGCTTGATCGCCGCTTCATTCGCCTCTGCTCCGCTGTTGCAAAAGAACACCTTGTCGGCGAACGAGTGTTCGACCAGCATCTGCGCCAGCTTCACTTGCGGCTCGGTGTAATAGAGATTCGAGGTATGGATCAGCTGCGCCGCTTGGCGCTGGATGGCCTGAACCAGATCCGGGTGGCCATGCCCGAGGACGTTGACCGCAATCCCGCCGACAAAATCGAGGTACTCTCGCCCTTCGAGGTCGTACACCTTCGTTCCGCTCCCTCGCACAATCGAAAGCGGTTGACGCGTATAGGTCTGCATCAAATATTGTGCAGCGCCTCGCTTGAGTTCTTCTGTCGACATGACAGACGTATCCTATTGTAAAAAAAGGGAAGGTAGCATAGGCCCGTCGAGGGAAGCAACTTGAAAGGCGCGACGGAAGAACAGAGACTGCGTCCCACCGCTTCTTTACCCAGGGAACATCTCCATTATGATACTCTCGAACAGATGAAGCCCTGTTCGCAGTGCCAACAGCAAAACCAGGACGACTCAAAATTTTGCTACCAGTGCGGGAACCAGCTGGCCGCCGAACCGGAACCGACGATCGCCGCTCCCAGGATCCAATCCGAAACCCATCCCGACGAACATCTCTGGCGCCAATTCATCGGCCCCTACGCCGATCGCTATCTCACACATTTTAGAAAGTTCGGATTGGGGCAAACACCGAAGTTCGCCTTGACATGGAATTGGCCGGCCTTTCTCTATATTTCGTTCCTCTGGTTTCTCTATCGAAAAATGTACACGTATGCGTTGGTCTACGCCGTCGGCCCGATGATTTCGACCTACTTAACCGGCGACATGACCGTGGGCCTCATCTGGAGCATCATGGCCGGAGCCACAGCAAACTATGTGTACTACTGGCACTGCCGTGAACATATCGGCGAAATCAAGAAGAGCACAGGGCCCGATCCGGGGAAGCTAGAAGAAGCATTGAAGAGTTCCGGTGGTGTCCAGTCCTACGTAATCTGGATCGGAGTCGCCTTGTATCTATTGTTCGCAATCACCATGTTCAAAATGGTTCAGGACGGGCCACCGGACGGTGAACGATCACCCGGAAAACCCGCGAAGCCCTCCGCAACTAGCAGCGTGTAGTAACCCTGGGTGAGTGTGCGCCTGTCTGGCGTCCGCTAGCAGGATGCTGAAAAAGTCTGCCAGCGGCGTTCTCGCGTCGCTCAGAGGCTCAACGTTGAGGAGGAGCGTCTCGGAGGTCGGAAGCGCTGTAGGGGCTTTTCCGTTCGCCAAGATGCATTGCAAGGGCGAACGGCCCACACGAAGTGCGGTACGTACCTCCTGGCCTCTTCGCTCACTGCGGCCTTGCTGGACGGCCATTTTGAGCATCCTGTTTCTGCCGTCTGCTAATGGTCGTTCGCCCCCTCGCCCATTTTATTCGTGTCGAAGGACGGCCAATGGCCGCTGGCCGAGAATTCGGTAGGTGCTGGCAAACCCGACTATCAGGGTGAGCAACATCGTGAGGAAGAGGCCGATGCCAAGCACCTGTGGGTGCATGCTCCAGGGGAGGTCGAACACATACCGAACCAGGGCCCATGCCAGGATGCTTCCAAGGGATAATCCGATGAGCCCTGCGACGGCGCCCAGCAGGACATACTCCATGGCAAAGGCCCTCGCAATCAGGCTGCGGGTCGCGCCGAGCGCCTTCAGAATGACTGATTCGTAGAGACGCCGATAGCGTGTCGCTGCGAGTGCTGCTGCCATGACCAGCCCGCCGGCCACAACACAAAAGAGCGCGACCGCCCGGATCGCCAGCGAGAGGCGATCGAGCACCCGCGCAAACCCATCGAGCACGTCACCGATATGGATGGCGCTGATATTCGGAAATGAGGCGACGACCGCCTGCTGTAACGGCACCTCGTGCTCTGCAGAGACGCGCACCGTCCCCACATAGGTGAACGGCGCCCCTGTAATGGAGCCCGGGGACAGGATCATGTAAAAGTTCGTTGAAAAATTTCCCCACTCGACTTTTCGGATGCTGCTCACCTCCGCCGACACTGTGGCCCCCTGAATATCGAACTCCACGATGGAACCGACCGTGAGACCTAAATGCATGGCCGCGTCTTCTTCCACTGACACCTGTGGGGTCGAGAAGACCTGCCCAGGCTTCCACCATTCCCCTTTAGTGATCGTATTGTTTTTCGGGAGGCGATCACGAAAGGTCAGGACATACTCACGGGTAAAATACCACTGTTTACCGCGGCCCTCGTTTCCTTCCGTGCGTTTCTCGTCTTTCTCCCCTGCTTCGTCAAATGCGATGACCTTCCCATCGATCGCATGGAGCCGCGAACGCACCAGCGGCGTGAGCTCGGGATGTGCTCCCTCGGCTTGTCGATCAATGAGCGACACGAATTCCTGAGCTTGATCAGGCTGAATATCGATGAAGAAAAACGTCGGGGCATCCGCCGGGCGATTATCCTGTATTTGGCTGAGCAACGCTTGTTCCACCAGCGACACTGTGACAATCACCATCACGCCGATGCCGATCGCGACCATGATTCCAGTCGCCTGGCTCCCCGGTCGCACGACATTCCCCAAGGCATAACGCAGGCTCAAGACGCGAGGCAACGGCATCAAGGCCAGCCCTCGCACGAACGCTTGCGCACAGACAAAGAGGACCGTGATGGCGAGAGAGATCGCCCCGATAAACAGCAAGCCGATCGACCAAGAACCGGCTTGCCACACCGACAGGGCGCAGAGCCCGAAAATGATCACTCCGGCCGTGCCAACATTCCATCCATCGGTGAGCCCCCATCGTACCCACCACCGTGACGCAGTGGTTTCCAACCCGACGGCCGTTTGTTCTGCATCGCGGCGGAAAATTGCACCGGGGTGAATATCTCGAATCTTCAACAATGGCCAGAGCGTAAACAGCAACGTCGACAAAAGTCCCAGCAAGGCTCCTTTCAGCAAGGGCCAGATCGAGGACTGCGATAATTCCGAAGACACGCCGAGTTGATCGAGGATGTCTGAAGCGAAGAGGGCAGCTGCGAGCGGAGGTAATCCTCGTTCGAGTGCGATTCCCAACACGATGCCGGCCAGGCTTCCGACGGATCCAAGGAAGATCGCTTGGACCACATAGGTTGAGACGACCGTGGCCGAATCCGCGCCGACCGCCTTTAAGGTCGCGATCGTCCGCAACTTGTCCCGCAAAAACGCATGAATCGAGGTTCCAACACCCAGTCCGCCGATGAAGAGCGCGGTGAGACCGATCAGCCCGAGATAGCGGGAGAGTTGTTCGAGAAATTGCTTCAATTGCGACTGGGAGGTACGATAGCTCGTGACGCGTACAGAATCTGCCGCCAATCGGTCGCGCAACTCGGAAAGGAGCGGCTCCAACGGCATCGTGGGAGGCGTTTTTACGAGATATCGTTCTCGCACACGGCTTCCAGGTTTGACCAACTCAGCGGCTAGTAACCCCTCCTGAGCAATCATCACTCGTGGGCCCAAGGTGAAGGCGTTGGCCATTCGATCAGGCTCGGTCCGCACGACACCCGTGATGAGAAACATCGCCTGACCGATCTTCAATCGCTCTCCGACCGAGAGACCCATCCGAATCAGCAGCGACTCCTGTACCACCGCGCCAAAACAAGAACGTCCCCCGCAACGGCGCTCATCCGGGTGGAGCAGGGCGTCAAGCGCGTGCGTCGAGTCGAGTCGAATTGTACCGTACAGGGGATACGCCGATTCGACCGCTTTCAGTTCGATGATCTGGGTCGATTGGGTCATGAACGACCCAGGGGTTGGGCGCGCAGCCATCGCAACAAGTTCGCTCACATGAGTGAAGACCATGTCGCGCGCACCCAGCGAGCTTAGCACCGCTTGACCAGCCAGACTCAGGGGGCGAGTCAGGCGAATTTCGAGATCGCCGCCCAATAGCCCCCGGGCTTCTTTCGTGACGGCGCGTTCCATATGTGCGCCAAAGAGCGAGACTCCCACCAAGGCCCCCACGCCGATTGCGATACAGGCGAAGAAATAGAGAAAGTGCCGCCAGGCTCCCCTGGTTTCACGCCAGGCCATCTTGAAGATAAAACGATTCACAGGGGTCGCTCTGCAACTCGGGGGTCCGGATCGGTGAGGTTGTCGGATTCGATGCGACCGTCGCGCAATGAGATCACGCGCTCCATCGACGATGCGATGGACTGGTCATGCGTCACGAGGACCAGGGTGGTGCCGTAATCGCGATGGAGCGACTGGAGCAACTGCATCACGTGTTGGCCCGTAGCCGAATCCAGGTTGCCGGTCGGTTCGTCTGCCAGCAGAATCGGTGGGTGACAGGCAAAGGCTCTGGCCACCGCCACCCGCTGTTGTTCGCCTCCCGAGAGTTGGACGGGATAATGATGGAGCCGTTCTCCAAGGCCGACGGTATTCAACAGGTCCATCGCGCGATCCTGCGCCGTGCTCATCCCTGCCAGCTCCAACGGCACCAAGACGTTTTCCAGCGCCGTGAGGGTGGGAATAAGATGAAAGGATTGGAAAATGTAGCCGATGTGATCGCGACGATACCGCGCCAAGGCACTTTCACGCATCATCGAGATTTCCACGCCGTCCAACGTGATGGAGCCGGAGGTTGGCCGATCAAGCCCCGCGATGAGACCCAACAAGGTGGACTTTCCACTTCCTGATGGGCCGACGATGGCCACGCGCTGTTTATCGGGAATCTCAAGCGTGACATCGTCGAGGATGGTGATCTGATGGCCGCCTCCGGCCAAGCGCATTGTGAGGTGAGAAATGGTGATCATCGTGTCGGTCAGGTCCCCACAGTATCGTCCACGTCGAGGCTATATTATACTGGATGATGATGCGCTGCTCATGGATTCTCACAAAACTATTTTCTTGCCTCTTCCTTTCCCTATTTCTGCTCTGTGGATATGACCGAGGCAGTGCGGTTGCCGCTCAATCTGCTTCGTCGGGTTCCCCACGTGAGGGTACAGGGTCACAGATGGAATCAAAGGCGGTGGCACCATCGGATCGACCGAAGCGGTCCGTCTCCGACGGACGCCCAAGCATTGTCGCCTTCGGCAACAGCTTGACGGCTGGCTTAGGTGTGCCACAGGATCAATCGTATCCCGCACACCTCCAACGGAAATTGGATGCAACGGGCTATGCCTATCGGGTTGTGAACGCGGGAGTCAGTGGGGATACGACTGCAGGCGGCGTTCGGAGGGTCTCTTGGGCTCTGAATAGTAAGCCGACGATCGTGATTCTGGAACTCGGCGGTAATGATGGACTCCGCGGTCTCAGCCTGAATGAGACGAAGGCCAACCTCGAACGGATCATTCAACAATTCCAACAGGCCTCGGTTACGGTTGTGTTAGCAGGGATGAAACTCCCTCCAAATTATGGACAGGACTATACGAACGGGTTTGAGGCGCTCTATCAGACCTTAGCAAAGCAATATCATTTGACGCTGATTCCATTTTTTCTCGATGGGGTGGCAGTGTCCTCCACACTCAACCAAGCCGACGGCATTCATCCGACAGGAGAAGGCTATCGGCTCATCGTCGAGAAGGTCTTCCCAACACTCGAGCCACTGCTGGAGCGGAAACGGTAAAAGCGGGCTAGCGGCGTTTGAAAGATGAATCCCACCAATGCTCGGCTCCCCTAAGGATTGGTTTGATTGAGGAGAGTTGGAGAGCTGTGCTAAGCTGAAATTGTAATGCGACTGATCCATACCAACGTGGCATGGTCTCGGGTAGTGGTCCTCGCGTGGGTATCCCTATGGATGCTCATGGTACCACTCTTCCATGTGCATCCTGAGGCAGACCATCGTCATGGGGATGCGGGTCATGTCCATGGCGGCACGGTCCATACTGTTTTTTCCCAGGACTTGCCATGTGAGTACTTGATCTATGACCATGCCTCAGTTGCAGACCACGAATCCCGCTGTCCGCTTCATCTGGTTGCGCAACCGCCCCATGGGGCGGAGCACCTTGAAATTGATTTGGTTCTCGGTTCTTCTGCCGAGCCACAAGTCGGCAAAGGCACCGCACTCGATGTGGCCGCACATTTCTCCCACGCGCCTCCACCCGCGAGGCTTCATGCCGTTTGGCAGCCGCAACCCAGTCCTTCGCTGACGAATCTTTTCCTCACAACCAGTCTTTCTTCCCGCGCTCCCCCTATCGTTTGATCGAGTCTACTCACATCTCATAACGCTTCGATCTATTTTGTCAGCGCCACATGCCCGTCTCGTATTGTGACGAAGGCGAGTCGCCGTGGGCGCCGATGGGGGAGGCCCAGTATGAAACCTGTACTCATCTGTCAGGTCACCATCTTGCTTGGATTGGTGATCGTGGCCAGACTTGGCTACGCAATCGAACTCAGCTCGTCCGAATACACACTCA
>JACMLT010000282.1 GCA_014379455.1 Nitrospiraceae bacterium
CCCAGCGAAACTCGAAGCGGGCCTTAGAGAGCGCGTTGTCTCTGATCTGTGCGCCAGGGAGGCCTTTGGCCAGATCCGCTGCGAGAGCAGCGATCTTGAAGGTGATGACGCCGGTCTTCACATCTTCGCGGTCGGGGAGGCCTAGGTGTTCTTTGGGCGTCACATAACAGAGCATCGCACAGCCAAACCATCCGATCATGGCTGCGCCGATGCCGGAGGTGATGTGGTCGTAGCCCGGCGCGATGTCGGTCGTGAGCGGCCCCAGCGTGTAGAAGGGCGCTTCCTGGCAGGCCTTCAGCTGTTTTTCCATATTGACCTGGATCATGTGCATGGGCACGTGGCCCGGGCCTTCGATCATGACCTGGACATCATGCTTCCACGCAATTTTGGTGAGTTCGCCCAAGGTCTCCAGCTCGGCGAATTGTGCCTCGTCGTTGGCATCGGCAATGGAGCCGGGGCGCAACCCGTCGCCCAAACTGAAGGACACGTCGTAGGCCTTCATGATCTCGCAGATTTCTTCGAAGTGGGTGTAGGTGAAATTTTCTTGATGATGAGCCAAGCACCACTTCGCATGGATCGCTCCGCCGCGGGACACGATGCCGGTCATGCGTGTGGCGGTCATTGGCACATAGGCAAGGCGCACACCAGCATGGATGGTGAAGTAGTCGACGCCTTGTTCTGCCTGCTCGATCAGCGTGTCGCGAAACAGTTTCCAGGTCAGGTCTTCAGCTTTGCCCCCGACTTTTTCCAGCGCTTGATAGATCGGCACGGTGCCGATGGGGACCGGTGAATTACGGATGATCCATTCGCGGGTTTCGTGGATGTTCTTGCCGGTGGAGAGGTCCATCACGGTGTCGGCGCCCCATCGAATGGACCAGATCATCTTTTCGACTTCTTCTTCGATGGAGGAGGCGACTGCGGAGTTGCCGATGTTGGAGTTGATCTTCACCAGAAAGTTGCGGCCGATGATCATCGGCTCGCTTTCCGGATGGTTGATGTTGGCTGGGATGATCGCGCGGCCACGGGCGATTTCATCGCGGACAAAGTCCGGCGTGATGACGGAGGGGATGCTGGCGCCCCACGACTGACCAGGGTGTTGTGTGACTCCGCCGCCGTGCCCATTCCGCGAGGCCAGTTCGCGCGCCACTTCGCGAGATTGGTTCTCTCGGATCGCAATGAACTCCATTTCCGGTGTGATGATGCCTTTTCGGGCGTAGTGGATCTGAGTCACGTTCATGCCGTGTTTGGCCCGCAGCGGCTTGCGAATGTGTTGAAACCGGAGTTCGTTCAGCTTGGGATCGGCCGCACGTACGCGGCCATACTCCGAGGAGATATCCGGGAGCTCGACCACATCGTTTCTGCCGAGTACCCAGTTTCTACGGTAGGGAGCCAAGCCTGCCCTTGCATCGACCGTGACGTCCGGGTCTGTGTAGGGGCCGGAGGTATCGTAGATCGTGATCGGTTCATTGGCGATGGGCGTGCCCCCATTCATCGCCTTGGTGGCAGTCAGGCTGATCTCTCTCATCGGGACCTTTACGCCGGCCTGTGTCCCCTGCACGTAGACTTTGCGCGAGGCAGGGAAGGGCGTGGTCGTCAAGGCTGATCCGGCGGACTTCTGTCCGTTCCCAGTGGCAGATCCATGGCCGTTTGTCTGGTCGCTCATGAGGAGATCCTTTCTTCTCGGATGCTACCAGCCCTCAGCATGCAATCCGGACGCTGACGGCTGAAGGCGTATGTGCTGATCGCTGGTTTTTTCAATAAAAAAAAGCCGCACCTGAGGCTAGAGGGTGCGGCAGAGACCAACGGCGTTCGGTTGTTCTCGCTTCCCTACGCTGGTATTACCCAGGTCAGGTTTTGAGGGTCGTCCGTTCGGGCGGACTCTCAGCCGTGTGGCCCCCCTAGCTTCATCGAAGAATCGTATCGCCAGCTTCCAGCATTGTCAACGGGGTATTAGGCCTACCTTAGCCGAACCGAGTGGATCATTCCTTTGCCCAGGACTTTTTTGTAACGTTCGGTTCATTGATTGTCGGAGAGTCCTAACGTAGAATAGAATACCGCTCCACGCTATTTCGTGAAGGAACCAATGCAGACACTTTCGACGCTTCCCAGACCGATCACGGACTACCAACAACTGCCGGCAGAGGAACTATTCCGCCGGACGGTTGAGGCGAAGCGTGTGCTGGGAAATCGCGTGATGATCCTCGGCCATAATTATCAACGGGATGAAGTGATCGAGCATGCGGATTTTCGTGGGGACTCTCTTTTATTGTCGAAGCTGTCAGCCGAGCGGTTAGAACGACCCTATATCGTTTTTTGCGGCGTGCATTTCATGGCCGAGACTGCCGACATCCTGAGCCGTTCCAAGCAAACGGTCATCCTTCCGGACATGGCCGCAGGCTGCTCCATGGCGGACATGGCGGCGATCGAACAGGTCGATCAATGCTGGGAGACGCTGGGACGCATCCTTCCCGTGGAAGAAACCGTCATGCCCGCGGTCTATGTGAACTCTGCCGCAGTGCTCAAAGCCTTTTGCGGCGAACATGGCGGGATTACCTGTACCTCTTCCAACGCGAAGGCGGTGATGGAATGGTCCTGGGCCAGGCGGGAGAAAATTCTCTTTTTCCCAGACGAGCACTTGGGTCGCAATACGGCCAACAAGATGGGAATGCCGCGAGAAGAGATGATCGTCTGGGACCCCTATCAACCCAATGGGGGCAATACACGTGAGGCGATCACACGCGCGAAGTTGATTCTCTGGAAGGGCCATTGCAGTGTGCACCAGATGTTTCAACCCGTGCACGTGGACAATTTCCGCAAGCAGTATCCAGACGGGAAGGTGATCGTCCATCCTGAATGCCACGAGGATGTCGTGAACAAGGCTGACCTATCCGGCTCGACGGAGTTCATTATCAAAACGGTGACGGCGGCGCCGGCTGGGACGGCGTGGGCAGTGGGAACCGAATTGAATCTGGTCAATCGATTGAAGCGTGATCTTACCGATAAGAAGGTCTTCTTTCTCTCCTCTACGGTCTGCCAGTGCGCAACGATGTTCCGGATCGATGGAGCCCATCTCTGCTGGGCGATGGAAAATCTCGCCGACGGCCACGTCGTGAACCATATCGTCGTGCCGGACGACGAGAAACATTGGGCGAAGATTGCGTTAGACCGTATGATGTCCGTGAGTTAGTGGGCCGGATCGTGAAAAACAGCTTGATTCCACCCGCCCAACCCCGGTGCGCCGAGACGCACCTTTCACCGGGCTTCGTTCTCGCATCGCTCACAAGCTCAACGTACTGCCCGGGATAGAGCTGTTCTGACTGTTCGGGGCGGGTGGGTGTGAAGGGCACGCCTCGCGTGTTCGCTCGCTGCGGTCTTGCCGGAAGACGTTTTTGACGGTCACGCCATCCAAGCTAAGGACTGGTGCCTCGCCTGTCATTCCGGTATATTCCAACCCTTGATCCCAATCACGTTCTAAGGTTTTCGCGAAAGCCCAGATAGGTTATGGATTACAAGGCCACACTCAATTTGCCTAAAACAGATTTTCCCATGAAGGCGAACCTGCCTCAGCGGGAGCCTGAACTCCTTTCCTCGTGGGAAAAGGAAGGGTTGTACGAACAGATTCAGGAGGCGGGGAAAGGCCGGCCGCTGTATATCTTGCACGATGGGCCGCCCTACGCCAATGGCCGCATTCACATCGGTCACGCGCTGAACAAAATCCTCAAGGACATCATCGTTAAATCGAAGACGATGGCGGGCTATCAGGTGCCGTATGTCCCGGGGTGGGATTGCCATGGCCTTCCGATCGAACATCAAGTCCTGAAAGAGCTCGGCGACAAAAAAAAGACGCTCGATACCCCGGCTATCCGCAAACTCTGCCGGGAATATGCGGAGAAGTTTTATACGATTCAGCGTGAAGAGTTTCAGCGGCTCGGTATCTTGGGAGATTGGCAGCGTCCCTACCTCACGATGAATCCTGGCTATGAGGCCACGATCATCCGCGAGTTCGGGAAATTTGTGGAGCGGGGAGGGGTCTACAAGGGGCTGAAGCCGGTGCTCTGGTGCACGGCGGACCAGACCGCCCTTGCCGAGGCGGAAGTCGAGTATGAAGATCACACCTCTCCTTCGATTTATGTGAAGTTTCCATTGGTCACGTCACCCACGGTGCTCAGCCAGACGTTTCCCGGTATCTCATTCCCTCTCGACATCAAGTTGGTTTCTGTCGTGATTTGGACGACCACGCCATGGACGCTCCCGGCCAATCAAGCGGTCTGCCTCCATGGCGAGATTGAGTATGCCTTTGTTCAGGTCGGTGACGAGGTGCTGATCATTGCAGAAAAGCTTCTTGAGAGCGTGACCAAGGCCTGCAAGCTCGAAGGAGCGCGGGTGTTTGGGGTGAAGAAGGGGCGTGAAGGGTTCGAAGGGATCGAAACGCAACGGCCCTTGACCACCGGCCTGTCACCGATTCTACTTGGTGACTTCGTAACCCTCGATCAGGGAACCGGCTGTGTCCATATTGCGCCGGGGCACGGGATGGAAGACTACATCCTCGTCCTTGAACATAATGCTAAGGCCTCGCCGGGTGAACGGTTGGAGATTGTGGCGCCGGTCGACAACGGCGGGCGGTTTACCGACGTCGTAAAGGAATTTGCTGGCCAGCATGTGTTGAAGGCAAACCCAAAGATTGTGGAGTTCTTGCAGGCCAACGGACGTTTGCTCGGCGATGGGTCGTTGAACCATTCCTATCCGCACTGTTGGCGCTGCAAGAACCCTGTGATCTTCCGCGCAACCGAACAGTGGTTTGTGTCGATGGAAACAAACGATCTTCGAAAAGAGGCCCTGGCGGAGATCGAACGGGTCCGATGGATTCCAGCCTATGGTCGCGATCGGATTAACGGGATGATCGAGAACCGCCCCGATTGGTGTTTGTCGCGTCAGCGGGTCTGGGGCGTGCCGATTCCAGGTTTCACCTGCATGGGCTGCCGTTTTGTCCTGGCCGATCCAACCGTGATCGAGCATCTTGCGGTGTTGATGGAAGACAAGGGGGCCGATGTGTGGTTCGAACAATCGGCCGCCGATCTGTTGCCCAAGGATACGGCTTGTCCAAAGTGTGGCGGGACGGATTTCGAGAAAGAACGGGATATTCTTGATGTCTGGTTCGAGTCCGGTGTCAGTTACGCGGCGGTCTTAAAAGCGCGGAAATGGTGGCCGGCTGACCTCTATCTCGAAGGGTCGGATCAGCATCGAGGCTGGTTCCACAGCGCCTTGCTGGCCGGTGTCGTGACGGATCATCGCGCGCCATACAAGGCAGTCCTGACCCATGGGTTTGTCCTCGATGGGCAGGGCAAGAAGATGTCCAAATCGGCGGGAAACGTCGTCGCGCCGCAGGACGTGATCAAGCAATCTGGCGCAGAAATTCTGCGTTTGTGGGTCTCGGCGCAGGATTATCGCGATGACCTTCGGATTTCTCCTGAAATCCTGACCCATATGATCGAAGCCTATCGAAAGATTCGGAATACCTGTCGTTTTTTACTGAGTAATCTGTATGACTTCAACCCGGACAAAGACCGAGTTCCGTATGAGCGGTTACCTGAATTGGATCGTTGGGCACTGCATCGGCTCAACGAGTTGATTTCGCGGGTCAGGACATCCTATGACGAGTTTGAGTTTCACACGATTTTCCATGCGCTCAACAACTTCTGCTCGGTGGATCTGAGCGCCGTCTACCTCGATATTCTCAAGGACCGACTGTATACGTTCCGGGCCGATTCGCCCTTGCGTCGCGGGTCGCAGACGGTGCTCTTCGAGATCGTCGTCGCCATGACGAAGCTGATGGCGCCGGTGCTGAGCTTCACGGCCGAGGAAATCTGGCGGACAATGCCGGAGGCCTGCAAGAAAAGTGTTGGCACGACAAGCGTACACCTTGCGACTTTCCCGGATATCACTGCGGGATGGATCATTCCTCATAATTCTCCTATGGAGCAAACATGGGAAGATCTGCTCCATTTGAGGGATGAGGTCCAAGCAAAACTTGAAGGGAAGAGAAGAGAGGGTGTGATCGGTGCCCCCCTCGAAGCCAAAGTAACTATCTATGCACAGCGTGCTAATCCGGCTATGTACGATGTCTTTAAGCGGCACGAGAATTTCTTGCCCACACTGCTCATCGTGTCCCAAGTCGAGCTGGTTGCTGTTGACAATGTGGATGCGAATATCATAAGCGATCTTTCTGATGGCTTTGGGGTTGTAGTTGATCGCGCGTCAGGCAGGAAGTGCGAGCGCTGTTGGAACTATCGGGAGGCCGTGGGAAGAGACGCGACACATCCGACCCTCTGCGATCGCTGTGTGGAGGCGGTGCAGTGATGAGCGGGCCTGTACGCTATCTGTTTCTGGCGTTGCTCGCCGGTGCGATCGTAGCGATCGATCAGGCGACGAAACTGTCCATCGTGCAGTCGATGCGACTGAATGAATCCATTCCGATTGTTCCCAATCTCTTCAGCCTAACCTATATCCG
>JACMLT010000027.1 GCA_014379455.1 Nitrospiraceae bacterium
CAACGAGAAATCCCCATTACGAAACGCCCTCACCGTCGCGAGGATCCTCCGCGAATGAGACTCAGAGAGTTCCTTCATGGGAACCTGCCGCCCTTTCTTCCTGCCGGTCGTGCCATTGTCGAGCGTGGCCTCCGGCGGTGACTTCCTACGTAAGGGGAGGGTCGTGGTTTCGTTCATGGCTCTTTCCTTGTTTCACAGGAGGTGGAATGAAGAAAACGTTGTCGACATGGTATGAGCGGAAGCGCCGCACCCATCGGGCGATTTCACCCTCAAATGCGGGCCGCCAGATCTGGCAATAATCCATACCATTGGTTCTGTTTTCACAGAAAGATAGCCCCGACCCTGGCCATCCTCCCTTGATGAAGATGGATGAACGCTCAGTTCTACCCGTCACTTCCCACATGAGATTTTGCCCATGAGTGGGACCCGGCCTTGGGCAGTGAGTGGCGAGTATATAGACCAAATGCCGGCTTGGCCCTAGGAGAATCCCTAGGCCGAGTACCCACCGGGCAGCAATGTAATTAGGACTTTCAGGCCATGAAAACGGTTCTTCCCATTCAAACCTTGAACTGGACTGATTATCTCGTGTCCTCGTGACTCCTGAGCGGATTCACCTCAGGACTCAGCACTCTCCTTGCCTTTCAAGTCCAGCGTTTCGCGGATCGCCCGATACAATTCATCCACCACCGCTTCCTTGGTGAGCAACATTGAGGCGCCGGCTTTCTTCATCGCCTCCTCGTTGGCACCGCCGGCTTGCACGGATATGCCGATCACGATGATCTCGGGATACCGTGCCTTAATGTGAGCGGTGGCCTCAATCCCGTTCATCTTCGGCATGTTGATGTCCATCACGACGATGACAGGCCGGAGCCGTTCGGCTGCCGCGATGGCGTCTTTCCCGTCCCAAGCCTCCCCGACCACCCTGATGTCGGCATAGCTGTCCAAGACACTCTTCAGTCCTTGCCGAACCATGGCATGATCATCCACCAACAAGACACGAATCTGTTTCGTGTCTTGTTGGTGGCGTGCTGAATCGTCGGATCGGGATCCGACACCTCTGAATGGCTCAGCATTCGGGACGTTCACCTCAGCACGTTCCAGCGGCATCACGAGCGCCGCCGTTGTGCCTTCGCCGGGGGACGATTTGAGATCAAACCATCCACCCAGCGCCGTCATCCGCTCTCGGATACTGAACAGACCGAACTTGGAAGACATGGCGGTAGGGCTATATGAATCAGCAGCAACAAGATCGAAGCCCACGCCATCATCGCATATCTCGATGCGCAGCTGCCCGTCTCCCTGCTCCATACGGACCGCGACCTCGTTGCATTCGGCATATTTCAACGCATTCAACAATAACTCCCGGACCGACTGGAATAATAACACCGCGCTATCGTCGGGAAGCCTCACATCGGCTATGCCCCCGGCATCGACCCTCACCGTCAGACCACGGCGTGCCATCTGTTCGCCAAGCCAACGGAGGCCGGCCGGGAGACCATGTTCATGTAAGACCGGCGGACTCAGCTCCGCCATCAAGGTGCGGCTGTAGTGCAACGCCTTGCTCAGCACCTCTTCGGTTTCTCGGACCTTCTCCTCGGCCTTCGGAGGCAAACCGATCCGTTTCATCTGGCCCAGATTGAGTCGACAGAGCACGAGCAATTGCGCGAGATAGTCGTGTAGCTCGTCGGCCAGGCGTTTGCGTTCCCGAAGCTCGGTAAGATTCAACTCCGTCGCGAGTGCCCGCAAGCGATCCTGCGACTGCACCAGTTCCTCGGTACGCTCCTTCACCAAGTACTCCAATTGGTCGGCCAAGGCGCGGAACCGCTCCTCGCTCGCGCGCAATCTTTCTTCCGCCCGCTTGCGCGCGGTCACTTCGTGGAAATAGCAGACCACGCCGTGCTGGCCGTCGGAGAGCATCACGCGCTGCGTTTCCCATTCATAGGCTTGCTCCTCGCCGAGATCCTGGCGTCGTTCGACGAAAGGCGGCGACTTGTAACGCTCGCCCGTCTCCAGCGTATGGCGGAAGATGGTCGCGCATTGCCGCCCGAGTTCCGGCCCCCACAGGATCTCCAAGACTTCGTTAAAATCGCGCCCGATCAGGGGGCGCACAGTCTCGAATGTCGGCATCGCCCCAGTGTTCACCTGATGCAATCGAAATTGCCCGTCCACCACATAGACGCCCATGGGCGCCTGCTCGATCAGGGTGGTAAACAATGCCGCATTCTGCTGCAGCGCGGCATCCACCCGCTTCCCTTGGGTGACGTCGCGGAAGTAGACGGACAGGCCTTCGTTGGATGGATAGCAGTTGCATTCGAGCCACAGGTTCAAAGGCTCCGGGTAAAATTCCTCGAAGTGGACCGGCTGACCGCTCTCCACGGCGCCACGATAGCAGGCCTCACAGTTCGTGCCCACCGTGTGAGGAAATAGGTCCCAGACACACTGGCCGAGAAGTTGTTCCACTCTCATGCCGATCATGCGCGCACCTTGTTCGTTACAATAGGTGTAGCGCCAGTCCTTATCCAGCACGAGCAAGCCGTCGGTGATGCTGCTCAGCACGCTAGGTAGCTTTTGGTGTTCGCTGCTCTCCGCCGTCACGTCCAGCGACTCACCTTTGCGCAACTCCCGGTTTTCCGCAAGGAGGGTCTGGTGGAGGGAGGTCTTAGCCATGCGAAATCCCCCGAATCGCTCGATATAATTCATCCCCCGCTTCTTCCTTCGTCAGGAGCATGGCGGGGCCGGTCCTACTTTTTGCCACCTCGTTTGCGCCGTCGGCTGCAACCGTTCTGCGCACGCCACCACCTCTTCCCCTGTTAAAAGTGCTGAGCGGGATTCACCTCAGGACTCAACAGGCAACGCCTTTCCTTTGAGTCTCAAATCCAGCGATTCGCGGATCGCCCTGTAAAGTTCTTCTACCGCCGCCTCCTTGGTGAGCAGCATCGCCGCACCGGCGTTCCTCATCGCCACCTCGTTCTCGTCCCCGGTTTGCACCGACAAGCCGATGACGATGATGCCCGGAAAGCGGGACGTGATCTGAGACGTCGCTTTGATTCCATTCATCTTTGGCATGTTGATATCCATCACGACGATGG
>JACMLT010000028.1 GCA_014379455.1 Nitrospiraceae bacterium
CGACGCCGACCGCCGACTGATGGCCCTCGACAAACTCGAACGCGAATCGGGAGACGGCAGTCAGAAGAAGCCAACCAGAAAATGAAGGACAACAACCGATGAGGCGAAAGACTGACCACTGATGGCACTGATTTCACAGATAGCACGGATGAAGACACGGATGAAAAGTAGAGGAGAATTCTTGGCCTTCGTCTGATCTGTGTCATCCGTACTACTAACGTTTTGTTTCTTCGCTGGGCGCGAAGATTTTGAACAGAAGCGAACGAAGGTAACGAAGGGCGCAGCGATCCTTCACATTCAGACGGTCTTGCCGAAGCCGCGTGACGAATGTGTTCCTTTGTTCCCTTCGTTGCCTTCTGTTCAAGATTTTGGTTGTGGCTCAAGGCCGCGCCGGGAAATCTGTGTCCTCTGTGGTTCCTCCGCTTCCTCTTGGTTGTGGCCGAAAGGCGACGGCGTTCGTGGTTCCATTTTCTTGTCCCCCATCTGCTTGTTCCAATTCTTGTTTGATCCACACTCGAAAGGACACCTCATGCGAAACGTACTGCTGACCTCGTTGACCGGATTGATGATCGCCTTTGTTGCGACATCACTCGAAGCCGCGCCGCCTGTTCCCGAATCGGTCATATGGCAGGAGGCAATCGAATACTCGAACCCGGGCGATGAGCATTTGCAGCTCAACCTCGCGCGACCGAAGACCGGCGACGGGCCGTTTCCCGCCATCCTCTGCATCCATGGCGGAGGCTTTCGCGCGGGCAAGCGTGAGAGCTACGACGCCCTCTGCGTGAAGCTGGCCGAGCGAGGTTACGTGGCCGCGACCATGACCTATCGTCTCGCCCCGAAGCATCAGTTCCCGGCCGCAGTACACGACACGAAGGCCGCCGTGCGATGGCTGCGAGCCAAACACCTGCCAGCCGGCAGACACGAAAATGAGTACCATACCAATCAGTTCAAAATGCTTTGCTGTGAGTTTCATGCGTTCAATTCCTCAATCAAGTGAGTCCTTCAAAAAACTGGATAACCGCGCTTTTCGATCCTCTTCGCTCAACGTAAGTAACATTCCAGCGGATCAGACTGGTATCCAGATTGAAATCGATTCACAATATCCCACAACAAAATCGAACGATCAGACGGAGTAAGAGGACAAAGCTACGATGCTCGGTTAGGACGATGATCGTTGATGTACTTCATTTCGTCCCCAGAATGTGGCTACGTGTGGAGAGCTTTCGATGAGCGACCGAATTTCTTGGCCATGTCCCCATTGTGGGAAGACAGTCGAAACACCGCTGACTTCAGCCGGGAAGCGCGGGCGGTGCCATGCCTGCCGAGGGATTGTCGATATCCCTTCTCCAAGTACTCAACCTGCCATAGGTGAATCGCCTGCTGTTGCACAGCGTGAATCTGGGCCTTTTTTTGTACCTTCCCGCCCTGTACTGAAACGCCAGAGTCCTGCACCGCAGCCCGAACGACAGACTCTGCCATCCATGCCGACTACTCTGAAAACAGAAAGAGCTTTTGGACCCTGGGCCAAATTCTATTCCGTTTCATTTCTCCTAATCGTGTCAGTTGTTGGTGGAGGGTTCTTGTATCTCCAAGAGCGCGGGCTTGTTGAGGTGCCAGACGTCTTGGCAGTTGTTCCACCTCATGATGTCACCGTAGCCGCTACCGGGGATTTGGACTCATCCTCTGAGATGATTTCTGACCAAGAGGTGCCAGATGAAGCACTCAAGGGGCCAGACGAAGCACTCATTGAACCAATTGCCGAAGATCCTCGCTTGTCGATCAATGGTTGCATGGGTGTACCATCGGGTGAAAGTATCGAATTCGTTGACGTGCCTCGGCAAGCGGAGCTTCTGAAAGAGCTGGAAAACATTGATAGGTACTACGAAGGCAAATTCAAGCGTGCATGTGAGCCCAATATCCTTACTGGTGGGTTAGCTGCGTTTCGTGCTTTGAAGGCATTGGACAATACGGGTGATATCCGGTCCGCACGAGACGAAATGGAGGCGGCTAAGCCTAAGAAGGTAGAGACAGTGCCCAATCCATACCTGACTCGGGCGTATTTGCCATACAAGGAAAGCGACAAATTCCCGAGCACTGAGCCGCTTAGCGAAGCAGCCTTTCAACGAAGAGCCTTTGCTGCGGCCCCGAAAGGATCTCCTGCATACAGCACAGGGATGCCACTAACGTATCAAGCAGTTGCAGTGGTTGAATCTTGTTTGAACGCGGAAAAAGAGCAGATAACTCTGGAGGAATACTTGGCTCTTGTTCGCATGACAACACGTCGGCTGGCGGCGCGGATAAAAATACCTGCCCATATGCCCCTGCCGGGTTACGAAGCCTGCACCATGTATTGTGTGAGTTGGGAGGACAACGTTGATGAATGTTCGGCCGCCGATAACATACGCGCTAAGGCTTTGAAGACGTGTTCCACAGTGGCTGAGACAATCCCAGAACTCGATGACGAGTCTCTCGAAAAGGCCAGATCATTCCTAAACGATACAAAGTATACGAAGGTTACGCTCGACGAGGTGATATATGACCTCAGGCGTTGTCGAGGCTGTCGTTCAACAGACTGGCATTTGCGATTACCGCCGGTTGAGCGACTCGTTATGATGCCTAAGGATGGTGACAACGAACAAGGCGCGATGGAATATGTGTCTATTGCGCAGATTATCAATCCGATCCTTGAGCTGAGCAAAGGATCTGTGGGAAAAAGGAATGAGCAAGCTGGACCCAAACAAGAACCCGTCCGTAAGTCGACTCAGGCTCCTAGCGAGTCAAAAAAGTTACCCACAATCACCGGATTTGTGTGGCACAACCGAGTTGGAAGACCCTATGGCAACCGCAAAGTGACATTCCGGGGATTCGAAGGAACGCTTGTATCGACATCAGGTAATGAAGAGGTGATCATTGCGAAGGACGGTTCGTACAAGCTGATGCACCTTGACAAGATCACGAAAGCTACTACGTTCGTCAATGAAGATGTGATAACGGGGAAGCAGGCTGAGCTTATTCGTGTGCGTGATGAACGGGGACGAGTCGATTTTCTCTTCAAAGAGTAGGGCCACTTCATTTTCAGCTTGCAGCGTTCAGGACGTGTCAAACACCTCCGGCTCGTTCGGGTGATGGACGGACAGGTATTCTCCGTCCCCTTTGTATTCCCGCAAGAGCTTGGCGGTCTGTTCCTCGAACTCTCCGGCAAGTCTGTAGGGTGCGTGGAGTCTTCGGAACGCACCGCGAGAACTGGTGCGTTCCGAAGACTCCACGCACCCTACGGAACTGCCTGATGTTTCCAAGAATCTGGCTAGTCGAGCCAGAATGATGGAAGTAGACTGCTGCCATGAGCACCAACATCTGGCAAATCCAGGAAGCGAAGAACAACTTGAGTGTTGTTGTCGCGCAGGCCTGTACCGACGGCGTGCAAACCATCACCAAGCATGGCAAGCCCGTGGCTGTGGTCGTGGCGATTGAAGATTTTCAAAATCTGAAACGCCGTTCGGTGAAGAAGAAGCGGCCTCTGTTGGAAGTCCTCCGACGCTGCCCGGCTCCCGAAATCTTCACACAACTGGAACAGCAGCGAAACACTCCCGACTTCGGACGCACCATCACCCTCGACGAATGAGCGGCAGGGGCACGCATGCGATATCTGCTCGATACGAACGTCCTGAGTGAGGGAGTGAAGCGGCGACCGGACCCCGGAGTCGCCAGTTGGCTCGTGCAACACGAAGCCGGAGCCGCCATTTCCGAATTGACGCTCGGCGAACTGACCAAGGGAGCATTCTTCCTGTCGGACGGCCCCAAACGCCAACGGCTACTGGCTTGGATCGCGGAAGTCGAAGAGTCCTTCGATGACCGCGTGCTGCCGCTGAACCGAGATGTCCTGATCGCCTGGGGACAACTGTGCGGCACGCACGAGGCGACGGGACGACGTTGGCCTGTTGTGGACAGCCTGTTGGCGGCGACGGCGCTGGTCCACCATCTGACCATCGTGACCCGCAACACGGACGATTTCCCGCCTGAAGTCACCACGTTGACCCCGTGGAAGAAATGAG
>JACMLT010000283.1 GCA_014379455.1 Nitrospiraceae bacterium
AACTCGTTATCATGTTTCAATTGTAGCGTGTGGCGCATCACCATTCAACTGATTCGCTCGATAAAAAGTTGGACATTCTGAGTTTCAGCGGTGCCTGCTCAATGTCTCGGCAGTGATACGACTACACGGTAGATACGGCTGACTCTGTGTGGAGGAGCGGTAGGCGAGGAAGAAATTTCAGAAGGATTCTAGCTGGCAAAGTCCGAAAGAGCCGTTCCGGGAGGCGTTGGAGCGGAAGGGTATGCCAGCCCACCTCCGAGAGTCTTAGCTTCGTTCAACCTCAACCTGCCTACTCGGCTGGTTCTGTGCCCCCCGCCCAAAGCTTCACCGTCCGATCCCACGAGGCGCTGGCGAGTTTCATTCCATCCGGTGACAGGGTCACGCTGCGAACGGCTGCGGTGTGGGCTTTGATTGTTCTGAAGCAACGGCCGTTCGATAGGTCCCAAAATTTGATCGTGGCGTCGTCGCCGGCGCTGATGAGTACCTTGCTATCCGCTGTGACGGCGAGGGCACGTACCCAGCCGCTATGGCCCTTCAGTGTTCGTTGTTCCGCCATGTGGGGCATGTCGAACAGTTTGATCGTCTCGTCACGGCTTCCGGTGATGAGCAGTTTTGCATCGGGAGTAAAGGCCATCGCGCCGATCCAATAGCTCATCGGCTTTTGAAATCCACCATCGTCTTCAACGAAGTATCCACGTGTTTCGCTGGTGTCTTCCTCGGTCTCCTTCCAGTGGCCGTTGTGCAGGATTTTTTCCTCGCCACTGGGTAAGACTTCCCACAGTTTGATCTTACCGATATCCATTCCACTGGCAAGGTGGGTCCCATCCGGCGAAAAGGCGACGCAGACAGACCAGTTATGGTCATACTGGTCTTTGCCGAGGAGGGTCATGAGCTCGGTGCCGGTGGTGACTTCCCAAATCTTGATGTCTTTATTGTGGCTGCCGCGCGCCAGCATAAGGCCGTCGGGTGAGAGCGAGAGGCTCACGACATTGTGGTCATAGCGTGTGAAGAGCAGTTTCTTCGATTCGCCGGTGGTTGGGTTCCACAGGCGGATGGTCCGGTCCTCGCTGGCAGTGGCCAGCGTCTGGCCGTCTGGCGTGAAGACGACGGATCGGATGTCCGCCGTATGTCCCCTCAGTGAGCGTAAGAGGCGTCCGGTTTCAATATCCCACAGGCGAACAAGTCGGTCGGCTCCTCCACTCGCGAGGGTCAATCCGTCCGGTGCGAAGGCCACCGACCACACTCCATGTGAATGGCCTCGAAACGTAGTCAACTCCCGTGCTCCTGTCTTCCAATATTCAAGAGAGTCGATCGGCGTGGCGCCGCTTCCCAATGCGGTTGGCGTAAGCGGTGAGAGTGTGGGGTCAAGTTGGGAAGTTGTCTGATCGGCCATGGACATCCTTACAGCTAGAACTAAGGTGGAGCGGCGTACGGCGACCGGTTTGATTGCAAACCGTCGATTCGCGCCAGTATAATTCGTGTGAGCGTACAGAGATCGTAAGAGAAGCTTTGTCGGCAAGTCAAGCAGACACCTAGCGCGCCTCCCAAAGGACAGGTATGGAACTTCGTTTTCAGCCCGCATTGCTGCAAGAGGTCATCGACTCGTTCGTCGAAAAGACGGAACGGGAAGGCGACCCGACCTATTATAAAGAGTTTCACGAACTGGCCGATCCAATCTATGAAAAGTTTACGCTTGACGATCGAGAGAGCGAGTTCAAGAAGCTCTACCAGTATATGTTTGGGACCTGGGGGTTTTCCGATATCATCCGCGATGCGTTCAATGAATATCCGTTGCTGAAAGAACGAGTTGGAATCGTGCTGGTCAAGGGAGTGCTGAAGGAAGATCAGGAAGGCGTCGATATTCTCAGGAAGTGGGGATCCGTCGAACATGAACTGGCCCGAGAGTTCGAAGAAAAAGGGTTGAGAGGTGTCGGGATCAAGCTTATTCCACGTCGATTCTACGATCCTGCGCTCACGCGTTATTGCCGCCATGAATTGTTGCATATTTCTGACATGCTGGATCCGGTGTTTGGGTACGACCCTGATACCAAAGTCGGGCAAAATCCAGGCGAGGAAACCCTCATTCTCCAACGGTATCGAGTGTTGTGGAGTCTCACTGTGGACAGCCGGCTAACGGTAGCCGGCAAAGAGCCGATGCTGAGGAAAGAAGACCGGTTCAAAGAGTTTCGCTCCTGGTACCGCAAAATTCCCGCGCCACAATTGAAATCGGTGTTTGAGGGGTTGTGGCAGACGAGTTTCTTTACCCACTCGGAACTGATCGAGATGGCGTCGGATACCTTACGCGTCATGGACCGGGCGGTGGATGTCGAGGGAGGCGAGGTTCCAGAAACAGAAAATAAAGTGATGTTGATGCCGGGATTTCCCTGCCCGCTGTGCCGGTTTCCGACCTATTCGTGGGTCGAGGATATGGGCAACAAGCTCGAGTCCTATGTGCTCGATTTCATCCGCGAGAATCACCCTGGCTGGGACATCGAGTTCGGGGCCTGTGATCGTTGTGTCGAGGTCTACAAGCTGCGTGCCGACGGTGTCATGTAACGGGGACATCATTGTGGCCACCGATTCGACCTATGGGCGTCGCGACTTTCTCAAAGACTCTGTGGTTTCCGTTGCCAAAGCGGCACAAGAGTTTTCCAAACACCAGCATGCTGCGCCGGAACAACCGGCTCCACTCCCGGTGCGAATCGATTGGCTGCGCCCTCCCGGCGCGGCTGACGAGGCGTTATTTTTAGAGCGATGCACTCAATGCGGTGATTGTGCCAAGGTCTGTCCATACGGGTCGATTTCGTTCCATCCGCAGAACGGGACCCCCGTAATTTTTGCCGATCAGATGCCGTGCTATCTCTGTGGGGACGTGCCCTGTATTACGGTCTGTGCGACTGAAGCGTTGCTCCCTGTCGAAGGACGCGAGCAGATACGAATGGGGCTCGCAGTGGTGTCGCACCGTGTCTGCACGGCAGGGCAGGGGTGCCATGCCTGCGCATCAAAATGTCCCACGGATGCCTTATCGATGGACTTCGATCAACAACGGCTTGTGGTGACGGCTGAGCGGTGCGTCGGATGCGGATTGTGTGAGCAGGTATGCCTGACCGTGAACGATCGCGTGGCCATTCGGGTCACACCGGTGAGATTGTTGGTGTCGTCGCGCTCATGATCTACAAGGCAGGTCTGAATGCAAGAGGAGAAATTTTAGAGAAGTGGCACGGTTCACGAAAGGAAATATTTTTAAAAATCGTGAACTTGGGTTATCTCTTTGCCAATGGGAAGATCGTGCTTGACAACCCTTGAGCCGATACCTACCATACGGGAGTTTCATGCCAAAGATTTGACCTCGCATGCTCAGAAAATCTTATGGGCCTGAGTGTAAGTCAAGGAATCGATTCGCATGACCAGTAAACAGCCAGTGCAAACAAATTCTCAGGCCGTGGCCGGGGTCATACCGGCGTCGCCGGCCATTAAAGATTCACCCGCAGTCGAACGCGCCCTCAACCGCAGTAAGCTCTATCTCCTTGTGTCGTGGAGCCAGCTGTATCCGGAGGACGAAGAGTTCCTCGATTATGTGCAATGCGGAGAGTTTGTCGAGGATGGGCGAGCCGCGCTCGATACCTTAGATACGACACTCGACGGCATCGGCGGCGAGCGGGCCAAGCTCAAGCTGGTGTTGCTGCGTAAACAGTTCGATCAGATTGAGAAAGTGGTCACATCGGAATGTGTCAACTGGCAACTGAGCGATCTGCAAGCCGAGCATCGCCGAGTGTTCAGTAACGTGATCACCCTCGACTGCCCTCCCTACGAAACGCTCTTCGGAAACGACCACGTGTTTGCACAATCGCAAGTCATGGGCGATATCGCCGGATTCTATCGTGCATTCGGGGTGGAATTATCTAAAGACATCCATGAACGGCTGGACCATTTGAGCGTCGAATTCGAGTTCATGCATTTTCTGGCCTACAAGGAATCCTATTCCCGTTGCCACGATGGAGCGGATAAGACGCAGATTGTCCTAGACGCGCAGAAAAAATTTGTCAAGAATCATATCGGCCGATGGGTTCCGCTGTTTTGTCGGATGTTGGTCAAGAAAGCTGGGTCAGGGTTTTACAAACACGTGGCGGACTTGATGGCGGAATGGATGGATTTTGAAGTGGCGTTCCTCGGCGTCGTGCCTCAGCCCTACTCAGAGACCGATTATCGTCCGGCTACGTTCAATTCTCCGGAAGGCCAGACCTATGAGTGTGGCGCGCAGGATCAGGGGAACGAGTTGAGTCTGTTGCTGAATGAAGTTGGAGCAGAGTCGTTCTTGGACAAGAAGGATCAAGGCAAAGACAAAGAGGGGGAGGGGCCAGCCGGTACAGCCTAATCCCCGTGTCTGTTCAATCGACCCTCGTAGTGTGTTATATGATGACGATTTTTGGGCCGCCGCTCTTTATTTTTCATTAAGAGGAGGCGTATTCTATGAAAACAGAAGAGAAGCCGAAGCCAAACACACAGAGCAACCGTTTAAGGATTGGTCTTTTGGTTGTGTCCGTGATCATGGGTGTACTGTTAGCCATTGTCTCCATCATGACTAATCCTCATTGATCGTCGGCCTGACATTGAGTGTTCTTTTTTAATTGAGAGGAGGGGTATCCTATGAGTGTAGTGCAGACACACAGTAAGCGTGTGGTGCTCGGCATTCTTCTCTCTGCGTTGATCGTGGGCGTAATGCTGACGATCGGGCAGGTTCCGTTGGCTGTCAGCCAGCCGGTGACCATTCCGGCGAAGATGGTCAAGGGTGCGATCCCGATGGATGGCGCCAACCCGGTATGGGAGGGCGTGCCCGGGGTGATCGTACCACTGAGCGGTCAGCTGATCACCACGCCGATGCACCCGAATATTTCGGTGAAGTCGGTGTTCGTGAAAGCCATGACGAACGGTAAAGAGATGGGTCTTCGTATCGAATGGCAGGATCAGACCAAGAACGATACAACCATCGGTCCCCAGGATTTCCGGGATCAGGCGGCGGTCATGTTCCCGGTCAACACGGCTGGCGCGCCACCCTTCCAGTGCATGGGTCAGTCAGGCGGCACGACCAACATCTGGCGGTGGAACGCCGAGTGGCAGAAAGATATCGGCAAAGATAGCGCAGGTATCTGGGACGTCGACGACCAATACCCAGGAATTTTCTGGGACTATTATTTCGAAGAGCCGGCGGGCGGCGTGACCTATCCGGACCGGATCGGCCGAAGCCTCGGGCCCTTCAATCCTGGTATCTGGTCTGGCAACATCATGTCCGATCCGACGTTGCGTGTGAGTTCAGTTGAGGATCTGAACGCCAATGGTTTCAGTACGCTCACGACGCAAGCCCATCAGGATGTCATTGGAAACGGTGTGTGGGAGCCCTCTGGTGCGGTCAAGGGCGGTGGATATTCCGGTCCAACCTGGCGCGTGGTAGTGAAGCGCACCTTGGAGACCGGCGATGCCAACGATACCCAATTCAAGGCGGGAATGTCTGTACCCATCGCTTTTGCGGTGTGGGACGGGAACAACATCGAACGGAATGGTATGAAGGCGCTCTCCACCTGGTTTACTCTGAAGCTGTAGCAATGAAGTTGGTCGTGAGAGGCTGACGTCCTCTAGAGTTCAGAGCGATACACAGCGAAAGCCCCAGCCCGGCGTCAAGCCGGGCTGGGGCTTCGTGTTTGTGCTCCCAGCACGTGGAGTGTTGGCCCTCAACCACAGATCAGTATAAGGAGATCGTCATGTACGAGATGAAGAATCTTTGCAAGCTAAAGGACTTATAGGCTCATGCTCCCGAGACGATGAAAGCCTTTGTCGCATTCGACAAGGCTGCGCTCGCAGCGGGTGCGATTCCGGTCGAATACAAGGAGTTGATGGCCATTGCGGTCGTGCTGACAACTCAGTGCCCGTACTGTATTGAGATTCACTCGGACAAGGCGCGAGGGATGGGCGCTTCGGATCAGGAAATTTCCGAAGTCGTGATGATCGCTGCGGCGTTACGCGCGGGTGCGGCAATTACCCACGGTACACACACCATTAAGGGAGCCTGAAAGGCATTCTCGACTGCACAGGATACCGCGAGTGAATGAGCTCGAACCACGACAGTATTGCCCACTCGATGAAGAGGCTTTTGAGTTCTGCTCTCTTTTGTAAGGATACCGCTATGAAACGCTTATTTTTCTCGGGGTTGATCTCTTGTGCTCTCGTCGTTCTTCTTGCCTCTGTGGCGCATTCGGACCGGACCTGGTATCTCACGTGTATGGGCTCGAACAACGTCATCATGGGAGATGCGAGGAGTGACACACCCCTCAAGGCGATTGCCGCTCCTCTTCCCGGTGACCCATTCATCAGTCATCCGCATGGCATAGCCATCCATAATGGGATTAACTGCATTCTGATCACATGTACCGTGATGCCTGGAGATATATCCCAAGCGGGGGAGACGATCACGGTTCTTGAAGCCAACACCGGCAAGGTGCTCTCCACACACAAGGTGTCGTTGAAAGCCTCACCCTCCAAGGCTGCCCCGGTCGAAGTGATGTTCTCCCCCAATACGAACCCACCCATTGCGCATATCACAAACATGTTAGAGGGAACCGTATGGATGGCTTCATGGAATCCGAACAAAGGGCTTTAGCTTTGAGCAGGTCGATGACGTTGGTCCACGTGAACAGGGGGGTGCTTCTGGAGATGTTGTATATCCGCAAGGGTGATCGGCTGTACGTCACGACCGCCAAGCCCGGGTATGTCAACATCTACGACAATACAGATCCACGGCATCCGCAGTTTCTCAAGGCCATCCCGACAGCCGCAGGCGCGCATCACATGGCGCTGTCCTCTGATGAAGGCTACCTCTTCGTTCAGAATAGTTTCCTGAATCTTAAAGGAATGAGTGCTGGATCGATTACGGTCATTGATCTAGTGAAGGGAGAAGTGGCCGGGGCTGTCGATACACTGAAGAATCAGGGGTTTAATCCTAACTGCATCGTTCTTTTACCAAGCGATCAAAAATGAACCCGCGCATCCCTGAACATCAAAACGGGTAATGGTGTCAGTGTGGGTTCAAGGCTCTCGTGCAATACCAGTATCTGAAAACTCTAGGAACGAGGGGGTTACACTGGAGTGCGAAGAATTGAGTCGCAGATTGGCGGCTGGGCATAGCCTTCGGGTGACGCTGAGGTGGCGCAGCGGCTGTTGTGCGCAAGCGTCATTCGCGGCAATCACTGGTGAGGCACGCAGAGCCGACGCGATTTGGATTGGCGCGCCTGAACTATTTTTGCTCGCGGAGTCCCTGCATCACCTTCTTCTCAATGTCGGCACGGTGAGCGAAGGTTTCGATCGGTGTTACCTGCCACTTCATCACGCTCGAGGCGGGAAGCGCGCCAATGAGCGCAGTCACTTCATCTTTCGACTTGGCTTCAATCACGAAAGCTCCGGTAAGGGTGCCGGCGGCGATGCCTCCAGCACGGACCCTGTCGTCTTTTCCCAGACTCTCGAGGGATGGGATGACAAGTTTGTCGAGTTGCTCAATTGTCTGTTCGCGGCTCGTTGGAGCTCCGGCTTGAGCCGCCTCGAACTCGACTAGATAGAGCATGCCCATGGCCGTCGCGTTGCGCTCAGCATCCCGCCGCACAACGTCCCGTCGCGCACCGCCTTCGCCAAATGCCGATAGAAGAGGCAATGCGACGGCTACGACTGTAACCAGAACCCCTGTCAGCACGACGGTCTTTGATTTTCCGAGCAGTGTCATGGGCATCGCTCCTTTCACAACGTGGCAGCATATCTAATTATTACGCGAGATGCCACGGTATGTATATGGAAGTTCAATCGAAAAGACAAGATGGGGCAGGCGGGAGGTGGAGGAAGTGAGCGTCTCCGAGGGTTGCATTTGGCCGAGACCGGAGTGTATAAAATTAGTTGGAATTTATTGAGAATTCATCTTATTTTCTCCCCAGTTGGTGATGGATCAGCATGAAGGTTTCACTGCTCTTTCCTCCAACGTGGCATCCATCGCAGCCGTATCTGAGCCTCCCTTCATTAACGGGGTTTTTGGCTCAGGGCGGTGTCACCAACGTATCCCAGCGTGACCTTGGAATCGAACTCTTAGACAAGGTGGTGACCCATTCCTATGGGGTTGCGCTCTATCAGGAGTTAATCGATAAACAGCGGATGCTTGAGCAGGAACGGACCGGAGATACCGGGCCGGGAAGTGCCGAGCATTTGGCGAGAGTGGTGGAGTCGCTGGACCGCTTTCCGTATCTCATCGATCGGATTGAGCCGGCCAAGGAAACCCTTCGCGGGGAAGGCTTCTATGATCTCGAATCCTATAAGGAAAGTCTGTTTCTCATTGACAAATGGCTGGAGGTGCTCTCCACGCTCTATTTCCCCACCCGACTGACGGTCGTCGACAATCAGTTCGGCAGCTGTTCCATCTATTCATCCAAAGATCTGATGAAGATCATCAGGGATGAGGCCCAGAACCCCTATATTCGGCTCTTTCGGGAGCAGTTCGTGCAGTCTATTGTCGGCGACCAGCCGGACTTGATCGGCGTGTCGATTACGGCGACATCGCAGATTATCCCCGGCCTGACACTCTGTCGTTTGCTCAAGGAAGCTGCTCCCAACATCCATCTCACCATCGGCGGCAGTATCTTCACCAGATTGGTCGATAACGTGCGTCGCTGTCCGAGTCTCTTCGATCTGACCGACGATATCATCGTGTTCGAGGGCGAGACTGCGTTGCTTGAACTCGTTCATCAATTGGACGGAAAAAAAGATTTCAGCAAAGTTCCGAATCTGATCTATCGCCAGAACGGAAAGATTACGATTAACCAGCCGTTTTACTCTGAAAACATCAATCAGCTGCCGGCCCCCAACTACGACGGGTTCCCGCTCGGACTGTATTTGTCGCCGGAGCCTGTTTTGCCCGTGCAGTTTTCGCGAGGCTGCTACTACAAGGACTGTGCGTTCTGCGCCCTCACGCTGGATCACCAGAACTTCAGGCAGAAAGATCCGGGACGGACCGTTGAGGAGCTGGAATGGCTCAAGCAGCGGTACGGAGCCCAGCGGTTCTTCTTTACCGACGAGTGTGTGGCGCTCTCACCGGCGAAACGGTTGTGCCAACAGATCATCGACAAGAAGCTGGATATCAAATGGACCTGTGAGATGCGGTTCGAAAAGCATTTGACCCGTGAACTGCTGACGTCGATGCGGGAGGCCGGGTGTCTGAAGATCGTGTTCGGATTGGAGTCCTTCAATCAGCGCGTCATGGACTTCATGAAGAAAGGGATCAAGCAGGAATGGGTGCGCCGTATTGCCGACGATTGTATCGACCTGGGGATCGCGTTGCATTGCTACATCATTGTGGGATTCCCGACCGAGAAGGAAGAAGAAGCCAGAGAGACGATGAATTTTATCGTGGAGAACGAGCGTCTACACGGATTGTACGGGTTTTCTTGTCAGCCATGCCTCTTCGATTTGGAAAAAGAAGCGCCGATCATGAGCGACCCCGGCAGCTATGGCATCAGGCGGATCATGCGCCCGTCGGCAGAGGACTTGAGCCTGGGTTTCTTTTATGAAGTGTCGGAAGGCATGACGCCGGACGAAGCGGAGCGTCTGTATCAGCATGTCTACGAAAAGGTCAGCGAGGTCGTGTGCGAGTTGCCGTTCAACTACTCGATGGCCGATGGATTGTTGTATATCGCACGGGCCAAGGCCCAAGAAGTGCGCGAGCCGCAGCCGGCAGGATCGTCATGAGTGGCCCCCTCACGACATTCATCCTGTCTCTTTCCGGTCGGTATAATTTACGCGCGCTTCAAAGGTGTACGACGTGACTACCACGAATCCCACCATCGAACGGATTACGGGGAAGCTCAGCGATCAATCTTTGCTGTTTCGATACACAATCAAGCTTGTCCTCATCGTCTCCTTCTCGGAATTGATTCTGTATCGGCTTGTGTCGCGGTTGGGGATGCATCTCAGCAAGCTGGCCCAGGAGCATGAATGGATTATCCCAACCTTCACGGCGCTGACGCAGATTGGGCAGTGGCTGCTCAATGTCGTGGCGATTCTGCTGTTTCTTGCTCTGAGTGTGGCGGCCGTCAATCGCGTGGCCCGTCGAGGGTTTACAGGATCGAATCGGATCGTGATCCCCTGTGTCGCGCTCCTCTTGCTCCTTACCGTGGGATTTTTGTTAGTTCCTCCCGCCTTCTTGGGGTCGGCTATTTATAACATCGTGGCGCTGGTCGCGTTGATCTGTCTGATGGTGGAGTACCTCTCCACCCATACCGAATGGTCGCATCGCGCTATGGGGATTACCTATCTTCTCGGGGTCGGGGGCTGGTTGTATTATCAGATCGTGTCCACCATCTATAGTTTTATCGGAACCGTTGCGGCTCCGCCCCTGGTGTACGAGGCGCATCGTGGGGGGGAGGGGCTCTTGGTCTTGTCCAGTATCCTGGTGATGTGGGCCTATGGGCAGGGCGTCTCGTTTCGGACGCGCAATCAACGGCAACGCCGCCGTGCCATCTGGTTTTGGGCGACGTCCATATCCGTGTTTACGGTGATGTTGTTCTTAGACTATCTGCTCCATCGGTATGATGCCGGGATGGCCAGTAGCATTCGTAAGGCGGCGGACGGCATTGGGTGGATTTTTCAGTTCGGCATGGGTTACACGTTTTTTCTCCCGTTTGCGTTCTATCTGACAGGCCTGTTGTGCTGGTCGTACACGGTTATTAAATTACTCAATATGGGGCGTCTGGCAGGGTATGGTCTTGGATTGATGTTTATTGCAGGATATGCACTCCTGTATTCCAATCTAACGCTCATGGTGGTGCTCGGCGCAATGCTCTTAAGCATGGACCGGCAGCGGCGCGATGCCACGGAATCGGCGCCGGCAACGAACGCCCCCATGGTCAGTAGACCGGATTCTTTGGCGGGCGGACATATTTAACAAGAAGCGTGAATGGTACAAGGTGAAATGTGCAAGGCAGGATTGCCGAGGGTGTGTCCTCCGAAGCCGTTCATGGATCACTGGAGAACCATTTTGATCATTCTGAAGTTCGGTTGACATCGGCACCGATTTGGAAGATTCACATGGTGTCGGGTGTACAAGTTGAGTTTTTCCGTGGCTTGCGAACAGACTTTTTACTACAGGGAATCGTATGAACGAACCAACCGCTGCTGTTCCTGAACAAAGCCAGACCATCATCGATCCCGGCGATCAGCCGCTGAGCCCCGACGAGGAAATCACCGAGATCGAAAAACTCTTGGCGGTTGAGCCAGACGATTTCCAGGCCCGCTGCCGATTGGGCGAGCTGTATTTCAGCAAAGGCCGGATGGATGACGCGCTCGTCGAGGTCAAGAAGTCGATCGAAATGGCGGAAGGGCTCCGCGCAGAGATGAATCGGTCGCTTGCGATGTACTATTCGAATTTGGGCACGATCTACGCCACGAAAGCCATGACGGATGAAGCGGAAACCGAATTCAAGCATGCGCTCGACGTCTTTCCCCATGATGTCCTGGCGCTCTTCAACCTTGGGCGGGTCTATGCCGACAAGAAGAAATTCATGGAGGCCAAGGGGTATTACGAGCGCCTTGTGGAAATTACGCCGGACGACCCTATGGCTTGGTACAATCTCGCGGGGGTCTATGTCGAACTCGATAATCCTCAGGTTTCGGACTACAATACCATCGACATGGCCATCCAGTGCTATGTCCGTACACTGGAGTTGGACCCGAAGCATTTGGAAGGCAGTTTCAAGCTGATGGAGTTGGCGTTGAATCACAAGAAAACGGATCTCGCGATCAAGGTCATGGAAGAAGCTGTCGAGCAAAATCCCGAAGAACCACTGGCCTACTACAACTTGATCAGCGTCTACGACAAGGCGAAAATGTTCGAACAGGCTGAGCAGGCACGGAAGCGATTGAAGGAACGATTTTCCAAACGGGCCAAAGAGAGCAACGCATCCTGATTGCCTCATTTATAAGGAGGAATACACCATGTTTGGGAGTCTTGGCTTTACAGAGTTGATCTTGATCCTTTTCATCGTATTGGTCATCTTCGGTGCGGGAAAATTGCCGCAGTTGGGAGAGGGGATCGGTAAGGCGATCAAGGGCTTCAAGAAGTCCGTGCATGAGGCGGACGCGATTGAAGCCGAAGCCCAAGCGGCCCAGCAGAACATGGCCGCCGCTCCGCAGCAAGCGGTTCCCGAACCCATGCAGCAAGCACCGGCTTCCGTGGAGCAGTCGGCCGCGCCGGTCCATTCAGCGTCACGCGGCTAATCGCCGGGATAGGGTTACAGGTATATGGAAACCGAGCTTCAGCTTGCGGTCGGCTATATCGAAACCTTCGCAGGCAACGGGAAAGCCAGGAGCACTGGCGATGGAAAACGGGCGGTCAAGTCAGGAATTCCACTGCCCCATCACGCGGCGCTCGACAAGGACGAAGCGTGGTTCTACTTTGCCGAGTCCGGGTCCGATCGTATCCGACGGGTCAATCTCCGGGAAGGCCTACTCCATAACTTTGCCGGCATCGGTGAAACATGCTACAGCGGCGACGAAGGCCTGTGTGGAGAGGCCGGGCTCTATTTGCCGCTCGACGTCGCGTTCGATTCCCACAACGACCTCTACATCTGCGATTCCGGCAGTAACCGCATCAGAAAAATAGACCATGAGACTGGCATCATCACGACGATCATCGGGACCGGACAACATGGGTTCAATGGAGATGGCCCGGCCCTTGAGACCAATCTCACCTGGCCTGCCGCGATCGCGTTCGATCCCAACGACGTGATGTACATCGCCGATACCCAAGCACATCGAATCCGTCGCTACGATCCACTGACAGGCATGGTCACGACTGTCGCCGGGACTTGGACGGCAGAGGACGAGGCTCGTGAGCAACCGCTCGTGGCGCGGAATCTGGTGGTGCTCTCCGGCGATGCCATCGGCATCGATTTCAGCGATGATCACGGCTGGCTCATGCCGGTCTGTTCGGATGGACTGGACATGTCCATGTATCTCGATGATGGAAAGCCTGCACTCGAAGCCCGACTGTATGATGCCGTCGGGCTTACGGTGAATGGGAAAGGCGATATTATTTTCGTCGATAAGGGCAGCAACCGTGTCCGCAGCATCGATCATCGCAGTGGTATCATCTCGACAGTAGCCGGGGTGTGCCGGTACGGCTACGATGGTGACGACAAGCTAGCAGTCAGAGCGATGCTTCATGCGCCGGAAGCTGTGGTGGCTGATCAGCAGGACAATCTCTACATCTCCGACACGATGAATCATCGCGTACGTAAGGTCGAGGTTGCCACCGGCCTGATCACGACGGTGGCAGGCAACGGAGACAGTGGGTACGAAGATAAGAATATGGGTGGGTGCGGCGCCGCACGCTTCGTCGCGAAAGAGTCGGCAGGGACAGTGAAACATGGAGACGGACTTCTCGGGATCGAGGCCGTCGTCAATTCTCCGGTTGGACTCTCACTGGACTCCCAGGGGTATCTCTACATCTGCGAGCGGGGCGAAAACAAAATTCGCCGCGTGAAACTCTGGTAGCGATTCGCTTGCCGTCGGATTGAGCCGCTCGGGCGGTGTGAGTGTCTGCGCCCATCGCGATGGGCTCGCGCCGATCACCTGAGGGCGTTGCATAGTGCGTACGACGACAAAGATATCTTCCCGCCCAGTCCTGCTCCTGCTCTTCTTCATTCTGGTGATAGCCGGGGTCTTAGTCGGCGTCGGTGTACCCCTTGTGAGTTCCGAGGGGATGATTATTCGTGTGCGCCTCGTCGAGGGGGATCTGCCGGCTGAGCCGGATGATGTGGCTTGGGCCAAGGTCTCGCCGATGACGCTTCCATTGAGCGGTCAGGTGATTACCAGACCTGTCTGGCCGGAGCCGAGCGCGCGCGCCTTGACGGTGCGGTCGCTTCACAACGGGACTGAGATCGCGTTTTTGCTTGAATGGCAGGACAACACCAAGAATGACCGTCTGACGCCGGGAACTTTTCGTGATGGCGTAGCGATCGGACTGCCGCTCGGCGATGCCCCTTCGTTCTTCTGCATGGGTCAACTCGATCACTACATTAATATCTGGCATTGGAAGGCCGATTGGCAGAGCGATATCGACCGCCGGGCCGCGAAGGCCTCCGAGAAGGCTCGCGACGGTGTGCGGACGTTCGAAGTCATTCCACGACGAGTCTCGTCTGTCGAGGATCTCATCGGCGGGGGATTTAGTACCCTGACGACCAAAGAGAAGCAGGGCCGAGTTCAGGGGAAGGCTGTATGGAAAGATGGAGTGTGGCATGTTGTCATGCGCAGGCCCTTGGTGAGTGAAGAGCAGGAGAACGAAGCCAAGCTGATCCCAGGTCGGGTACAAACTGTGTCGTTTGCTGTCTGGAACGGTGAGAATAAAGAACGAAATGGGCAGAAATCTGTCGCGCCCTGGTTTCAGCTGGTTATCGACCCCTTTTCGAAACTCTAAGCAGGATGCTGAAAAAGGAGGCGGGGTAGCTGGGACGATCCCCGTGCTCGCGCAACGCGCGGCTTAAGAAAGCCCTCGTTGGACGCGCGTGATTGGGATTATCCCAGCCATCTCTTATAACGTGGTGGCTTGCTGCGGCCTTGCTGGGAGAGCTTTTTGAGCATCTTGCGGGAGATTTCCCCTAGAGAGGCACGGACGTTGGAAGATGCTCGAATCGTTTCCGTCAGTGCGCATATAAAGGCCCTTTGGAGTCGAAGGGCCTTTTTCTTGTGTGCCTGTCTCTGTTTGGGAACACCGTGCGGGTTTGATCTGGCGCCGGTGAATGCGGCGGATCAGGAGCCGATGACCGCGGAGGAAGCCGAACGATTGGGAGAAGAATTCGGTGTGATGGTCGGAGATGTGGACGAAGACATCAGAAAAGAATTGAAGCTCGAACGAGCGCAGGGCGTCGCGGTGTTCGAAGTGATTGGGAGCTCGCGTGCAGACTATGCCGGCATCAAGGTCCGATCCGTCATCAAGGAAATCGACAAGGCCGAGATCAGAAATCTGATCGACTTTGGGAGAGCCATTAAGCGAGGGATGAAAGAATGTAACTTCACCGTCGGCACCTATGAGTCGGCTGATCCAGGCGATCCGGTCGGGTGGGGAGTCAATTTTCATTTCGTCGGATGTAAACGGGACTGAGAATGTTAGGACGCACACTGTCGGGACAACGAATGGTTGCCGGCTTCTTTGTACTCATCGTGTGTGTGACTGCCCTGTATCATGACCTCGCTAGTGCACAGAAGGCCGATGTGTCGGGGTCGGATGACTGGGTCGCGGAGATTGAAAAAATCTTCATTCGATCGGAAGACTGCAAACAATGTCACGATCGACACTATGAAGAGTGGAAAGGCGCGCGCGAACAGACGCCGGACCTCAAGACTTTTGGCCGGGTCGATGCGGCGCTGTTGCATGGGACGTCGCTGGAGTCGCCGGTCTTCCGCACGGTGTTGGGTATCTGGCTGCAGACTCATCCGACGGCGGACGAGCGCCGCCGCTGTCTCGCCTGTCATGTGCCATCGACCACGGTGTTCCCCCAACATGTCGAGAAGATTGTAGCCCAGGTGCTGTCCGGTAAACCGCAAGTCGAGGGCATCGGCTGTGCCTCCTGCCATCTGATCAAGCAGGTCGAGCAGACGCCCGACTCTCCACCCTCATTCAAGATCGAGCCGGGGAAGATGATCTATGGGCCGTATGCGAATCCAGAAGAGAACCTTGTGCATCCTACCACGCAGTCCGAGCTGTTCCGTGGCGCGAACTTCTGTGCCTCCTGTCATTTCGATAAAGTAAAGGATGTGATGCAGAAAGATCTGGCTGGTGAGATCTTACAGGGGACGATTTGCCAAGATTGCCATATGGAGCCCTCGACCGGCAGTTCCACATCGAAGCGTGGCGCCATGACTCGTGCGATTGGCCGGCACTGGTTCCGCGGGGTCGTGGTGTCCGGCACCATGCTCAAGAATCGAAATCTACAGGCTGAATGGATGCCTCGCGTGGATCTTGAGGCCAGCAAGTCTGCTTCGGCGGTGGAGGGGACGGCATTGGTCAGGATCGGCAGTCTCCCGCACAGTTTTCCAGACGGCGATCCGGTGCTCAAGCAGTTTTCTCTGATCCTGACCGCCAAGGATGTGCAGGGTAAGGTGCTGAAGGAAGAGACCAAACAATTTGGCTTACCCTACGACAAGATTCTCCGAGGCCCGATTCCTGATCCATTCATCAAAGGGGGCCATACACGGAAAGTCCCTTTCTCCCTTGCGATCCCGCCAGGATCGACTGCTGCATCGATTGAAGCGGTGTTGAACTATGCGTTGATTCCGATGCCCGAACCGGCGCTCAAGGAGAAGTATCTCGCCACGTTGGCGACCGACAAAGAGCGGGAGAGTGCGAAGCAGATTTTCGATGAGTATACTCAGCCACGGTTCTTGACGTACCGAGCCAAATCATTTTAACAGGATGCTGAAAAAGCCCGCCATCGGCGTTCTCGACTCATCGAAATCCTCAACGTCCCCCGAGGGTACCCCTCCGGTTTCGATTTGCCTGCGGCCTTGCGGGACAGTCTTTTTGAGCATCCTGCTCGATATTCTTGAAGCAGAAGGATGAGGTGATGGTACGAGGCTCGATCGGTGTGAAGATCGGAATCGGTGCGGCGATCGTAGTGGTGGCGTTGTGTCTTGCTCCCTGGTTGGATTGCGGCGTGTTTGCGCAAGAGCCAGCGATGTCGCAGAGCACCATCGAACAGGCTTTTCCGACTTCCAGTAAGTGCAAGCGGTGTCATGAGCGTGTGTTTGAAGAGTGGGACACCTCTCCGCTCTCGCGTTCGATCCATTCCCCGGCCTTCCGTGCTTCGCTTGACGCGTTTTTGTCATCTCCGGCAGGAAACGATAAAGCCCAGTGTTTTCGCTGCCATGCACCGCACGTACGAGAATTCTCCGAACACGTCCAGCTCTTTATCAATCAATCCAAGGCTGGTGACCCGTCGCTGGATGGGGTGGCCTGCGCGCAATGCCATTTGATCAAGCAGGTTGACCGGACAAAACAACCGCCAGAGCCCAAGTACGAACTCGAGAGCAAGACGGTCTATGGCCCCTATAAGGATGCTGTTCAGAATCGGGCGCATCAGTCGATGGAGTTGGGGTTGTTTCAAAAGTCCGATCTCTGTCTCAATTGCCATCAGTCGGTTCCCTCAGCCGCCGGCTTAGGGAAGGCCAACGACCTGCTGGGCAACTGGGATCAGAGCAAGGCGGTGAAGTCAGGCAAAGAGTGCCAGACCTGTCACATGCCGGAGCAAGTCGGCGAGTCGGCCAACGGCGAGAAGAAGCGAAGAACCGCCAACCATACCTTCCCTGGTCGTATCGGCAAGCTTCGCCAAGAGGCGGCCAAGCTGGGCGTCACAACGAAAGTCGAGGGTGAAAAAACGACGATCACCGTGAAGGTGCAGAGTCTCGTTCCACACAATCTGCCGACGACCCATCCAGCCTGGGCGACCGTGGTGTTGGATGTGGATATCAAAGGGAAGAATCTAAAGACCGTGTTTACGGACAAGCGCATCTATGGGCGAGTCTATCAGGATGCCAATGGCCAGAAGACGAGCTTCGACTTTGATGCCGTCAAAGTGATCGAGGACACGGTCTTGAAACCGGAAGAAACGCGTGTCGAGACCTTTACGTTCCCCACGCCGAAAGACACCAAGACGTTCGATGTTGAGGCGACCCTTAACTACGCACCCATCACCGGCACGGCCCCATTCCTGCTGCGTGTCGAAGCTGAATCTTCCCAAGGATCGCAAGACCCGGTCTTCCAGCCGATCGAGATCGTCAAGTACGCTGAGAATGTCGCAGTCGCCAAGTAACGCGGTTCGTCGCTCGCATCTCCTTGTTCCCGAGCTACACGTCACGAAAGGTGTTCAAAAAGCCTGTCCAGCAAGGCCGCAGCGAGTGAAGGCCCGGAGGCGTACCCTCAGGGGTACGTTGAGGACCTGAACGATGCGAGAACGACGCTGGCAGGGTTTTTCAACACCCGCTATTCGGCGACGATGCTGGAGCCCGGGGACTTCATCTTAAAGATCTGAACGGCGTTGTACATGCCCTTGGCGGGGTGGTTGAGGATGAGGCGTGAATTGGTAATGTGGGTGTCGAGCAACTCGTATTGTCCACCGCTAAAATAGATGTCGCAGTCATCGATCGCACAGTTTTTGTAGACGTGGTTGTCCAGCGACAGCTTCGCCTTGCTGAACTGCTGTCCCTCCACTAAAATATATTCCGGCGCCATGCCCACGGTCATTTCCTCTGCCGCGCACTATAGCAACTCTCTTTTTGAACCGCAAACCAGTACCCAGGTTTTCGGAAAAACCTTCAGTTTGATTCGATCCGGAGGGGATGATCCTCGCTATAACATGCCGAGTGTATCTGCAGATGAAGACTTCTGCGCGGGGCATCATTCTAACTGGCCGTGGGCTACGCCGCCATCGCTAAGGGGTATATACAGGCGAGGGCGTCCTGAAGTTGTTCTTGGGCTTCTTTGAGCAGAGTGGGGCATGCGTCTGCATTGAATCGTGTGCAGGAAAGGGCGAACGGGTCACAGGCAGGAAGCCGACCGGCCTGGGCCGGTTCTAATTCTGCATAATCGGCAAGAGCGCCAGCGAGGTGAACAATCGATGCATGGAGAGCGAATTCACTGGCTTGGTTCGGACTCAGTTGGTGTCGAATGGCCTGCTCAATCTGGCTCGGCATACCCCAGAAACGAATCAGCTCCGCGCCGACTTCGGTGAAGTCGTATCCGATGCTCGATTGTTCCACTTCGGCGAGCGGTGACCCGAGATATCCGGCTTCGACCAGGGCGGACTGTGCCCGTTGCGGAATGGTTTGATAGAGCACCAGGTGGCCGATATCCCGCAATAGGCCTTCGATAAAGAACCGCTCGCTCTCCTCGATGCCAGTGGCTTTGGCGATCTTTCCTGCCAGAATGGCACAGCGCACGCTCTTCCGCCAGAAGGCCGGAAGGTCCATAAGGTCCACAGTCATTCCTGTGAATGTCTGTCCGATAGTGGTGGAGGCGACTAAGTCGTTGACGGGTTGCATGCCGAGTAGGGTGACGGCTCGAGCGATGTTATCGATCTGCTTAGGATATCTATAGAAAGGGCTGTTCACAATTTTCAGGAGACGCGCGGAGATGGCCGGATCAAATTTTAGAGCATTGGCCAGATCGTCCATGGTCGATTCTGGATTGTCGACGACGTCGCGAACGCGGAGGTAGATTTCTGGGAGGGTGAAAAGGTTTGAGCAAGACTGGACGAGCTCATGCGCCGAGGCCATCACCGTGCACTCCTTAATACTACGTGGCTACACCTGGTTGAAGAGGCGTTCGACTATCGTTATCGGTTATGGCTCAGCTGAACTAAAGGGGCGGTGTGAGGGTTATTCGGAGATCTACTACCGGCCCGACTGAGTCCGCCGAACGTGACCCTTCTCAGGGCGCATGTTCCTGGAGCGAAGAACCAATATAGGTTTCCCCTGTCCTTTTTCATCTTGATCCCTTCCTCTCACCCGTATAGAATGGCTCAACTTTTCGGGCAGTTAGCCTCGGCTGGATCTGCACCACCCTGCGGTTTCCCCCCCCCACGTACTTTTGATGGGTTGAAGCCATAAGGAGCCGTGTGACATAAGAGCCCCTCACCTATTAAGAGGAGTGACCTGTGAGCGACTCAGTCATCATTACGTTTGCGTTGATAGCGGCGGTGACCGGCATTGTCTACGGCCTGTATCTGGCCATGTGGGTATTCAAGCTTGATGCTGGTAACCAGAAAATGCAGGATATTGCAAAGGCCATTCAGGAAGGCGCGAGCGCCTATCTGAACCGCCAATATAGGACCGTCGCTGTCGTTGCCGCTGTGTTATTCGCCTTATTGTGGGGGGCAGGGGCGTTCTCCGATAAATTTGGCTTGCTGACCGCAGTAGGATTCTTGATCGGTGCCGGCGCGTCGTCACTGGCCGGATATGTGGGCATGGTGATCGCAGTCCGGGCGAACGTGCGGACGGCCCAAGCTGCGCATAAGGGAATGAATGCGGCGCTGACCGTGGCATTCCGTGGTGGCGCGGTGACGGGACTCTTGTTGATCGGCTTGGGCTTGTTGGCCATTACCCTCTTCTACTCGTTGGCCGCACAGTTCGCAGGGCAGGAGAAGGCGATTCATGCATTGTTGAGTCTCGGGTTTGGGGGGAGCTTGATTTCGGTATTTGCCCGTGTGGGCGGCGGGATCTATACCAAAGCGGCGGACGTCGGCGCCGACCTCGTCGGGAAAGTCGAAGCGGGGATTCCGGAAGACGACCCTCGCAATCCGGCCGTCATTGCAGACAACGTGGGCGACAATGTCGGCGACTGTGCCGGTATGGCCGCGGACCTTTTCGAGACCTACGCGGTGACGACGGTGGCGGCGATGGTCTTGGCTTTCACGCTGTTTAAGGGAGTCAGCGCCCCGATTCTATTCCCTCTCGCCCTCGGGGGTGTCACAATCTTTGCAACGATCATCGGCATTTTCTTTGTGAAGGTAAGCCAGGGCGGCGAGATTATGACGGCGCTCTACAAGGGCTTGTTTGTGGCGGGCGGCATTGCAGCGATTGCCTTCTATCCCGTGACCTCTTCGATTATGGATGGTGTGGGTGGCGTGAGTGGGTTGAGTTATTACCTCGCGGCGTTGATTGGCTTAGCCGTGACCCACGCCCTCGTCTTTATCACCGATTACTACACTTCCAAGAGCTATACGCCGGTGAAGGCTATTGCCAAGGCTAGTGAAACGGGCCATGCGACCAACATCATCGCTGGGTTGGCAGTTGGGATGGAGTCAACAGCCTGGCCGGTGGTGGTGATCGGGGCAGCGATACTTGGGAGCTATTGGATCTGCGGCGGTGCGGCATCGGGCGGCTTATACGGCGTGGCCGTGGCGGCGGTGTCGATGTTATCGATGGCTGGTATCGTGGTGGCGATCGATGCGTTCGGCCCGATCACAGACAACGCAGGCGGTATTGCGGAGATGGCTCACCTCGGCAAAGAGGTGCGGGACATCACTGACCCGTTGGATGCGGTCGGTAACACCACAAAAGCGGTCACCAAGGGCTATGCAATCGGATCAGCGGCTCTTGCGGCGGTGGTGCTCTTTGCCGAATATGCGCGTGAGGTGGCAAAAGGGAGCGGCGCGAGCACGTTTGACCTCTCCAATCCTTCTGTTCTAGTCGGGCTCTTCTTGGGTGGGATGTTGCCATTTATTTTCGGAGCTCTCTGTATGAAAGCGGTGGGAGAGGCAGCCGGTCTTGTAGTGGAAGAGGTGCGTAGGCAGTTCCGGACGATCAAGGGGATCATGGAGGGGACCGGCAAGCCGGAATATGGGACTTGTGTGGATATTGTGACGCAGGCAGCAATCAAGAAGATGATGGTTCCGGGACTGATTCCAGTCATCTCTCCGATTGTGGTCGGTGTGATTTTGGGACCACAGGCTTTGGGCGGCATGCTCGTTGGCAGCATCGTCACTGGTCTGTTCGTTGCGATCTCGATGACAAGTGGCGGCGGCGCCTGGGACAACGCCAAGAAGTATATCGAAGAGCAGGGCAAGAAGGGGACGGACACGCATAAGGCGGCAGTCACCGGCGACACCGTCGGCGATCCCTATAAGGATACGGCTGGTCCGGCGATCAATCCGATGATCAAGGTCATCAACATTGTGGCGCTCTTAATCGTCTCACTGATTGTGTGATAACTGAGACTGTGAAGCGATTGACTCATTGAATTAATGATCCAATGAGTCAATCGTCGAGAGCCGAACAACGCTTCGCGGTTTCTGCCTCGGCTTGACGGCTGAAAGAACCGTGGAGTAAGGTGGTCGTAAGGGATCATGCTGGTGGCTGATCCACGAGGGTTTCCCAGAATCACGGGAGGTGCTCGGATGGAGAAACAAGAGCGCAAGCAAGAGCCCAGGCGAGAGCCGCAGGGGAAGGACGACGTCAAGGCCAATCCGAAAGTCATCGAGGCCGGCAAGAAGATGAAAGAAGACATCGATAAGCTGGTCGATGAAATCGACGACGTACTCGAAAAGAACGCAGAAGAATTCGTCAAGAACTACGTGCAAAAAGGGGGGGAGTAGCCCCAGTATTCGGGTGGAACTCCTCCTTTCTTTTCTCTCCTCCTCATCACATTTAAGTATTCAGGGTCTAACCTCCATTCGTTGCCAGTGCAGATCGACGTTATCCGGTTTGACAACGTGGGGCTAAAAGGCTATTATCCCTTTAATTCTCAGATAGTTAGCTTCTCTCTAGACTCGGAATCATTCAAGGGGCCCTCATGAAGTCCAAGCTCTGGGTCTTCCGTGATATTAATCTGTCTCAGCGGGCTTCGTTAGCCCAGGCCCTTTTGATTTCTCCTGCCACCGCCTCGTTGTTCCTGGCTCGTGGCGTGACCACGCCGGATGAAGCGACGACATGGATATCGTTGCAGGCGCCCCATGATCCGTTTTTGATCCCCGACATGGGGCAGGCGGTCGAACGGTTGCATCGCGCCGTGAAGACTCAGGAGCCGATCTGTTTTTATGGCGACTACGATGTCGATGGGATTACAGCGACCAGTGTCTACCTGTCGTTCTTTGGCGGGCTGGGCGCCAAGGTGCGCGCCTATGTTCCGCATCGTCTCCGCGAGGGCTATGGACTCAACCTTGGTGCCGTCGAGCGCTTGCATGGCGAAGGCATCTCGCTGTTGGTGACGTCCGATTGTGGTACGACTTCGCATAAAGAAATCGCATTGGCGGCCCGGCTCGGCATGGATGTGGTGGTGACAGACCATCATCAGACAGACGAGGAGATGCCGCCGGCTGTGGCGGTGCTCAACCCCCATCGAGCCGGTGCGCTCTATCCCTTTCGCGGTCTCTGTTCCGCGGCGCTGGCCTATAAGGTGGCGCAGGCTTACCAGTTACGCTATGGGGTCGCCGGGGTGCCGTTGGAGTCGTTGCTCGACCTCGTGGCGTTGGCGACGGTTGCCGACGTCGTCCCATTACATGATGAGAATCGAAACTTTGTACGCGAAGGGCTGGTCCAGTTGTCGCGTGGCGCGCGCTGCGGCATTCGGGCATTAAAGCAGGTGGCGGGGGTGACGCGGGATTGCACGGCGGAAACGATCGCCTTCAAGCTGGCGCCACGCATCAATGCCGCAGGGCGATTGGATGATGCCATGTTGGGTGTGCGGTTGTTGACGACCGACAACCCGTCCGAGGCGCAGCAGTTGGCAGACCGGCTTGAGCAACTGAATCGTGAACGGCAGCGCATCGAAGTGGATATCATGGCGGAGGCGCTGGCCTTGTTGAAGGATCAAGAATTGTCACCCGCACTCGTACTGGCCTCTCGGCACTGGCATCTTGGGGTTGTCGGTATTGTCGCGGCGCGTTTGGTCGATCGGTTTCAGCGCCCGGCGATTGTCATGGCCATCAATGAGCAGGGCATTGCCAAAGGTTCAGCACGGACGACCGGCGGGTTCGACCTCTATGAAGGATTGTCTTCTTGTCGGGAAATCCTGGAGGCCTTCGGCGGACATCCCAGTGCCGCAGGTGTGACGATTCGGGAGTCTCGGATCGACGAGTTTCGTGCCAGATTCTCCGATGTGGTGGCTGGGTGGACCCACGGCGGCGCCAAGGTTCCGACGTTGAACGTCGATGCCGAGGTGCGTTTGGATGAAGTGAATCTGCAGCTGATCCAGGAAATCTGCTCGCTGCATCCGTTCGGCGCGGGCAATCCAGAGCCCACGTTTGCGGTGACTCGTCTCGAAGTCATGGATTCACGCATCGTCGGTGAGAAACATCTGAAAATGACCGTGCGGCAAGGGGCATCGCTGCCGTTCGATAGTATCGGATTCGGCATGAAGTCGCTGCTGGATTATGGTATTCCATCCCGCGCTCCAGTCGATCTGGCCTTCACGCCAGAACTGAATCACTGGAACGGCCGTGACCGGATTCAGCTCCGCATTCGCGATGTTCGACCGAGTGTGATTGAGTGAGTGAACCATGGTGTACCAAACCGTCACAGATCTCGACCAGCTGCTGGATCGGATCAGAAGCTATTCTGCTGATGCCGACCTCGGCCTCGTTCGCAAGGCCTTCGAGTTTTCCGCAAAAGCGCACGAAGGGCAGCTTCGTCGGTCCGGAGAACCCTACCTTCAACACCCCATCGCCGTCGCCGGGGTCCTGACCTCACTCAAAACAGACATCACCGCCATCGTCGCAGCACTGCTGCACGATACTCTAGAAGATACCGTCGCGACGCCTGACGAACTCGAAAAGGAGTTCGGGAAGGACGTGGTGCATCTGGTTGACGGGGTGACCAAGATCGGCAAGATCACGTTTCGGAGCTATGAAGAAAAGCAGGCGGAGAATTTCCGCAAGATGGTGCTCTCGATGGCGGACGACATCCGGGTCGTCCTCATCAAACTCGCCGATCGGCTGCACAACATGCGCACCTTGGAACATCTCAGTGCGGCCAAGCGACAGGAGATCGCCCAGGAGACGCTGGAGATCTATGCGCCGTTGGCGAATCGCCTTGGGATCGGGTGGATTAAGAACGAGCTGGAGGACCTGTGTCTCAAGCACCTCAAACCGGAGGTCTACGAGATGTTGCGGGTCCGCGTGGCGAAACGGGACGAGGATCGTCAGCAGTACATCGATGAAGTCCGCCATCTCGTGCAGAAGGCGATGCAAGAGAACGGATTGGTTGGACAAGTCTATGGCCGCCCCAAACATCTCTACGGAATTTACCAAAAGATGAATAAGCAGTCGATTACGTTCGAAGAGGTCTACGACCTGACTGCGCTGCGGGTCGTGACTGATACCAAGATGAATTGTTACGCCGTGCTCGGGGTGATTCACTCAGCCTGGCGGCCCGTGCCTGGGCGCTTCAAGGACTACATCGCGATTCCAAAGTCCAATCTCTATCAGTCTCTGCATACGACGGTGGTTGGCCCGAAGGGGGAGCATGTTGAGTTCCAGATCCGCACGGAGGACATGCATCGCCTCGCCGAGCACGGTATCGCCGCGCACTGGAAATATAAAGAACAAGGACAGGTGGCAGATCGTGACAGCAAGGCCTTCGGCTGGCTCCACCAGTTCGTCGAATGGCATGAAGATATGACGGATAACCGGCAGTTTATGGACTCGGTGAAGCTCGATCTCTTCCACGATGTGGTCTATGTATTTACGCCCAAAGGGATTGTGAAAGAGTTGCCGAAAGGATCGACACCTGTCGATTTTGCATTCGCGATTCATACCGAGGTCGGGGACCATTGTGTCGGAGCCAAAGTGGACGGGAAGATCGTGCCGCTTAAGCATCAATTGGCCAGCGGAGATACGGTCGAAATTCTGATCTCGCCCACGCAAACGCCGCATAAGGATTGGTTGAAGTTTGTCCACACCTCGCGCGCGAAGACCAAGATCAAGCATTGGATCAAGCTTGAAGAACAGAAACGAAGTATCGAGATCGGCCGTCGTTTGCTGGAGTCGGAGTTTCGCCGTCAGGGGATGGCGCCGGCCCGGATGTTCAAATCGGCGGAGCTCTTGGAAGCCGCTCGTCAGTCGGGATTCGATAGCACTGAGGAATTGACCGCAGCCGTGGGCTTTGGCCGTGTGGCGACGTCACAAGTCATCGGCAAACTGACAGCCCCGTCCTCCGGGATGCAGGCGCGGGCTCTGGAACATCCCGCCCCGCGTAAAGCGATAGGTGGGAAGAGCGACGGCACCGGCGCACAGGTCAAAGGGTCTCGTGATTTGCTGATGCAGCTGTCGCGCTGCTGCCATCCCGTGCCCGGTGACCGGATCCTCGGGTATATTACTCGTGGCCGCGGGCTGACGATCCATGCCGTCGATTGCCCGAATCTTGCGGCACTAGACTATGATAAGGAGCGGCTGGTGGAAGTGGAGTGGGACGTTGCCACACCTAGCACGCACGCGGTTAAGATATCTATTATTGCCGTCGATAAGACCGGGGTATTAGCGAATGTGTCCTCCGCGATCGCAGAATGCCATGCCAACATCAGCCGTGCGGAGATCACGACTCGGGAAGATCAGAAAGCCGTGCTGGATTTTGTCGTGGAAGTGTCGGACACCCACCACCTCGAGCAGGTGCTCAAAGCTATTGAGCGCGTGGATGGAGTGATTACGGCCCGGCGCATGCGGGCCTGGCAGGAACGGTCGTAGCAGGATGCTGAAAAAGCTCGTCAGCTTCGTTCTCGCTCGAAAGCATCCTCAACGTGGCTCATTTGGGAAACGAGCTGTCTGGCAACTCGGGATGGCCATGTAAGAAAAGCTCTGCATCGGGTACTTTCGTCGGCTGCGGCCTTACCGGACAAATTTTTCGAGCACCTGTCAAGCCATCAATTCTCGGCCATGCCACTAAGGGGCTTTGAACTGAAGTTTTGATCCCTGCTGCAACTTGAACGTCTCAGCTCGGCCGGCTGCGAGCTCCAAAACGTAGAGCGCATTTTCGTTGGGCCGATATTGTGGACAGCTGTCGTCTGTTCTCGTGCAGGTCGGGACACGCTGTTCCATATGGACGACCTGCTTTTTCTCGTTGATCCAGATGAGATCGAGGGAGATCTTTGTATTCTTCATCCAGAACCCCCAGGCCTGCGCCTGCGGGAATGTAAAGAGCATGCCACGGTCGTCGGCTAAATGCTCACGATGCATCAATCCTTCCGCGCGTTTTTGGGGCGTGTCGGCCAGCTCTACCTGAATGGTGGTTCCCCCAGGGAGGGTAATCGGGATCAGGCCCGGCATGGGTGGGTCCGTCCCTGCTTGGGTACGACAGGGAAAGGAGAGGAGTAGGAAGAAAAAAAGCGCAAGTAGTCGGTACTGTTGCACGGCGGTATCCTATCGGCCAGCCGGGCACGAGTCAAGCTGAGGTTGTGTGTGGCAATATAGAGTCGATGGTGATCAGCCGATCACGCCTTGCAATCGCGCGGTCGCCTATGCCATCCTCAATTGGTAAAAGCAAGGGGTGAGTGTATGAAAGAGACCAGAAAAGTGCATTATGTAAAAGGTGTATTTGTGTGTCCGAAATGTCGGCAGTCGTACGTGCAAGAAAAGTGGATTGAAGAATGGCGGGTTCGCTGTCACAAGTGTGACTATCGTGGAACGTTGACGGAAGTTTCCGTTGAAGAACGGATGGAAGAAGAAATTGTCCGTCGTTGAAACGCGGCAATTCTTCGCGCCGACTCCCTCTCTCTAGGAATCGATGTTTTTCCCTTTCCCCATCTCTCTTTTGCGACACCGCCTCAGTGGCCCCCTCGTTCTGAGTGCTCTTCTTGTAGTGCTGGGCACCGGCTCCGGTGAGGCGTTTGCCGAAGAGCCGGCTTCACTGGTGAAGGTGCTCGTGACCTACCATTCGCTTTCCGGCAATACGGAACGCATGGCCGAAGCAGTCGTCGATGGGGTGAAGAGCGTGTCCGGCACCGAGGCGATCTTAAAACGAGTCGGCAAGGTGACCGCAGAGGATTTGTTCTCCGCTGACGCAGTCGTGGTCGGCTCGCCGGTGTATTGGTCGAACATGTCTGGTGAGGTGAAAACCTTCTTCGACAACTGGCAGTTTAAATTCGGTGTGTTCCCAGAATTTAAGATGAAGAACAAGATCGGTGCAGCTTTCGCCGTGGGCGGTCAAGTGTCGAGCGGGAAGGAAGTGACGATGTTGACGATCCTTGCCGCGATGTTGGGGAATCAGATGATCGTCGTCAGTGGGGGCGGGGCCTTCGGCGCATCTGCCACCACAGAAGGCGACAGCCCCGGCATCGACAACCAGGAGTTGGCCGACGCCAAGGAGTTAGGCCGACGTGTAGCCGAGATCGCAGCGAGATTCAAGGCCAGTTCTGCCAAGTAGTATCTTCTGTTTGGTCTCCACGACGTATTTCGAGCGGCGAGCCGCCGGTTCGCGTAATGGGACCGACACAGGTACCGATCGAGTATTCATCTGTTACCGTACCTTGCTGCCGTTCCTCTCTCCCGCTTATAGTGAAGCACTATGCGAAAGAAGACCTCATCCCGTCGCGGGCAGAGGATTGTCGTTCCACGCCCTGCCCCCGAATCATTCGCACTCATCGCCGCGTTTCGCGCCATATCGGCTAACGCTGTTTATACGATGGCCCCGAAGGCATCCGTCGTCCGGGGGTACGACTATTACCAAGAGCAGCGGCTTCAGCATTATGCCTGGAACCATGACCGCACAACGCTGACGGCGGAGGTACAAGGGAGCAGGCTCTACGAGGTCGTTTTTTCCATCGACGAGGGATTCCTCGCGGCCTCTTGCGATTGCCCGGCCTGGGATCCAGGCGGGCTGTGCAAACATGTGCTGTGCGTCTATTTCACGACCAAGCATCTACTCTCACCGGAGCTGTTTAGATTGCCTGGCGGGCAAGAAGTCGAGCTGCCTGGGCTTCGAGCCGAGTTGCTCGGCAGCATCCAGGAAGCAGCCAGGGCGCCAGGACCGTTTTCTGCCGGAGTGGCCGGTAAAGGAGTGGCTCGCAAGGGACCGGCCTATGAGATCGTTATCGATGCCCATCACCTGCATCCGCAGCTCCTGATCCATAGGAATGGTGTGCCGCTGTCAGGAGGTTGGGGCGCCGCGATTCCACCTGAACTGGTTTCTCTCCTTAATGTGTCCTGGTTTATGCCCGGGTTCGGGGAAGACCCCTTGCTCCACTATCTCAGGGTTTACGACAGGCCCTACCCGATTGTGCTGGTATCTGGCCACGAATCGACCCCGCTTCACTGGAACCAATCGGTCAAGTGCCGGAGTAAGACGGAGATTGACCTTGTCGGCGGCCAGGTCAGGGTACGCGCGGTCTGCCTCGCTGACGAGGTACCGCTCGAACGGATCGCGCGCTTCAGGACGTTTGTGGTCGATCTGAGCGGCAGGCGATTGCTCTATCTGAAGGACGAACAGGGGTGGGCGTTGTTCCGTTCTTTGCTGCAACGCTTTAAGGGTGGCGATCCGTTCTTCGATCCCTATGACGATTTCGGCGAAGGATTCCGCGCGGTGCCGTTACCGGGCGAGTCCGGGTATGGGCGGTGGCAAGGCGCCAACCAGGATATGGAGTTTACGATCTCGCTGGACGAGTTTCAGTCCGCGCAAATCGAGGTGCGTCAAATGCAGGCCAACCGGATTGTGCGAGATCTTCTGCTGAAGGTAGAGGGCCAGGAAGTTTCGGTGCAACGCCCCGCGCCGCCTTCGGTGGGTGATGGACTTTCATATTCCCTGATCCTGAAGCCTCCATCCGGCGCGGAAGACCCTCTGTCTGCTTCATGGACGTTGCAGGCACAATGTCGCCGTGGTGATGTCCGGTTTGCTCCGAGTGTCTCTACCTTTGGATTTTTCTCGGCGTTGGAGCAAGGGCGTGCCTTTTCTGGTGCGCTGCGCACGCACAAACGAAAGGCCATACTCTACGACGCGTTTTTTAGACTTCTTTCTGTGCGCGAGGCCAAGGAGCGAGACCAACGCATCAAAATGGTTCTCAGTCTGGAGGAGTGGCCACGCGCCGTCAACGACGAGGCCACGCAGTGGCTCAAGCAGCACCTGTTGGGCTATGCCCGGACAGATGTGCGACTACAGACACACGCCGGGCGATGGGAGCTGCAGTCGGTGGACAAGGCTCGTGAGGTGTGGCTGTACAGGATTCCCTTCGACGTATTCGGCCAGGAAATCTTTCGCGGCATGCGGCGCTGCGACGAGATGATGATCGACGCGCCGCGGTTGTTCCAAGGATTGCCGGCTCTCTTGGACAGGCTCACGTCCGCCGGGATTGCATTGCTCTACGAGGGCAAGCCCGTCAAGCCTTCTCGATGGGATTGTTCAGCCCATGTGGAGCGTGTCGAGCCGGAAGGGGCCGGGATCGACTGGTTTGAAATCCGTCCGGAGATCCGGTGCGACGGCGTGGCGCTGGACGAAGCGGAGTGGCGGGCCGCCCTTCAGCAGGGAGGGCTGATCGACGCCAACGGCGGGTTGCGGGTGTTGGATCGCCAGACCCTGGAACGGCTGCGCGCGATCCTTGCCCTGACCGGCGAGGCGCAGGCGGATCGGGGTGTCACGAAGATCGTGCGTGTGCCGCGCATGCAGATCCTCGACTGGCTGGCATTGCGCGAGCAGGGCATTGCGGTCTCGTTGCCTGCTGAAGACGAGGCCGTGCTCGCGCGTCTCCTGGGATTCACGCGGATTGCTGCACGGTCTCTGCCGAAGAATGTGCAGGCCACGCTTCGTCCCTATCAGCGGGACGGGTATGCCTGGCTTGCGTTTCTCTACGAGCATCGTTTCGGCGGCTGTTTAGCGGACGACATGGGATTGGGTAAGACCCTCCAGGCTATTTGTCTGTTGGCCGCTATTCAGGACGGGCGCCTCGAGACGGCGGCGGGTGTGAAGGGTCCGCATCTGGTCGTCGTGCCGACGAGTCTCCTCTTCAACTGGGAGCAGGAGCTTGCGCGCTTTGCGCCAGGCTTGAAGGTCCATGTCTATAGCGGCAGCGAGCGGACGTTCGATGCCAAGGATGGCGAGGTCGTCATCACGACGTATGGTCTGGTTCGCCGGGACATCGAACGATTGGAACGCCTGGCGTTCCATGTCATTGTGTTCGACGAGGCGCAGGCGGTGAAGAACATTCAAGCCGACACGACGGGCGCCGCCCGCCGTCTCACCGGACGGTTTAAACTCTCGCTGACCGGCACCCCGCTCGAAAACCATCTTGGCGAGTATTTTTCCGTGATCGATCTCTGTATGCCGGGACTGCTCGGCGAGTACGATCGGTTCAAGGCCGGTCTCAAACGTGTCCAGGGCGCCGTGCTGGAGCGGCTGCTTCGCCGGACCAGGCCCTTCATCTTACGGCGGACCAAGGCAGAGGTCCTCCAAGACTTGCCGCCGAAGATCGAGAGCGAGGTGTTCCTCGACTTAACCGATCGGCAAAAGGCGCTGTATCAGCAGACGGTCGCTCAGGTTCGCACCACGATTGACGAGGCCTACCGCACCAAGACCTCGGGTCAGGCGCAGTTCATCGCGCTGACGGCGATCCTCAAGCTCCGGCAGGTCTGTCTATCGCCTCGCCTCCTGACGAACCGTGCCGACGAGCCCTCGCCAAAAATCAGTTTCCTGATGGAGCGGCTGCAGGTCTTGCTGGACGAGGGGCATAGCGCTCTGGTGTTTTCCCAGTTCACCAGCTTTCTCGATCTTGTGGAGGAAGCCTGTGTCCGGCATGCGCTGCCGTATCACCGGCTGGATGGCTCCACGGTGGCGACCACGCGCAAAACCAGAGTGGCGGCGTTTCAGAGCGGCGAACAGCCGAGCGTGTTTCTCTTAAGTCTCAAAGCGGGGGGGCAGGGGCTCAATCTCACCAAAGCGAGCTATGTCTTTCATCTGGACCCCTGGTGGAATCCGGCGGTGGAAAACCAGGCGTCGGATCGCGCGCACCGCATCGGGCAACAACGGACTGTCTCGATCGTGCGGATTCTCATGCGCCATAGCATTGAGGAAAAGATGATGGCACTCAAGCTACGGAAACTCGATCTGTATGATGCGGTGATGCGTGGGGTAGTGCGCGGCTCCGGGCAAGGGGTGCTGACCAAATCCGATTTCGAGTTTCTGCTCTCTCCGAGCGCACGGTGAGGATGTGTCCGTCGAGTGAATAAGGGATCGTGACACATTGTTCCGTTCTAACGGGATGCCAGAAAGGTAAGACTCCTAATCTCGCGATACCCTGTGTAGAGACGAGATTGTCGTCGTCGATGGCGAGTGGATCTGTGCCGCGGTAGTCTTGTGGGGGTCGGGTAGGGGAGAAGGCCTTAGTCCGGACTATCTCCGTAGGCTGTTGAGGGAAGGCGCTTGCTGCGCACTCGTCGCGATCTTTACAAACTCATGGATATCCTTTGAACAGCGACCGCAGCACCCCGCGTCTTTCAATCCAAACTTCGTTTTGAGTTGGCAGGGCATCACGAGACCTGCTCGTCCAGCCTCACGGACATCCGAATCAGTAATTCCCTTGCAGAGGCAGCGGTACATGGGTTGTACTCCTTTTTCGTCGAGCAGGGTTCTCGAGCGCAGACGACGATTATGATAACTGTTATCAATTAAGATAATAATACGCCCCGCCGCTCCCTCTGTCAAGAGAGGGGCGGCGTGTGCAGGGTGTGGTGCGGGAGAGTGAAATGACTAAGATGCTCAAAAAAAGAGAGTTTAGAGCGTGTGTTCTAGCTGATCGACCATCTCGCGGATCGTATCGAACCCCGATTGCCAAAAATCTTCAGACGCCATATCGACGCCGACTTTAGCGAGAATCGTCTGCGGCGCCTCCGACCCGCCTGCACTCAGCAAATCCAGATATTTAGGCACGAACGAGGCTCCTTCCTTTTGATACATCTGGTAGAGGGCAAGAACCAATAAATTCCCGAAGCTATAGGCATAGCAATAGAAGGGGCTGGCAAAAATGTGGGGAATGGTCAGCCATTCCCATTGAAACTCTTCCGGGACCTTGATGCCCTTTCCAAACTGCTGCCGTACCTCTGCCAGATAGGTCTTGGCCAGATCCTTTACGGTCGCGCCTTGGGCAATCATCTCATGGGCCTGATTCTCAAATTGGACGAAATAGGCTTGCCGGAGAACCGTGGCGTAAATGTCGTCCAGTTGGTTGAGCAGAAGTCCCTGCCGTACCTTCTTATCCCGTTCTTGGTTCATGAGGGCGTCGGACAGGATACGTTCCCCGAACACCGACGCCGTTTCCGCCAGTGGGAGGGTGGAGTGAAAGGTAAACATGGAGTGTTTTTCCGCCAACATCCCATGGACGGCATGGCCGAGCTCATGGGCCATGGTCGCAATATCGCGTGCCTCGCCGGTGAAGTTCAGCAGCACATAAGGAGCCATGTTTGGGACGACGCTATAGCAATATGCTCCCCCAATTTTTCCTGGTCGCGCTCGTGCATCGATATGGCGTTCATGCACCACGCGTTCCGCCAAATCTGCTAATTGCGGAGAGAATCCCCGATAGGCCTCTAGCACCATTCGGACGGCATCCTGATAGCGATAGGATTTCTGTGCCGTCCGATGAGGCGCATAGATGTGATAGCGGCTCATCGGCTTGATCTTGCAGAGACGAGCTTTGATGCGGAAGTAATCTTGAAAGATGTTCGCGTTCTTCTGACAGACCTTCAGGAGCGATGTCACGGCTGCATCGGGAATATCGTTTCCGAGGTTGCGTGTGGCAATTGGGGAAGCGAATCGACGCAGTTGAAGATTCTCCGCCTTCCAGTCGTTCACCAAGGTTTTATATATTTCGCCAAGCAGATCGTGTTGATCGGCGTAGACGCGATACAGTTCTCGATAGGCGGCCTCACGTAGCCGTCCTTGTGCATGGCGGAGATAGGACGTCAGTTCCTCGCGCGTCATCGTCTTTCGTTTGCCGTTGATGGTGAGCGTGAACGTGAAGGCGTTCGTCACGATGTCGTATAGCGAATGGACTGCGCTACGACCCGTGATGTTCTTAATGTTGACGATCTTCTCTTCCGGTTCAGACAGTGTGTGAGGTTGAAAACGGCGGATGGTTTCGAGGTGATACCGGAGTGTGCCTGTTCCGGTCATGAGTCGGCGCGCATTGTCTTCATCGACGCTTTGCCACCAGAGATCGAAAAACACCAACCGGTTCTGAAGCGCTGTGAGCCGCTCCTCAACCTTGGTTTTAAACGAACGGGTGGCCAAGTCTTTCGTGTTTTCGGAGAACCAGAGGTAGGCATAGGCGCCAATTTTGGAGGATGTAGCCGTAATGTTTTCGCTCAGAGTCAGTAGCAGGTGGAAGATGGATATTTCCATAGTCGGACTCAGTTGGGCGCGTGCAGATTCAAATTGCGCCACCTTGGATTCGATCTCTCCCAACAGGATCTCAAACCGCTTGACCGGCTGATCCGCTAAATGTGAGAGGTCCCAGCGCTCGGAATAGGTGTGGCTTTGCCGTTTTGGGGAAGAGGGTTTTCGCGAGGTCGGAGTGTTCCGGATGATCTTCACAGGCATCGTTCACTTCTCCTTCGTCTCATCTGCATACATCATGTTGGGCTTATCCGGCCACGATCATACCATTCCCGATGACGAGGCCGTAGAGTTTTTCACGTGTCTAAGGACAGAGAGAATCTTCCATCTGCAGCGACATTCTGGGTATGATGCATCAAAAGTGGTAGGAGATTTCATGACTGATCAAGAACTGAACCGAGCCATTCAATATGTCACAGCCAGCACCTCGTATGGGCGTGACACGGTGGCCGAGATCCTTAAGACGGGACTAGGTGAAATGACTGCCCTGGCCATGCAGTCGTCGGAGCGGTTCGAACGGGATGTGCTGTTGGAATATGTGTGCCAATGGACCATCAAACGCACGGGCCAAACGGAACCATTGGTCAGGGAGATTCTCGGCTGCGCGAGCCGCTGGCTCGATGAAGTGTACGAGGAGATCTCCAAACACCAGCCGGAAGTCCTCGGCCTTTCATCCGATGATGACGACGATGACAAAGGAGCGGAATCGGTATAGCACTGTGCTGAAAAAGTCTCCCAGCAGGGGGCAGCGTGAGTTTCCTGTATTCGAGCAACAGTGCGACTCAGGAGAACGTGGAAGGATTGGCCAGGGGACTTTCTTATTCGCAGAATGTGCAACCTGAAACTATCAGGAACCAAAATCGTAGAAGCCGGATTGCGAAGACGCTATCCGAGTCTGTCGGGTAACAACGTTGCCGAGCTAGCCCAAGTTTCCTCTTAGCATCTCCAAACTCTTCGTTACCATCATATCGCCGTTTGTTGTGGAGATGTCGATGCCGGTAGTGCAGAGGGTTCGGCATTCGTCGATTCGACCCAGCTTCTCTAGTGATTGGGCCAGAGCATAATACGCGGCTGAATAGGTGGGTTTCACGATCACGCATTGTTGAAGCGCCTTGGCCGCTTCTTCGAAGTTCGCATCTTCCATGTAGGCCTTTCCGAGGCCAAACCAGGCCACCTCATCGTTCGGGTCAATTGCCAACACTTTTTTGAGCGGTTCAATGCGGCGATTTGCCATGTATCCCTCCAGATATGAGTGACGATAGCAGTGGCGAGCGCTCGTTGTCTATGCGCTTTCCTGCATGCTACGATTCAGCAGGACGCTGAAAAAGTCTGTCAGCTTTGTTCTTGCGTCGCTCAACGCCTCAACGTACTAGAAGTACGCCTCGGCATCTCGCTCGCTTCGGCCTCGCTGGGCAGCCATTTTGAGCGTCTTGCGGGGCAAGTAATCTGGAGCATTTATGGGTAAGACAGGTCTCGTGTACCATCCGGCCTACCTCGACCATGACATGGGGGCTGGGCACCCTGAGTCGTCTCATCGGTTGCGTGCCATCATGCAGCAGTTGGCACAGAGCGGTACGGCGGCTCGGCTGACTCAGATTCAACCGCGAGAGGCGGAAGATGAATGGATTACGCAGATCCATACAGCCTCATATCTTGCGATGCTGAAGAGTCATGCACCGACGAATGGGCGAGTCTCGCTCGACCCTGATACCTCCATGTCTCCCGGCTCATTGACCGCCGCCTATCTGGCAGCCGGCGGGGCGTTGGCCGCTGTCGATGTGATTATGAGCCGGCAAGTAGACCATGTCTTCTGTGCCGTCAGGCCACCGGGGCACCATGCCGAAGCAGGGCGTTCGATGGGCTTCTGTCTCTTCAATAATGTGGCGATTGCTGCGCGCTATGTGCAGAAGAAGTATGGCTTCACGCGCGTCTTGATTGTCGATTGGGACGTGCATCATGGAAACGGCACGCAGCATAGCTTCGAGACTGATCCATCGGTGTTGTTCTTCAGTACGCACCAGTATCCACATTATCCTGGCACGGGCGGTGTGACGGAACGAGGCAAAGGAGCAGGGGAGGGTTTCACGATCAATGTGCCGATGGAAGCGGGTGAGGGTGATGAGGAGTATCGCGCCGTCTTTCTGAAATCGTTAGTGCCGGCAGCCGATGCGTTCAAACCGGAATTTGTCATCGTCTCCGCCGGATTCGATGCGCACAAAGACGATCCGCTTGCGAGCATGGGGTTGACGGAAGAGGGCTACGCGGATCTCACGGGCATCGTGGCCGGTATCGCCAAACGCCATGCCGGTGGACGCATGCTCTCATCGCTCGAAGGTGGATATCACCTGACGGCCTTGGCCGCCTCGGTCGATCGCCACATCCAGGCACTCTTGGCCGCATGAAGACGTCTATCAAAGTTCTGCTCGGTTGTGCCCTGATCGGTGTGTTTGTGTATGTGTATTACACGGAGATCAAACCAGTCGTGATTTTCGGGTTGCGGTCTGATTATGCCCATGCGATTCCATATCAAAAAATTCCTGAGGGTCTGACGAGTCTGAAGGCTGAATCCTGTGGAGAATGCCATCGCGAGATCTACGACGAATGGAAAACGAGTATCCACGCCCATGCCTATGAAGATCCGTTCTTCCAGGCCTATTGGAAAAAGGACAAGAATGTGTGGGTGTGCTTGAACTGTCACACCCCGCTGGAAAACCAGCAGCCGACTTTGATCAAAGAGATTCCGCGAGGGCGTGTGGAAAAGGCGGTACAAGAGCCCAATCCGCAGTACGATCCCGAGTATCAGAAGGAATCGGTGACCTGTGCGGTCTGTCATGTGCGGGACGGAGTCATCTATGGGCCGTTTGACGATTCGGCTGCGCCGCACCCAACCAAGTTCGACCCGAATTTCAGGACAGCGCAGGTCTGTTATCGTTGTCACAATGTCGTGTCCGGACCGGCCCAATTTTATAACGTGGGCCCTTGCGGGACGTATGCAGAATACGAAGGCAAGTTCTTCATGCAGGAGCGGGGCTTTATTTGCCAGAGCTGCCACATGCCGGAAGTCGATCGGCCTGTTGCAACCAATAGTCCAATCCGCCGTGGGCGCAAGCATCTCTGGCGCGGTGGGCACGACCCCGATATGGTAAAGCGGGCAGTGGGAATACAAGTGAAGGCCGACAACACGTCGCCCAAGCCCGGAGATCGAGTTGAGTTTACACTGACGTTGATCAATGCAGGAGCCGGCCATAAGATTCCGACGGGCGATCCCGATCGATACTTCACGGTGGAGTTTTCCGTCGAAGATCAGCAGGGGCGGGTGCTCGATCAGCATACATCGACGATGGGCCGCTGGATCATGTGGCAGCCGGCCATCGTCGAATTGTATGATAACCGCTTATTGCCCCTGGCCAGCCGGGAGTATCAGTTTGCGTACCAACTTCCGGCCAAGGCGGAAGGCTTGAAAGTGAAGACTCGCGTGCAGTACCACATCCTGACCGATAAACAACATGACATGCTGCAGACGAAATACGGGCTGACGGGAAACGACCCCTATCAATTCGTCGTGTACGAGCGGGAGTTTCCGTTGTCCGGTGCGCTGGCCGCGGTATTGGAGCAGGGCAATCAGCTCTCAGCGGTCGCCCGTCAGCAAGACGGAGGAAGCTGTAAAGCTGAGCTCAAGGCCGAAGGCTAAAGGTTCATGAAAAAGGGAACGACATGACACACGCATTGCTGATCGATACCGACACGCTCCAGAAAAACCTGGGGCAGACAGGACTGGTCATTCTCGATGTCCGTGGGCGAGCAGCCTACGAGTTCGGTGGCCATATTCCAGGTGCAGTGCATTCGACGTGGCATGAATACAGCGACCCTCATGCTGTGCCGAAGGGATTGCTCGATCCCGATCGCGGACGCATGGAACACAAGATCCGCGCCTTGGGCATCAGCCAGGACAGCGATGTGATCATCTATTCCAATCCGTTCGACAATTGGGGAGACGAAGGCCGCATGTTCTGGATGTTGGAATATCTTGGACACACACGTCTGCGTATTCTCGACGGCGGCTGGGTCAAGTGGGTGCAGGAAAAACGCCCGTTCGAACATGGGTGCGTGACGCCTAAGCCCGGGGCCTTCACCGTCAAGCCGGTAACGGCTGTGATCGCCGGCAAAGACGAACTGAAGCACCTTGTGAAGCAGCCGCATCCCGGTACCGCGATCGTCGATGCGCGCAGCCTCGAAGAGTATCTTGGGAAAGAGGTATCGGGGATTCCGCGACCCGGCCACATTCCCTCTGCCATTCATGTGGCGTGGACGGGATTTCTTCAAGCCAACGCCACAGTAAAAGATCTCCAGACGATCGCCGAGAGTCTCGCTGAGAAAGGTCTTACACAGGATCAAGAGGTCATCTGTTATTGCACAGGCGGCGTCCGTTCGTCCTGGCTGTATTTTATTCTCAAGCTCGCCGGGTATCGGAAGGTCCGCAACTACCCTGGGTCCTGGTGGGAGTGGAGCCGGGATTTCGCCTGTCCGGTGGAAAAAGATGCCAAGGGATTGCAGCATATCTTGAACGTCGATCCCCAAGTGAGACCTTCTTGACAGCGAAAAAACGGCTGTGTAAGGTGATAGTCAGTCGAGAATGTTGTAGATGCCGCTTACTCGTCGAGTGAATCTTAACCACTGAGGAGGAATCCATGAAAATGAGAATTCATCGTGGAGCATTGGCCGTGGCGGCGGTTGCCGCGCTCGTCGGTTTCCCGCTGTTCAGCGGGCTCGCTCTCGCTGCCGACAAGCATGTAGGTGAAGCCTTGGCACATGCCAAAGAAGCTGTGGCACATGGTAAACAGGGTCATGCCGATGCTTTGGTGCAGCATGCTGAAGAAGGGCTGAAGCATGCCATGGCTGGTGATATGAAGAATCCGCATTTGGCTGAAGGTATTACGCATCTCAAGGAAGCCGTGGCCCATGGCAAGGCTGGTCACGCTGATGTCGGCACACAGCATGCCGAAGGCGCAGTTACGCATTTGTCAGAAGTGAAGTAAGCTATTCAGGTAGAGACTTTTCTTGGACGGGCAGGGGCGACCCTGCCCGTTTTATTCTGGGGACTTGACGATCATGCGGGTCGGGTTTTTTCAGTTTGCTCCACTCTTCGGTGAAGTGTCGCACAATCTCGACAAAATCGTGGACACACTCGACCAGACTGATGCCGATCTGATCGTCTTGCCGGAATTATGCGCGTCCGGTTATCAATTCGTGTCGCAGCAAGAAGTGATGACGCTGTCGGAGTCGGTGCCAAATGGGCCGACCACACAACGGCTAATCGAGCTTGCGAAGCGGCGCCGGATGACGATTGTCGCCGGCCTTCCGGAGCGTGCTGGGGCTGCCTGCTATAACTCCGCTGTAGTCGTTGGCCCGTCGGGGTTTATCGGGTGCTACCGCAAGACCCATCTATTTTTCGAAGAAACGCTGTTCTTTACGCCCGGCGACACAGGATTTCAGGTCTGGGATATCGGGCCGGCCAAGATCGGCGTCATGATCTGTTTCGATTGGTATTTTCCAGAGGCGGCTCGTACGTTGGCGCTGAAGGGAGCAGAGATTATTTGCCATCCCTCTAACCTCATCTTGCCCAATTGTCCGGACTCGATGCCGGTTCGGTGCTTGGAGAATCGAGTGTTTGCGATTACGTGTAACCGAACCGGAAGCGAAGGGCGGGGCGGCAAGGATCAGCTGACGTTTATCGGGAACAGCGAAGTCGTCGCTCCCAAGGGGGCGATTCTACATCGCGCGCCGAGGGACCAGGAGGAACTCTATCTCGTCGAGATCGACCCTGCCGACGCGCGGAACAAAGCCCTCACGCGCTACAACGATTTGCTCCGCGATCGACGCGAATCTCTCTATCGATAGCAAGATGCTGAAACACGCCGCCAGCATCGTTCTCGCATCGTTCAGACCCTCAACGTACCCCAGAGGGCACGCCTCGGATCTTCACTCGCTGCGGCCTTGCTGAACGGCCTGTTTGAGCATCCTGCTTGGCCCGTCTGCAAGGTGTGGTTCTTCGAACCGCTTGCACGCCACCGACTCAAGCGGTAGGATTAACATTATGAAAGCTCCACTCGGGAAAGGCATCTTCCTCATCGCCGCGCCGTCCTTGCGCGATCCAAATTTTCGGCAGACTGTCGTGTTGCTCTGCGAGCACGGGGCCGACGGCGCGCTGGGTGTCGTCGTCAATCGCCCGACGGCGATGTCGGTCTCGGAGGCCTTACCGCAAGTCTCGATTCTCGAGGGTCAACGGCACCTCCTTTTCTCCGGAGGGCCGGTGCAAACGAACCAAGTCATGATGTTGTATCGCTTGGATCAATTGCCTGAGAATTCCCACCATGTATTCGATGGGATCTGTCTCGGCGGGGACACAGAGCTCGTCGATCGTATTTTGACCGCCAGTGAGGGGCGAGAGGCGTTTCGCGCCTACATCGGATATTCCGGATGGGGTCCAGGACAACTGGAGTCTGAAATGCAGACCGGATCGTGGTTTACCATACCTGCAGATCCCAGCGCGGTGTTCGACAAGGATCCCACACGTATCTGGCCGGACATCGTGAGCGCCCTAGGCGACGACTATCGCCATTACGCGGACATGCCCTTCGACCCCTCCTTAAATTAGTCTCGCGTCTCTTCCTCGCCCCATTCCATTGCAGCCGTCTCGTGTGGGTGATACCCTCCCTATTCTTGCGGTTCGGTTTTCCGGAGTCGAGCGAAGATGATCAGACAGATTGGCTGTTGGATTGGCTTGGCCCTCCTTGTCGGCGCCTGTTCCGGATGCGGCGTGCTGTACACGGTGATGAAGTCGGAATCCAAGTTGGACCGGCTGGCCGTGCCGATGACGAAGGCCGAGGTCATCGCCCAGGTTGGACGTCCGGATCGTGTGTTGCGTGACGATGGTCAGATGCTGGTCTGGGAATATTCCCTTACCGCTCGCAAGCAGTGGCTCTATGAATTAGCCCTCTGTCCACTTTCCATGTGGGTCGGCGGTTGTCTGTTCTATCCCTTCACCAACATTGTGGCTGACCATCAGCGCGAATATCCGCATCACATTGTGCTGGTGAACGAAGAACTCTGTGCCTGGGGGACACCCGCTGCTATTCTTCAGCGCCGCCGTGCCTGTGCCTCGTCCGGTACTGCCGGCTTAGGGGTCGGCGGGATGCGTGGACGTCCTGAGCCGGTCGTGACCGGTCTCGGCCCGATTAATCGAGAAACGATAGATCGCTATCGAACGATGGCCGTGATGGCGTTTGAGGATGCGCCCGGTGCAGAGGAATCGGGCTCGCGTGTGGCCGGAATGGTAACGACATTGCTCTTGGATTTGGACATCAATATGGTCGAGCGAACCGAACTCGACGAAGTGTTCAAGGAGCAGGTCATCCAACTCAAGCATGCCGACGATGCTGAGGTGTTGAACGTCGGAAAACTCGTCGGTGCGCAGGCCATCGTGGTGGGCGAAGTGCAGCAATGGGGGCGACTCGATGGAGAGCAGAACAGCCGCGTGTCGCTGGGCTTTCGAATCATCGATGTCGAGAGCGGTGTGGTGTTATTCAATGGGGAGGGATACGGTTCTGACACCACGGCTGATGATCCTGAGAGCCTGGCCCGCGCCATTGTACACCGCATTCTCGCTCGGTTCGGATCGCAAACCGGGTTGCTTGGGTCCGGACGGGTCGGTATCAATTGGGACTTACAAGAATCAACGGGGACACGATACTACCTCGTGCGGGAAATTCGAAGCGGCCTGCCGGCAGAGAAAGCGGGTCTTAAGGTAGGCGATAGAGTGGTTGCCTGTAACGGCGCGGTCTTGTCTGGCGTATCTTCAGAACGGGAAGCGAAACGACTCTGTCAGGTTGAGGCAGGGCAACTATTGCGGTTGGATGTGTGGCGAGCCGGACATCCAATTGAGATAGCGCTGACGGCTGAAAAGCGACCGGGGCTATAGGCCCGATGTGCATCTGCTCATGAGCCAACAAGGGGGCGAGGAATCTTCCTGTATAAGAAGCTGCTACCTTCGCCACCTGCTCCAATCGTCCTTCTGCCACGATGTGTCCGCCGGCCTCGCCGCCTTCCAGCTCTAGGTCGGTAATCCAATCTGCCGATTTGATCACGTCAAGATTATGCGCCGCCACCATGGTATTGCTGCTGTTCACTAGCTTCTGCAATATCGCCAGGAGCTTCTTGATGTTTTCGACATGCAGCCCTGTGGTCTGGTTTGTGGTCAGACTGGCCCAAAGCCGAAGCCCTTCGTTTATTCCTCGTGCCAGAATCGTTTGAGGTCGAATGACAATTGCCGATGATGCTTCACGGCGAGGAAGATCACTTGGCGCTGGTGGACCAGGTAGAGCACAAGATAGTCGTCCATGACGAATTCGCGCAGATCGTCTCCTTTATTGAGAAACTTGCGCAGATCTTTGGTTCGCGCATTCGCTTTGGTAGATTGTACTGCGTGGGTTAAGAACGCTCGATCGGATTGCGGGAACCGGCAAAGCGTGGGAATGACGTCGTCGAAGAGGCGGTCAAGGAACCGATGAAATGCCATCTGGCTGTGTGGGGCGACGAACTCTTCAATGGCCGTGAGATTGGCTGAGAAGTTTTCAGTGAATCGCGGTCGCTTACCTGCCATGACGCGATTTGAGTTGGGCGAGGCTGAGTGTCTTGCCTGCCTTGACGTCGGCGAGGCCCTTGATCGCTTCTTCCAATAATCCGAGATGGATGTGCTCTCGTTCCAATCGATGGTAATAATCCAAGCGGTCCGCGTCGATAAGCGCCGCGCAACTGCTTCCGTTCTTGGTAATGAGTTTTTCGCTTCCCTTGGTCCGCACTTCGTCGCACAGTTCGGTGAGCTTCGCGCGCGCTTGGCTCAGCGAGATGATGTCTTTGGATGTAATGCTCATCGGTTTCTCCTCGTGAGATTCATTTGTGCACTCTAAATAGTGTACAGAATTATGTCAAGTCACTGCCTGCAAGTGGTGGTAGATCGAGGAGGGCGATCAGGGCGTGCCTGTTGATTGCGGGAATGTTCGAATCATTGCGTCGGGTACTATATGCCATGCACCGTAGCGTTTGGTGTCACCATACGCAACGCCCGTCACGATTAGATATGCAATGTGTGGATGGTGTGAGGCGCGTTAAGACAGGGGTGGGCAGCTTGGCTCCGATCTTGACGATGGAGCGAAGATGTGCGAGAGAAATCGTCCCGTGTGAGAAGCCGCCACCTTCGCCACCTATTCCAGTCGGTCTTCTGCCATAATCTGCGCGCCCTCTGAAGCGCACAGGCATCCGGAACGAAATACGCATCACGGACTAGAAGCGATGAAGTGTTGTCGCGCCGGCAATCCGTTGGGCGATTAGTAGCTCGCATTCACGAGCTTGTGCAGGATGGGATCAATTAGGGGGCGGCGACTTTGAGGCCCGGCATTTTGGTGGCAATACGCCGAAATTCCAGCAGATTGCTGGTCACAATTGTGGCGCCGATTTCTCGTGCCGTGAGGGCAATGAGCATGTCGTTCATGAGCCCAGGCGGTCGGTCAATCCAGAGGCGTTTCCATACATGGTTCGAAAGAGCCGTCCGGCATGGTCGAGGATTGTCGGCGTCAGGCCGAGGACGCGTCCGGATTGGAATGCCTGGTGGAGTTGGTCTACGGCCTTCTTACGCTTAGGAGTATCTGCGCCAAGCTGAAGTTCGAGTAGTGCCACGGCAGAGATGAATCGAACGACGGGTCCATGTCCACCTAAGACCCCTTCGGCATGCATCCCATGCGCGGAGAAAATCGATCAGGACGTTGGTGTCGAGCAGAACCTTTCCTACTTATCGGTAAGGCCATGGCCGCTCGTCACCTTTCAAGACCCCCTGTAATGGACGTAAAGCCTTGCTGAGCCGCTGTTCTTCGACGAGAAGCGACAGCGCCTTGTCGATTGCTTCCTGTTCAGAGACGACTCCAAAGTATCGCTTCGCCGCATTGATTTTCCGCTGGTCCAGCACGAGATGTTTGTGTTTGAGTGTTGCGCCCATGGTGCCTCCATCATGTACATGCCATGTACATGAAAATAAGCTATTACAGCCGGCAACGGCAAGATCTTGAGCCTCTCGCATGAATGCTACTACGCTTGTTCCGATATGACCTTCGAGAGAAATCGTCCCGTATGAGATCCTGCCACCTTTGCCACCTGCTCTGGTCGTCCTTCTGCCACAATGTGTCCGCCGGCCTCGCAGCCTTCCGGGCCTAGGTCGATGATCCAATCTG
>JACMLT010000029.1 GCA_014379455.1 Nitrospiraceae bacterium
ACTGCTGGCAATGAGTCGATTGCCGACCTTTCCGCCTCCGCTTGCAAACGCACCAAGGAGCTGCCCCGCTCGCGCGACGAATATTGAATCGAGGTCCTGGGCATCGGTGTCGTAACAGCAGGCCCGAAGATCAACCGAGTGTCGTGAGAAACGCACACCGCCGCTTCGCCGAAGAAGATCTGATGCGCGCCAAAACCGACAATGTCGATGCGCCCGGCATCGCCCGCTTCGCGGCTCAGAAGCGCCCCGTCCGCACTGTCTGGGACAGCAGCACCGACGAGGTGCGGGAGCTCGTGCACTACCACAGCCGCCTCTTGCAGGACCTCGGGAATCCGGGCTATCGTCACTCCAACAAATTCAGGGGAATAGCATGAATTATGAGGCCGATTACATCGTGGTTGGAGGCGGCGCTGCGGGTTCAGTGGTCGCTGCAAGGTTAGCGGAGGATGGCAGGCGTTCAGTGATTCTGCTTGAGGCTGGTCCTAACAATACAGCTGATCCCACTATCGCTTTAGCCGCAAAATTCGCGTTTCTCTACGACATGCCGGCACCGGTAGGACCGAGCCCGTCCCCAAGCCACTGGGGTTTCGTCTCGAAACAGAATGGAAAGGACTATTGCTACCCTCGCGGCACGGGGCTGGGAGGATCGACCAATCACCATGCGACGGTAGATGGAAGGGGGAGCCCCCTCGTGTACGACGAGTGGGTGAAACAAACGGGTGATGAGAGGTGGTCCTATGAACACCTGCTTCCCTTCTTCATGAAGATGGAGAACTTCGATGTGCCTTACATCGACGAGAGGGTCCACGGGAAAAATGGCTGGCTTCATATAAAGCGCGCGAAACTTGAAAAGGGATTTCACCCGGACATTCTCAACGTGGCGATGCAAGAGTTCGGGATGCCATTCCGCCATGATTTCTACAATGACCCGAAGAACTTTGCCGGAATCGGCTGGTGTGACATGCAAGTCCACGCCGACGGTCGCCGCTCCAACGCCGCCGTCGATCTCCTTCTACCGACCTTGGAGAAGACCCAGAAGAATGGCTGGAACAATCTGCAGATCTTGACTGACAAGCTCGTCACGAAGGTATTGATCGATAAGAACAGGGTCGTTGGGGTTGAAGCGCTCGATGCGGCGCGGGCATATAAGGCGGACGCAGCATATCGATCTGAGAGCCGGACAGCGAAGAAGATAACCGTTACAGCCAAGAAAGAGGTCATTCTCTGCGGAGGCGCCATCAACACCCCTCAGATCCTGATGCTGTCAGGTATTGGTCCGAAAGCTCATTTGAGTCAGCACGGAATTCCTGTGATCAAGGATCTTCCCGGAGTCGGGAGTCACCTCCAGGATCACTCTGAAGTGGGACATGTCTTCCACATGAAGAATCTTCCCAACAAGATCTGGAGATGGCAGTCCACCTTCCTCGCTGAGGCGGCTCCAAAATACGCCGCCAATGCGGATCCGTCATCATTCACCGAGAACTACATTCCCATCGTGATGGACTGGTTCAGCGGCTTTGACGCTCCCAATCCCGTCCACCCCGACCTCCATATCCACGTTGCCACGGTTTTTTTCAGGGACTTCAATCTAAATCCACAAAAGTTCAATGATTCTAATCCCCTAAAGGCTTCTTATTTGAATGAATTCGTTTCGCAAGTCGATGCGGCGGAGCCAAAGGCATTCAACACGTTCCTGATCGAGTGCGTAAAGCCGTCTGCTACCCGGGGGAACATCACCCTCTCCAACGCGGACCCAACCGAGTCGCCAGTCGTTGACTTGGGGTTGTATGAGGCCGACGCCGACGTCACGCGCGTGGCGATGGGCATCCAGCTGCTCCGAAAAATGATGAGGCACTCGAATATACAGCAATATGGCCCCGAGGAGGTTTTGCCGGGGCCGGGATGCGAGAGCTTGGATCAGGTCAAGGACTACTTAAAGAAGTACTCCAGTTTCGGACATCATATGAGCGGCACGGCTAAGATGGGGAAAGCAACGGATCCGATGGCAGTTGTGAGCTCTCAATTCAAAGTCTTTGGGATTGAGGGACTAAAAGTCTGTGATGCTTCTGTTTTTCCGGAAATTCCCTCCTATAACACCTCCCGCCCATCTTATTTGGTCGGCGAGGTATTGGCGAACATGATTACGAGCTCTAAGTAATCATGACCCGCTATGACGGCAGCCATCGGCCACCACGCCTAGGACGCCTGACGTTTCCCCCGAGAACAGGCCAGGGTAGAATCGGCCCTGGTGCGCATCAACGGCATCCCGCCCGAGAAGAGCCATTCATACATGGACCTCTTTCACCTCCTTCCCGAGACCGTTCGGGGCGACGGCGACGTGGACTGGCCTGCCGTGCGCCAGGCCTTCGCGGACATCGGCTATGCCGGAAGCGCCATCGCCGAGCTCGAGCAGGGAGACGAGACGTATCTGCGCGACGTCAGCCGCAGAATGGACCGTCTGCTCCTGGGTTAAGAACCTATTGCGGCGTATCGAGCGGATGCTTGCTCCGCTCGTAGAATTTCATTCTGCAATCGCAGTGGACCGAAAGCTTGCTTTGTGCCGACGGCTGTCGTGCCCGCAAGGATGCAGCTGACTGCCCACCCGAGTGCAGGCGAAGAAAGAGCCCCACAGCGAAACTCGCTGCAGGGCTTGCTCTTCACTCAGTCGGGACGGCGGGATTTGAACCCGCGACCCCCTGAACCCCATTCAGGTGCGCTACCGGGCTGCGCTACGTCCCGTCCGCGAACTCCACCTCGCGGTCAGGCGCGCAATTTACCACACCACCCCCACCCCAACAACCACACGCGTTCAAATCACGCCCGGACTCGTCCCCTCGCTCCCGCTACTTCCACAATTGCCGCCGAACATCCACCGCAGAATCCGGATCCCGCACCACACCACCATCACGATCAGTAGTACGGGCAGTAAAAGCTTGAGTACCGCGAGCCCCATCGCCAACACCGCGAACACGATCGCCAGCAACCCACCGCCTACCAGCAACACCATGAAGACCGGAAGCCCGAATACCAGGAACATGATGAACACCGGTATCGCGAGCACGGCCAGGACGAGCAACACCGGCCACCCGATCGCCTTGAGCAGCAGCGCCAACGGCAGGAAAATTCCCAACGATC
>JACMLT010000284.1 GCA_014379455.1 Nitrospiraceae bacterium
ATACGCATCATGCGCCAACCCTACTGCCACTGCGTCGCGCTCCCCTATTCCAATCGTGAGCAACTCCACCACGTAACGCGACAGATCTTCCGCATTCCGAACAGCACCACCCTGCACCGCCGCCTCCAGCCCCGATGAGAACGCATAGCCGCCTGACGGAAAGAAGCTATCGACAAATCGCAATCCTCTGAGCAGTCCAAGCGTGTCCATTAGCTGAGTTTATCCTTAATTTGATCAAGAACATCTTGAAGCGCAGTTACCTCGCATCGGCCTCCGGATTCCACATACTTCAAGTATGACGGTTCTTTTTTTATCTTGTCGGCGTGTCGGCTCCTCACAAAAAACCACCATGAGAGTGTAAATGACGGAAGCTCCTTTCGTAAGATTTCAGTTCGCACGTAAGGCTCAATATTCTTGTAATTTAGCTCTGCGAGCCTTTCACAAATTTTGGTTTGATACTGAGTCGAACTACTAACCTCAACTAGGTAAATGCTCTGCTTCATAAGTCCAAAGCCATGAAATCCAGATCGGCCCTCCAGGAATGACCGTTCACATCCTTCTGAATTTCGGCCTGAGGAAGAACAGGTAATCCCCTATAAGCAGTCAAATAGAAGTAGACCAACTCCTCATAAAACTCCATTTAGTTCAACCTCAATTTCAAGCAGACAGGCGGCTCAAAACGTTGTCCAGCAGGGCCGAGCCGAAGAAAGCCCCGGAGGCGTCCCCTCTCGGGTACGTCGAGGAGGCTTTCGAAGCGAGAACGAAGCTGGGCAGCGTTTTCAGCAGCCGTTAGAACAGAAAATAGCGCTGGGCCATTGGAAGCACCGCCATCGGATCGCATGTCAAGATCTGCCCGTCCGCTTTTACCACATAGGTTTCCGGGTCTACCTCGATCTGCGGCAACGCATCGTTCAGCTTCATATCGCGCTTGCCGATGCTGCGACATTGCTTCACCGCCGCCACACGCTTCTGCAAGCCGAGCGATTTGTGCACTTCGTTGTCAATTGCGGCCTTGGATAGAAAGGTCAGGCTGGTGGAAAACAAGGCGCGGCCAAAGCTCCCGAACATGGGCCTGGTGAGGACCGGCTGCGGTGTGGGGATGGACGCATTGGGATCTCCCATGGCAGCGGACATGGGAAACCCGCCCTTCAAAACGATTTCAGGCTTCACACCGAAGAATACCGGCTTCCACAGCACAAGATCCGCCAACTTGCCGACTTCGACTGAGCCGACTTCATGCCCAATCCCGTGCGCAATCGCTGGATTGATGGTGTACTTTGAGATATAGCGCCGTACTCGAAAGTTATCGTTTGAACCGGCCAGCTTATCGGCCGCCGTTTGAGAGAGATGTCCTCGCTGCACTTTCATCTTGTGCGCCGTCTGCCAGGTGCGAATAATGACTTCACCCACACGCCCCATCGCCTGCGAGTCTGACGACATGATGCTGATCGCCCCCATGTCGTGCAGGATATCCTCCGCTGCGATGGTCTCACGGCGAATACGTGATTCGGCAAAGGCGATATCCTCAGGCACACGCGGATTCAAATGGTGGCAGACCATCAGCATGTCGAGATGCTCGTCCATCGTATTCACCGTAAACGGCATCGTCGGATTCGTGGACGAGGGCAAGACATTGGCCTCACCACAGACCTTAATGATGTCTGGAGCATGGCCGCCACCGGCGCCTTCCGTGTGGAATGAGTGAATCGTCCTCCCTTTGAACGCCTTAATCGTATCTTCGACAAAACCGGCTTCGTTTATCGTATCCGTGTGGATCGCAACCTGAATATCGAATTCTTCCGCAACATCGAGGCAGGTCGAAATCGCCGCCGGCGTCGTGCCCCAGTCTTCGTGCAACTTGAGTCCGATCGCCCCGGCTTCGACTTGCTCGCGCAAACCATCCGGCAACGATGAATTGCCTTTCCCAAGAAAGCCGAGATTAACCGGGAATCCTTCCGCGGCTTCAAGCATCCGATGGATATTCCAAGCGCCGGGAGTACAGGTCGTGGCATTGGTCCCGGTTGCCGGACCGGTGCCGCCGCCGATCAACGTCGTCAACCCGTTCGCTAAGGCCTCATTGATGATCTGTGGACAAATGAAATGGATGTGGGTATCGATCCCGCCGGCCGTCACAATCTTGCCTTCAGCGGAAAGCACTTCGGTGCAAGCCCCGATCTCCATCCCCTTCGTCACGCCGTCCATCATGTCGGGATTGCCGGCCTTGCCGATCCCGACAATGCGGCCATCCCGAATGCCGATGTCCGCCTTCACGATCCCCCACCAATCGACAATGATCGCGTTGGTAATCACAAGATCGAGCGCACCTCTTGCACGGGTGGCCGCAGGCGACTGACCCATGCCGTCTCGGATAACCTTGCCGCCACCGAACTTAGCCTCTTCCCCAGGCACTGTCAGATCGCGTGTGATCTCGATCAACAACTCCGTATCGGCCAAGCGAATACGATCCCCTGACGTCGGTCCGTAGAGATCGTTGTATTGTCGCCGAGGAATCTTCATCGAGCCTTCTCCTTCACGATAAAGCCGGCTTCGCGGGCAGCAACCATAGCCTTGGCTTTCACGATTGGATCATCCAGACGACCATTCACCAATCCATTGATTCCATAAGACACACGATGACCGCCGATCGCCACCAACGTCACACGCTTGTCCTCGCCTGGCTCGAACCGTACTGCCGTTCCAGCCGGAACTTGCAACCGAAACCCATAGGCCTTCTCACGATCGAAGCGTAGCGCGCGATTTGTCTCAAAAAAATGACAATGCGACCCGACCTGAATCGGCCGATCACCGATATTGGCCACGGTAATCTCAGCCGTCTGACGGCCAGTGAAGGCCACGATGTCGCCTTCGCCTAAGATGACTTCACCAGGGATTATGTTCACAGATGAATCGGCTCTGGACACCGTTGCCCCAGGCAATGGTGTAGTCGCGTGTTTCGCGACACGAGATCTGGAAACTGATTGAGCTTTGGAGCGTTTCTTTTTCACCCTACACTCCTCACTGTCCGATCTTCATCACTTCCTGAGCATGGAGTAGAATCGTTGGTGTCTTTGTTCCCAAATCACCAGCGTGAAAAAACTGTACTTGCCCCTGAACGGTCACGTCATCACCTTCATCGACAGAAGGCGTGTGCTGTTCGTCATGACAGAGACCAACTTTCTCCACATCCACTTCTCCGCTGTCTTCAACCAAGGTGAAGGTATACGAACCATACACGGTGCACACCTTCCCAGGGTGCGGAGGAAACACTCTGAGATTCTTCACCGTTCCGTGTAGAGTCACCGTTCTGAGCCGATAGGACATCGCATTCGATTTCAAATCCTTGATGTTCATCGTGTCGGCAGCGCCTGCCGACAACACATGGAGCGGCACCAACAGGATTGAAACTGTTACAGGGTAGATCAGCCACATCTACCGAGGAGCCATTGAGTTATCGAATGGGCTCATGAACTGTGACCAATTTCGTCCCATCCGGGAACGTCCCCTCAACCTGCAATTCGTGAATCATTTCTGAAACGCCTGGCATGACATCGCTCTTTTTGAGAAGCGTCGCGCCATAGGTCATGAGGGCTGACACCGAGCGCCCGTCGCGGATACCTTCCAGAATCTCAGCTGTGATAAACGCGACGGCTTCAGGATGATTCAACTTCAACCCACGTGCCTTCCGCTCCTTGGCCAAATTCGCCGCGACATAGATAAGAAGCTTCTCTTGTTCTCTCGGTGTCAGATGCATCGTACAGCCCCGTCAATGGTCAGTGGTCATTTATCAATCGAACAGCACCTGCCCTCTTGCCTACACGTTGGGACGAAATAGTACCGAGGTGGTGAGGGTGACTTCAACTGCGCCCATGGAGCGAGCACGTTTTTATTGCGCGCTCTGGGAGCAGAGAAGTCATCCTGAGCACCCCCTCTTCTCCCTTTGTTCCTCCCAGACGGTGGAGAGAAACTGTGGGGCCAGGAGACAGGAGTGTTCTCTAATGCGCGCGTCCGACGAGGGTCTTCCGAGACCGCGCGTTGCGCGAGCAGGAGAACGCTCCTGTCCCCTGGCCTCAAATCACACCGTCAAATACTGCTTCACCTGTTCCGCGCTCAACTCAGTACTTTTGCCAGATACCACCACCGCCCCTTTGGCCATCACCACATACTTCTCTGCCAGACGAGCGGCAAAGTGGAGCCCTTGCTCGACCAACAAAATGGCAAACCGGCGCTGATTTTTGAATCCGATGATCACGTCTTCGATTTGGTCCACGATCGAGGGCTGAATGCCTTCGGTCGGCTCATCGAGTAAGAGCAGTTTGGGATTCGACAAGATCGCGCGGCCGATCGCCAACTGTTGCTGCTCGCCGCCGCTCAAGACGCCGCCTGGTCGATTGAGAATTTGCGTGAGCTTGGGAAAGAGGTGATACACCTCGTCGAAGACCGTCTTCTCGACTGTTCCGTTCGGCTTGTCCGACCTTGCCCAGAAACCGAGCAGCAAATTCTCCCGAACCGTCAGGTGAGGCAGAATCTCCCGGCCCTGCGGCACACAGGCCAGTCCGCTTCGAGCTCGCCGATCGGTCGCCTCCTTTGTCACATCGGCTCCATCGAACATCATCCGCCCCGATCTCGTAGGCAGAAGACCGGTTAGTACTTTGAGCGTGGTCGTCTTGCCGACCCCGTTCCGACCCATGAGACACACGACCTCACCGGGATCGATCGTAAAGGACACATCCCGAAGAATGTGGCTTTCACCGTAGTAGGCGTTGATCTTATCAAGTTGTAGCATGGTGTATTCCGTGAGGCGTGAAACGGAAAACGCAAAACGCAAAACGGAAGAAAGATTGCGCGATACACTTCACGATCCACCTAGACATGCGCCACCTTTTGTCTACCCAGATATATCTCTCGTACACGATCATCCGCCTGCACCTTCTCGACGGTGCCTTCGCAAATAACGGCGCCCTCATGCAAGACCGTGACGATGCGGGCGATCTGCCGGACGAACTCCATGTCGTGCTCGATGACGATGATCGCCTGTTTTTCCGCCAACGATTGGAGCAATTGACCAGTCTGTTCCGTTTCTTCGTCGGTCATCCCGGCGACCGGTTCGTCGACAAGAAGCAATGAAGGGTCCTGCAAAATCACCATGCCGATTTCGAGCCATTGCTTCTGGCCATGCGACAACGACCCGGCTCTGGTATGCGCATAATCTTTCAAGCCGATTATTTCGAGGTTGTTCTCGATTCTTTCGCGCTCCCCTGCCGTCGATTTCCCGAACAGGGTTGCAAAGACACCTTTGCTGCTCCGTTTCAGCGACAGGTCGAGGTTTTCCCAGACGGTCAGAAATCCATAGATCGATGGCGCTTGGAACTTTCGCCCGATGCCGAGCGCGACGATTTCATCTTCGCGTTTCCCCTTCAGCTCAACATCTCTCCCGAACACGACACGGCCACGGGCCGGCTTGGTCTTCCCACAGATCACATCGAGCAGCGTCGTCTTCCCAGCCCCATTCGGACCGATGACCACACGAAGCTCCTTGTAGTCAACCATGAAGGTCAAGTGGTTCAACGCCTTAAAGCCATCGTAATCGACGGTCACGCCATCGAGGTAGATGATGGAATTTTGAAAGGAGCTTTGCTCGGCCATCTCAGTGCTTCCCCTCCAATACGACCGTGGTCTCATCCGGCACAGCTGGTTTTCCGTCAGCGGCTTTACGCTGGGTCAGGAGGCTCTTCCCTTTCCGCATCATGCCGATCAACCCATCGGGGAATAACAACACGACCAGCACGAAGAGTCCGCCGAGGATGAAGGGCCAGAGTTCAGGAAAATAATTTGTGAGTACGCTCCGACCGTAATTCACACTCACAGCCCCCAATACCGCGCCTGCCAGGCTGGCGCGGCCGCCCACCGCCACCCATATAACCATTTCAAGCGACGGCAACACCCCGATCTGCGCAGGCGTGATGATGCCGACCTGAGGGGCGTATAACATCCCGGCCAATCCAGCCAGAGCTGCGGCTACGACAAAGACGAATAGTTTGTAGTTCGCCGGGGTGTACCCGGAAAAGACGACGCGCTTCTCGCTGTCGCGCACGGCCACCAGCACACGTCCGGCCCGCGATCGAATGATCCACTGGCAGAAGAGATAGGATGCACCGAGACAGAGCACGGTGATGATATACAACGCCATTTGGGTGCTTGGCTCTGAGAGTCGATACCCGAGTACCTGCTTGAAATCCGTTAATCCATTCGTGCCACCGAGATTCGTATCGTTCCGGTTAAAGACCAGCCAAGCAACGAGTGCGAGCGCCTGTGTAATGATCGCGAAATAGACCCCTTTGATACGGCTGCGGAAGGCGAAAAATCCGAATATGAGCGCAAACAGCATCGGGACCAGAATCGCTCCGATGACCGCGGCCGGAAAACTATAGAACGGCTTCCAAAAGAGCGGCAGCTCTTTCACCTGGTTCCACACCATGAAGTCCGGCATCGCGCTGCCATAGACGCTTTCTTTCCCAATCGTGAGCATCATATGCATGCTCATGCAGTACGCGCCGAGTCCGAAAAAGACTCCTTGCCCCAAGCTCAAGATACCGGTGTAGCCCCAAATGAGATCGAGCCCAAGGGCCAAAATCCCAAAGGCGAGAAATTTCCCGAACCGATTCAAACTGAAGTCGGAGAGGTGCAGCCAGGAATCTTCCGGTGGCAAGAGGTTCAGGGCCGGCATGAGCAGGAGCAGAATGGCGCCGACGACCCAGAAGGCCATCCCTCCACCGCGACTCGTGGCTGTTGATCCGTCAGTCATACTCTTCGCTCTCTCTCCTCTCTGTCGGGGACAGGCGCCACCGCAGACGGTGGCGCCTGTCCCCTGTGATCTTAGTCGGCATTCCGTCCCTTCATCGCAAACAGTCCGGACGGCTTCCACTGCAAGAACAGAATCACCATCACGAGGATGAGGACTTTGCCGTACACGGCGCCGAAGCCAGGCTCGATCAGCTTGTTCAGTCCGCCGATTCCCAGCGAAGCCACAATTGTCCCGGCCAGCTTCCCGACCCCGCCTGTGACCACCACCATAAACGAGTCGACAATGTAATTTTGGCCAAGGCCCGGATCGACGTTCCCAACCAACGTGAGCGCCCAGCCAGCAATGCCGGCCAGTCCGGATCCGAACGCAAAGGTGTAGGAGTCCACTTTTCTGGTCGGGATGCCAAGGCAGGCACTCATATTACGATTTTGAGTCACCGCTCTCACACGTAACCCGAGATTCGACTTAAACAGCGCGTAATAAATCCCTAACACGCAGATGATCGAAAGCCCGATGATGAAAATTCGATTGTACGGCAGGTACACACCCACCAATACTTGCTGTCCCCCGCTCAGCCATGCCGGCGCGACGACAGATGTCAGATCTCCGAAATACACACGCGCGGCTTGCATCAGGACCAAACTGACGCCCCAGGTCGCCAACATCGTCTCCAATGGACGTCCGTACAGAAACCGGATCACAGTGGCTTCAAGCAGCAATCCGAATCCAGCGGCGGAAAGAAATGCCACCGGCAGTGCGGTCAGAAAGTACGATTCAAACATGGTGGGAGGGAGAAAGGCTTTGAAGGCTTCTTGCGTCATAAATGTCGCATAGGCACCGACCATCATGAGCTCGCCATGGGCCATGTTGATGACGCCCATCAAACCGAAAACAATTGCCAATCCCAACGACATGATCAAGAGGATAGAACTGAGGCTGATGCCTCGGAAAACCGTTTCAATCACATTCGACCAGAAACCCCAGGCTTCAATATCCTTAATCGCCATGGCAGAGGCCTGGGCCACTGTCTTCTGCGATTCTGTGGCCTCGGGACCGGCGCCGACCTCGACCAAGGCCTTCAAGGCCGGCACGCCATTTTCACTGCGGAGTTCGCCGAGCTTATTGGCTGCAGTGGCTTTGACCGACGGATCGTCTGATGCAAGCTTGAGCACCGACGCGGCCTCTTCCATGGTATAACGCACCCACTTATTCGGCTCGGTTGCCGCAGCGGCCTCCAACCATGGGATCGCCGCGGATGTCCCAGATGTGCCGAGATCCGTTGCCGCCGACCGACGCTCGTCGCTCTTGGGGCTTGCGAGTTTCGCTCGATTCTTGAGGAGATCGATGAGTGGCTTAATGGCCAGTCTGATTCTGCGGTCCGCATTGGCGCGGATCTCCTCCAGCCGTGGAACCAGACTAGCGTCGCCCTGTTCGATCAACACACGAATGGCTGCCTCGCGGACAGATTCGTCTTCGCTGGTGAGCTGGGTAAGTGGCTGCCATAGGGGAGAAGACGTTGGAGCGACGACAGGCTCCTCCGCCGCGATTGACCAAGTCTGTCCAGAGAACAGGATCAATCCTACGACACCTAGCAGTATTGCGACGGAGCGCCCAAGAGACATCATCATGATTGTAAACGGTTCCTCCACAAGACACACGAATAACCCAGACTTCTCGTCTTCTCAATCGCACTACTCCGCACTCTTAGAGGGGGCTCCGAAGCAGCCCCCTCTAAGGTGTTGCGCTATTTTTGATAGGTCCCTTGATGAGCGACCCAGTCGCATCCCTTTTCGGGATTCGTGAACTCGCTCCAGGGCTCCGGCTTCACCAATCCTTGGGAACGATTGATGACCTTGAACTGCCCGTCTTTCAGAATCTCCCCGATAAGAACCGGCCTGTAGGTGTGATGATTGGCGGCATCCATCATGATCTCGCCGCCCGGTGCCAGAAACTTGCTGCCATAGACCGCTTTTCGAACCTTGTCGACCTCAATCGACGCGGCTTTTTCGACGGCTTGCTTCCAGATATACACTCCGAAGTAGGCCGCTTCGATCGGATCGTCCGTGACCCGCTTATCGCCATCCGGCAAGTTGTTCTTCTTGCAATAGGTCCTGAAATCAGCGACGAATTTTTTATTCTGCGGTGTCTCGACGCTTTGATAATAATTCCACGCCGCCAAGTGCCCGACCAATGACGACGTGTCCATTCCGCGCAACTCGTCTTCCGCCACGCTGAAGGCCATGATGGGGGCGTCTTCAGCCCGCAAACCTTGGTTTGCAAATTCCTTGTAGAACGGGACGTTGCTGTCGCCGTTGATCGTGCTGATGACGCAACCTCCACCGCCTGCCGCAAACTTCTTTACCTTGCCAACGATGGTCTGATAGTCCTGGTGGTGAAACGGCGTATATTCTTCCTCAATATTGGCTGGCGCCACTTTCTTGGCCAGCAACATGGCGCGCAGAATTTTGTTCGTGGTGCGAGGATACACATAGTCCGTGCCGAGCAGATAGAACTTTTTGAATCCACCGCCCTCTTTGCTCATCAGATAATCCACCGCCGGCACGGCCTGCTGATTCGGGGCGGCCCCGGTGTAAAAGACATTGCGCGAACATTCTTCCCCTTCGTACTGTACGGGGTAGAACAGCAGCCCATTGTTCTTCTCGAAGACCGGCAACACTGATTTGCGGCTAACCGAAGTCCAACAGCCGAAGACGACTGCGACCTTATCTTGCAGCAGTAGCTGCTTGGCTTTTTCAGCAAAGAGATCCCAATTCGAGGCTGGATCGACCACGACCGGCTTGATCATCCGGCCCATCACTCCGCCTTTGGCATTGATCTCGTCCACCGCCATCATCACGGTGTCGCGGAGCGACACTTCGCTGATCGCCATCGTGCCACTGAGCGAATGCAGGATGCCGATTTTAATCGGTTCCGCGTCCGCCGCATAGGATAAGGCCCAGTTGCCCAAGTTGCCGAGCAGGGCAGCAACCCCAATACCGGCTACGACCCTACCTCCTTGGACCAACAGGTCACGCCGCGAAGGACCAGCCCCGCTCTCAGCAGCACCGCCCGGTTCAACCGGGTTTGCCTCATTAGGTGTATCCGTTGCCATAATCTGTCTCCTTTCACTCACACATAGATGTTAGGTCAGATCGTCAGATGCGTACGTCGCAGGAGCATTCCTCTGAACCACCTTGTCTAGCCACAGCCTTCATCCATCTCGTCATCAGATGGCTCCCTCCCCAGCGACGTATCACAACCACCCACTGCCTTAATACTGCATCTGTAAGGCCACATGGAACGAATCGACGTGCTGACCTGTCGACCCGGGAGCGTAGTTCAAGTTCTGTCCGTTAAACGTGCTCGTGCCGCCGATATTGCCGGTTCGCCAGTATGTCGAGATGCGCGCATTGTGGCCGGCAATGACATAGTTCATGCCGAGTTCAAATTCATTACGTGCGCCGGCGAACTGACTATTAAGGCCTGTATATCTCCCATAGGGCTGGAATCTCCCGATCCCGACCTCCTGCGGAAACAGGTACAGAGCGTAACCCGTCCATGACGTTCCGCTAAACATGCAGAAGCAGTCTGCATTGCCAAAGGCGGCAACATCCTGTGCCCAATACCTTTTAAATTCCGCGTTGACCGTGAACACACCGTTGTTGTTCGGAAGTACTTTTTCAAACAGAAGATCGGTCACCACACTCCCGAAGATGCTTTTATTTGCCAATGAGCCGGAGCCGGCATTTTGATACTCTCCCCCGACCGCGAGCGCGAGAATATCGCCGGCTGTTCCGTAGTAGGTACCGCTGGTATAGTACCCAGGATTCGACTCATCGTTCAGCAAGTTCCACGTGAGACGCCCGGCGTACTTCAGACTGTTCCTTTGGTTTGGTCCTGCCGTCGCACTTGACTGCAGCCCCGTGAACACCGATGCGACATATTGTAGATGAGTACCACCTGGATGGATTTTCCCGAAGAAGACCGCACCATTGTCGCGGCCATAGAGGCCAGCCCCACCGGCGCCAAAGTTCCCACTGAAATCGGCCTGGTTAAACGGTGTCCTAAAGCCATCGAACACCGCATGATAAAACGGACCGTTCAGTTCGCCTCGCTCTGTTGGCACCAACGTGCGCCCAATCCAGAAGTTTACTAATTCATTAAATTCGAACTGCCCGATCGCGTCGAGCAAGCCGATGTTTGCGTTAGACCCGAAAGTATTTGTTCCAGCCACGTTACCACCGCCAACCGCACAGTTAAAGCATTCGGTGTTGAAGGCGAACTTGACGTACTTATGAATCCCGCCGTTGATATAGATACGAGCGTTGTTAACACCGAAGCTGTTGCTGTATTGCGCACCGCTCGCCGACCCATCTTCGACAGCATTGAAACTGAGACGCGTACCCATTCCGACGGAAATAAACTTGTCGTCGTCAACCTTGATCGTGCCACCGGCGTAGGCACTCGGGACCGTGGATGCCATCCCAGCCACCAACGCCATAGCGGCCCCAGTCACCGCACACATGTTCCACCGTCTCGTTATATCTATCTTCATAACTGACAGCCTCCCATGCCCTGTTGAGATTTCATTGCTCACTCATCCTGGGCTTTCTCACCTCGACGACGTCGTCGCGCCGCACGCCATTGTGCGCACCCCCAGCCCTTCGCCGTCTTACGTATCTCTCACCGCCCCCTACCGTGCGTGATTGAGAGTAGCGGTACCGAACCATCACCAGATCCATGGCCGGTATGTATATGCCAAGAGGCATACCAAACACACTAGGCATCTCCCTAAGTACATGAAACAATATCCCTAGGGCCGTCAGCACTTATTTTTCATGGCCGTTTCTGCTGTAGGCGCGAATCTTCAGGCGAGAGGCACGGGACTAGTCCGATGCAAGGAGGCCATGGACAAGGGCATATTTTGTAAGCTCCGCCGTCGTGTGAAGATCGAGGAGCGTCATAATCTGCGATTTATGAAATTCGACCGTCTTCGGCGAGAGGGTAAGGGCAGACGCAATCTCCTTTACCGTCTTTCCCTCTGCAACGAGTTGCAACACTTCGCGTTGGCGCCCAGTTAAGGGTTTGGCACTCAGAACCACAGGCATCTTCCTTGTGATAGCCGACTCCACCAGACCTTTTGCGACCAAGGGGGTGACATAACATTGTCCATCCATGACCGATTGAACAGCTTGAAGCAATTCTGTCCCGGCGGATCGTTTAAGTAGATAACCGGAAGCACCGGCCTTGAAGGCTTCACTCACATAGGCCTGATCCGCGTGCATCGTCACAAAGATCAGCTTGGTGTGAGGCAGAATCTTCTTTAACTTCCTGGCAGCATCGATCCCGTTGAGTTCCGGCATCGAGATATCGAGCGTGATAATGTCAGGCTTCAGCTCGTAGGCCATTCGAATCAGCGTACGGCCATCTTCCGCCACCCCGACGATCTCGCACCGATCCTCCAACAGTTTCCGAAATCCTTCCAACACCAGGGTATGGTCGTCACCCAACAAAACCCGAGGCTTACTCATCCGACCTCCGTTGGAACGAGCACCACCACCTGCACCCTCGTTCCCTTCCCCACCGCAGACACGACGTGTAAGTTCCCGTGAACTAACGCGACTCGCTCCTTCATGCCGAGCAACCCCAATCCATGCGATCCGTTCCGGAGTTGTTCGGAGTCAAATCCTACTCCATTATCTGTAATCGTCACCACCAGCTCTGATCGAGCCCCGGTCAGCTCCACATCGACTTGAGACGCCTCCGCATGGCGAACCACGTTATTGAGACTTTCCTGGGTAATACGATAGAGACATGTCGCGATCTCCTGAGGGACGGCTACGGGGATATTCTTATGGCCAAAGCTCCCCCGGATACGGCTTCGAGCGGTGAAGTCTTCCACAAGGCGCTGCAATGCGATCGGAAGGCCAAGATCATCGAGAATGGAAGGATGAAGTTGATAGGCCAAATGGCGTACGACATCAGACAACTCCACCACTCGCTCTTGTATGTCTCTGACAGCCCGGCCCACATGATCTGTAGGTGAATTGAGCTTCTGTCCCACCGCTTCGATATCCATGGCAAGCAACGCCAGTCGCTGATTGATGTCGTCATGCAAATCACGTGAGATACGTCGTCGCTCTTCCTCCTGCACACGCAATAACTGGAACGCCAACTTTTGCAAGGCTTGCCGGCTTTGTTCAAGGGACGCTTCGGTCTGCATCCGTTCAGTCACTTCAGCGACCAATGATTCGTTGACGGCGGCCAGCTCTTGTGTCCGGGCCCGCACACGCCTGTCCAAGGCCTCATTGAGCCGTTGCAGCTCCTCTTCATGCATACGGCTCTGCAACTCCGTCCGCTTTCGTGCCGAGATATCGCGTACGAACGCATTGAACGTGTAGGCCCCTCCCCCTCTCAAAGACGGCGAGATCGCCAGTTCTATCGGAATCTCGCGCCCATCCCGGTGCCAGCCTGTAATCTCGACCCGCGTGTTCAGCATTGATCCTTCCCCGGTTGTAAGGAAGTGACGCAATCCCTGTTCATGAGCTTCCCGGTGTTGCGCAGGGACGATGGTGGCAGAAAGGAGTCGCCCGATGGCCTCTTGCCTGGACCAGCCGAATATCTGTTCGGCTTGGACGTTCCAGTCAATGATAACTCCGGCGGCATCCATCCCGATGAAGCCATCGAGCGCCAGCTCGACGATACGCCGGGTATGTGCCTCGCTTTTACGCAACGACGCTTCGGCGTCCCTGGCGAGCGCGCGCTCATGCTGCGCGTGCCGATATTCCTTCCGCACGCGTGTCACAGTCCACACCAGGAGCCCGAACGTTGGCACCGCTACGGCACCCCCTGCCAGACCAAGATTCCAGAGCACTTCACGAATCGGTGCCAGCACATCGCGCCGGTCCATGCGCATCAGCACCGTCCAATGCATCCCCTCAAACCCGCCACCACGGGCGAGCGTCCTGGCATAGCCAGTGATGACCTGCACGTGGCGACGCTTATGTTCCTCCTCGACGTAACCAAACAAGGCTCCTTCGCTTAACCGTACCGACGGGAGGCCGAGTTGCTTGAGATTGACGAGGCCCTTATGGTCAAGATCCGAATCGATAAAGGCAACCCCCTGCTCGGTCAGGAACTGGTATTCCAGTGCCCCTCTCAATCCTTCCCTCTGCCGGAAAGCCAGGAGCGTCCTTGTCATGACGTCTTCCAGCCCGGGAATTCCCACCCGCGTCGTCACAACCCCCAGAAATTCTCCTTGTGGTCCGGTGATGGGAGCCGTCACGGCGATGGCATCAGGGCCGCCCATCACTGCGAATGGTTCCACATCCCCCATATAGACCCCATGCCCGCTACGCACAGCCTTAAACCAGGCTTGGCCGCTGTAGTCCCGCCCCATAGTGGCCTGGTCAGTGGCAACGACAATCTCGCCGCGCGCGTCAGTGGCGCCAATCCATAAATAATCTGGATAGGCGGTCTTCACCCCAGCGATATACGCTGACTGAAATTCCCGATTCTGCGACTGCACGCTGAACGTTCGGGCCATCATCAGTGCATCGCCATACCGTTCAATGAGAAATCGGTCCAGTTTGTCCGAGACTTCGGCGGCGGTTTGGGCCAGGGTTTCTCCTGCTGTCGCGACCATGCGAGTCTCGACGTAGCGGAACGCGAGTGTGCCGATCGTCAGCATGACGACTGTCAACACGCCTATGAGGACCGGCAGCCAGGAATATGGGCGGGGAGCTGTGGCTTCAGGCATCGTCATTCACCCTTTTCGCCTCGGGGCTGCGCCGCGCAAAACAGGATCAGGACGTTCAGTCGACCGTATGATTCATGGCGATTCGTCATGGAGTCGTGAAAAAATAGGCGCCTATCAATTTCACCGACTGGCTTTGTGTGCAACACCCGGTGGTTTCCCTTCCAGAATGTCGGACTGATACATTCTCATTCACCGGAGGGCTGTGCTGTGGTAGGGGAAAAGGCCCTTCCGGTCATTCCGTCGATGCCGACAGGACGCCATTGTCCTTTTCTTACAGGCTGACTGAATCGTTGGACGTCGTTGTCCAGTACTCAGCTCGTACTGATAGGGTGCCTATATTCGGAGTCTATGATCTTCCTGTCAAGTAGAACCCTTCCTCAGTATCCGAAGAATGTTACCGGTGTCCTCGTCCTGTCGATTATGCTAGACTCGCGGCTTCTATACACTTTGGGAATTGCCGTTGTCTCATCGTCCACAACTCGCCCTGCTTCTTCTCACCGGGATGACCCTGGTCGTGTCTGCCTGTGCGACCAATCCCGATCTGGATATCATAATCCATAAGTCCGAACGCGGCGCGGTGTTTGTGGAACGTATTTCCGATCGGTCTTTTCAAGCCACCCACCCGGTGACATTATCGTCGGATACGATGGCTCGAGTTCTGCGCGGCGTGATCCTCAAGGACGGCCGAGGAGTATTAGGGAACCTCGCCTCAGACAAGTCTGAGACCATTCGAGTGTTTGGGGATGACGACGTTGAGTACCTGGCGCCACTCCTCGTCGAAGGGCTCACCAGAGCTGCGTCGGACCAGCAGGTCGGCTTTCATATCGTCAAACACGGCACGCCGGCCCAATCGCAATCTGCCGGAACGGTCTTTTGCTTGTCAGACGTCCGTTTCCCCAACGTGTGTGAGTCAGAACAGGCCAGAGGGGGGGCATCCGTAGAAGCAACGGGAGGTTCGCTCTACAGTTATGAACGGTCGCTGTATCTGACCTTGACCGAATATCGCCAACGGACAGAACGGACCGAATCGAGTAACATAGCCGATCGACGTCTATTCAATCCGACAGGATTGGCCAATCGCACAGTACACTTCGTTCCAGAATCCGCCAAGCGGCCCAATCGTTATCGAACGGCCCGTTCGACTGACACCACTCTAGTAATCGACTACAGCCTGCTTGCCACAATGCCCGCTGCATCGGACATGCGATCGACTGCCGCTCAACCACCGATGCCTGGAAAAGGGGAATCTGCTAACCGAGATACCGATCTAGACGAGGTACGAAAGGAGTTAAAGGAGATCAAAAAGAAACTGGCGGAGCAAGAGACGGAACGGACACATCCAACCCCTTCGTCCTCTCCAAAGTCGGCGCCGTGATCGATTCCTTAGCCTGAGGTGCCCGAAGATGTCGCTGGAAGGCCAGACCTATCCACGCTGCTTCTCAACCCGTTGATCGAGTTCTCCAGCTAAGAGCACTGCCTCAGCAATCTCTCGCATCGACTTTCTAAAATCCATACTTTGCCGTTGAATGAGTTTGAAGGCCTCTTCTTCGGTCAGCTTCTTTGAACGCATCAAATAGCCTTTGGCCCGCTCCATAAGCTTCCGAACCGCCAGGGCTTCCTGCATCTCATGAGATTTCTCAATCAGGGTCGTATGCTCAATAGCCACGGCGGCCTGATTGGCAATGGCCTGAAGCAATTTGACCTCTTCACCTGTGAACACATGCGGAATAGACGTATAGCTATTAATAACACCAAGTGCCTTATCTCGCACCATCATCGGGACTGAAAGCAAAGAGCACAGCCCTTCCTTCTTGGCCATATCCGGATACATATAGTCTCGCTCGGTGGATACATCAAGCACAATGATCGACCGTCGATCTTTCACCGCACGCCCGCTAATACCCTGCCCGATCTTCAGATTCGGCTTCCGACGATACTGTTCGCTGAGGCTTTGTGTTGCCGCAATCCGCAATTCCCCGCTGGCTTCGTCTAAAAGCATGATCGAGCAGATCTTCGAGTTCATCATCTGCGCCGTCATCGTCACGAGAAGCTGGAGGACATCTTTGATCAACCGAGTGGACGCCACTGTTTCTGATACCTGCGACAGCGTTTCCACTTGTAATGCCTTGCGTTGCATTTGATCGTACAACCGTGCATTTTCAATCGCTCCTCCAACTTGAGTGGCGATCGTCGAAAGGAGCGCGATCTCATCAGGCTGATAGCGCTTGGGGCGCTTATGTTGGACATTGATCACGCCGACCACTTCCTTTTTAGCCATGATCGGGACAGAGACAAATGCTTGATAGCGGTCTTCCGGAAGGTTATGGAAAAACTTGAACCGTGGATCGTCGTTCGCATTACTCGGGATGACGACGCGCGTCCGTTCCTGAGCCACCCACCCGGTGATGCCCTCGCCTAATCCAATTGTGATGCGACCGATCAATTTAGGATGAGGATTTTTCGACGCTCGAAGAATGAGTTCGTCTTGACTGTCCGACAAAAGGTACAGAAGGCAGGCATCCGCCTTCGTCACTTCGACGACGACGTCGACAATATGTTTGAGAATGGCTTCGAGATCCAGTTGGTTGCTGATCGACGCAGAGATCCGATGGAGGACATCGACTTCGCGCGTTTTTTCCCGCAATGCCTGTTGCAGAGACGCCACAGACGGCGTGCGTTTCATCGTCATTGAGATGTACCTTCGCGCACGGCCCTTTTGTCGGATAGCCTGCCTGGCCGATGGCCGTTCGATGCGCGGTTCCCGCGGCCATACATACGCCGAAACCACTCGGCGCAAACCTGCTCCTCGATTGGTCGAATAACCACTTCCCCAATCTTTACCGGCCACACTCCGACGACCTGCCCTCCAACCACCTTTTTGTCATGCTGCATGGCACTCCAGAGGCGCGAAAAGGATGACGGTGAAACATGATCGGACAGCCCGGCACGCCGCACCAGGGTTCTGATCCGTTCAACCACGTCCCGCCCGCAGAGACCCATATGGCAAGCCAAATCCGCTTCTTGCACTAACCCAATCCCCACTGCTTCACCATGAATCAACCCACGATAGCCTGCAAGTGACTCCAGGGCATGTCCGACCGTGTGGCCATAATTGAGAACGCGTCGACGGTTCGACTCCAGCTCGTCAGCGGCAACCACTTGCGCCTTGATCTCACAGGATCGTTTAATCACGTGGAGAACCGGCTCTTTTTTCATTTTCAACAGCGAAGAAATTTCCTGCTCCAGAAACGCGAAGAAGCCTTCGTCGGCGATAATGCCGTATTTGATCACTTCGGCCAAACCAGCAATCCATTCGCGGCCTGGCAATGTGCGTAACGTAACCGGATCGATCAATACGGCACGCGGCTGGTAAAATGCTCCGATGAGATTCTTCCCCAACCGATGGTCCACACCGGTTTTACCCCCGACACTGGAATCCACTTGAGCCACAAGCGTAGTCGGCACTTGCACGAACGGGATTCCCCGTTGATAGATCGCAGCAGCAAAACCGGTCACATCGCCAATCACTCCGCCACCGAGAGCCAATAACAGAGACTGGCGTTCAAACTTGTGCCTGGCTAACGTGTCAAGAATCTTGGCGACTGTTCCAAGCGTCTTCGTTCGCTCTCCCGGAGGCAAGATAATTTCTGTCGGATCGTACCCTGCCTTGCGAAGCGAGCGGAGAGTCTTTTGAAGATAATGTCTTGCCACATGCCTATCTGTCACAACCGCGATCTTCGGAGAGGTCGTAAAGGCGTTCAGCCTGTCGCCCACTGTCGAAAGTAAGCCAGGATGAAGGACGATGTCATAGCTTCGTGCCCCTAAGGCCACCGGTATAATCTGTTCCGCCATACCAGTCATGTTCAATGATGGCCTCTCCTGACTCGATACGCCAGTCTCCCATCAGACTCTTTGTGGATAGGAACGCTTGGATTCATAGCCCACTTTGCCTACGGCGGCGATGAATTGCGATCGGTTCACATCCGGGGAATGGTATCACAACGGTCTGGAAACTAGAAGGTTTTCAGGGCACCTCCATGTCAAATGGTCGCATTTGATAGCTCAGATGTACTCGCGTGAGGTCTACTACAGCCTCCTGAGCAGCTGACTCCGATGAAGTCGTTATCTCGACTAGAAGTACGGAACTGTTGAGGTATCGTACGCTCCCCGTCAAGGAGCCACTTCGACAGGAGAACTTCTGGCTTCAAGTCAAGCCTGATACGTGGCGGGTGAGAGACCTGCCAATGCGTCATGGCGCCGTTCTTCGTTGTAACTCTGCAACCATTCTGCGGTGATCTCTCGCACCTGATCCACTGACTCAAACACATAGGCATTGAGCACTTCTCATCGATCGGTCCGATTATAGCCCTCGATGAAGGCCTTTTGATCCGATTCCCTCAATTGAATATAACGCAGCTCGATCCCCTCCTCTGCACACCAGGAGATGAAGCGCTCTGCGAAAAACTCCTGGCCAGTGTCGAGGCGAATCACCTGCGTCTGACCCCGCCAGGCCAGCACGCGCACCACTCGTTCGGCTGGCAACGACGTATCCACTTCGATGGCCAAGCCCTCCCGCACCCCTTCATCCAGAATATTCAAGGTCCCAAACCGTCGGCCCCCGTAGAGGGTGTCGCTCATAAAATCAACGGCCCACACCACGTTCGGCTGAGGCACCACCACGAGTGGCTGACGGCGCCGGATCGGGAGCCGTTTCTTGGTGCGTCGCGTCAGGTTCATCCGACGCCGGCAATACACGCACCAGAGCCGTTTGTGATTCCACGGATGCCCATCGAGCTGCAGTCGATCGCAACACTGCCAGAAGCCCCAGCGACCCTTGGCGACCACGAGGGTTGTCAGAGCGATAATTACCGACGCATCACTCCTGGCCCAGTCCATGAGGGGACGATAGTACGTGGCCCGCCCCAGTCCCACTGCTCGACAGGTCTGCTGAACCTGAAGGCCTCTCACCATAACCAGGTGCGTGACAACCTCTCGCCGCTCAGCAGGCCGTAGAGCTTTTTTTGTGATGACCTCCTTCAGCGCCGCATTCTCCAGCGACAGGTCGCCATACATCCGTTTGAGGCGGTCGTTCTCGTGTTCGAATTTTTTCAGCCGCTTAATGTCTGAAGCCTCCACCCCACCATACGTGGCGTTCCACTGGTAGTACGTGGCAGAACTGATGCCGTATTTCCGCCAGATCTCGTTGACCGAGCGACCGTCATCGGCCTCCCTCAGAATACTGACGATCTGGGTCTCGATAAACTTCGACTGACGCAGGGGAACCTCCTGGCTAAGAGGTGGCTATTCTGCCAGAAAGTTCTCCTTTTGAACCGTCTCTGTTTGAAGGAACTTGCGGTATCATGCACCAATGATGTGGGCATACAGAAGGGGCCCCGGAAATTCGGACAGTGTGCTAAGTGGTAGCCTGGCTTCACCCACACCACCGAGGGGTGGCAGTGACCCTCCCCCGATTTTACAGACACCTCTCTAAGGAGGAGAATGATGAAATCGGAGGTGACCATGCCAGCACAAGCGCGACGTCGGTATACGGAGGACTTTAAGATGGAGGCGGTGCGGTTGGTACGGGCGTCCGCCCACCCCGTGGCCCAGGTGGCGCGCGACCTGGGAATTCCAGACAACGTGTGGTATCGCTGGCGCGCCCAGCATCGGCAGGCCGAGGTCCACGGCACGACACGCGTGGCTCAACGCGCCGAAGCCGAGGAACTCACGCGTGTAAAGCGGGAGTTGGC
>JACMLT010000285.1 GCA_014379455.1 Nitrospiraceae bacterium
AGCCAATGCCATCGCGACCAAGGCAAGCGATCCATCCGCTGGGGAATGTTGGTGGTAATGGGAGCACTCGGCGCGCCGGGCATGTCCAATCCTATAACTGATCGGATCTGGTATGACAAGCGAGCTGCTGATGTACTCTCGATGACGAGGACGATTTCACAGGCTGGCGGTTATATAAATCGCTGGCATTCTCTGATTGACTCCTCGAGAAGTGGAACACACCGACACTGTCCATCACTTCTCGCATCCAATCCTCCATTTCAGATCAAGGATAGCTTGGTCGATCCTCGATTGCGCGCATCGAGCGAGCACTCTGAAATGGTCCCTCCAAGCTTGCCAACCTTCTCCCCTAGAGGGCGGGCTGTTTGATCTCCCACTGCGCGCGTTCAACGAGGGCCTTCGGAGGCCGCGCGTTGCGCGAGCAAAGGAGACCAACAGGCTGCCCTCCCTCTCCTCTATCCGAACAACCTCTTCACCCCAGCCTTAATCTGATCCAGCCCCTGGCGCAAGTCGGTCTCAAGCACATCAGCTTTGGCCTGGACGACCACACGCTTGGCCTTGACCTGATCCTTAAACAACACTAGCTTGGCAAGCAGCTCTTCCTTCTTTGACTCCAATACAACTTCCTGCTTGTCTTTCTCGCTCTCAAACCGGTCCTTGAGCACCTCATACTCGGCTTCAAGCGTACTCGTCCGGTCTACAAGATCCTCCCAGACCTTACCTGACTCGAACGTAGCCCCTTTCAGTTTCTCCTCTGCAATGGATTCGAACTCGCTCAAGGCTTTGAGAGTCTTCGCCCTCTGCTCCTCGAACGTGTCGCGGGCCTCTGCCTTGCCGAGAGCCAATTGTACTTGTAGATGTTCGAGCTTGGCCTGCACCTCAGTCTTCGCCTGCCCTGCCATCTCCTTCGACTTCTGCACGTCGGCCTGGACTTGCTTGAGCAGCTCTCTCAACTGTTCCTTGCGCTGCTCCAACCGCTGCATCGCCTGATCTTTCGTCTGGATCAGGTGCGCCTCTAACGCCAGCGCCTGGTGTTCTAACGCATCCAACTTCTTGTCGAGCGACGCTCTGAATTCCTTGATTCGCGACATGGGAGCCTCCTCTGTGTGATATGGGATATACAATGCAGCTACATTCTGCCAAGCATGGCATTACATCATCGTCAGGTAGATACGCGAAGCTCGGAGATCGGCAGATCCTTTCATCTACGGCAGCCTGCTGCCGCCGCTGGCCGGAGGGAGATACTGCTTGATCGTATCCAGAATCTTTCTCGAACGAACCTCGTCACCGGTAAGGCCCACGCGAATGGTCGCCCGGGTCCGGGACTCTCTCATGGACTCCAGATCAATCCAGACATGCTCACGATCAGCGAACTCCGACTCCATATGGACGGACAGGGTATCAGCCCGGTCCTCTGAGAGCGTCAATCCCAACTCCTTCATCGCGGTCAGCGCGGCCCTATAGACAATGGGCACGTCGTAGCTGAACTCCTCCGTTGTTTTGCCCATCACATAGGCGACGCCGGCCGCGCCTCCCGCCGCACCGACGACCAGGGGGATGCAGCCAGAACTGAATGCGGCAAGCATAGTCCAGATCGCCCATGCCGCTATCGTGGCGATCCGTGGCGGCCCTATAGGCATGTCATGACTCATACGGTTCGCTCCTTTGGTTCATCGAAGGGCGATGATCGGGGAAAACCTGCAATAATCGTCAGGTCTTGTGTTCGCACAATGCCAATGGATGAATTTCTTCATGACAACCCGTGCTGTTCCCCCCGATGCGGCCATCGACCAAGCGGAGATCATAATAATCCCCTCCAAACTTGCTCGTTACCTCTTTAAGGATGGGGACTGAGTGATCTTCCACTGCTCGCATCACTGTTCGCGCAAGTTCTGCTGATGTGATATGGAGCACTCCTGGCCTGTCAGCCACAGCCGGCTTCTTGGCCTCCTGCGTTTGGTCGGGAGTCCTCTCGCAAGCAAGAAGTCCTGCGAGGGCAAAGACAATGAGGACAACGATCCCGCGTTGTTTGTGAAATATGAACCGTGAACAATCGGAATCATGGAACGAGATACGCTTCATAGTCATACAACCCCATAGGGGAACCAGCATGAGATGTGCCACAGAAAATTCGAGACTTTACGGAAGAAATGATCGATCTAGGAGCCTTTTGCCACGGTCGAAAAGATAGACCGTAGCGAAATGCAACAGTGGAGAGGCAAAGCCTTCACGACCTTTTGCAGCACATTGCACTAACTCCTCTGTTCGTCGCCCATTTGTGTGATCGCCCGCGTGAAGCATTCATGGCATTTCCTTTGCTCATTTGAATGCTCAAGGAACCAAATAAATTTATGTGCACGCTGTCTGTCAGAGAGGGAGGTTGCTATGTCGGTACTGAAACGACTCAAGAGTTATCTCGAGGCGAACAAGATTCCCTACGAAGTGGTCAACCACCCGAAAGCCTACACCGCCCACGACGTGGCGCACACACTTGATGTGCCGGGAAAACTGGTCGCGAAAGTCGTGGTCGTCAAGGCCGATCAGTACTTCGTGATGACGGTGCTTCCCTCAACCTGGCGTGTGGATTTGAAACGATTGGGGGATGTGCTGGAAGTCAGCGATGTGCGACTGGCAACGGAAGCAGAGATTGGCAACCTATTCCCGGATTGCCAAGTGGGAACGATGCCGCCGTTCGGGAATCTCTACGGAGTGGAAGTGTATGTGGATCAGCTCCTGACGGAAGACGAGTCCATCGTGTTTGAAGCGGGAAGCTATGTCGGCGCGATCAAGCTACGGTACAAGGACTTCGCCGACCTCGTTCGTCCCAAGGTTGCCGCGTTTCATCATGAACCGTCGAAGATCGAAGGCTAGCAGGGAAAGGGATGGCCTGGTAAGTCCCCTGTGCTCGCGCAACGCGCGGTCTCAGAAGGATAGGAAGGGAGCGGCCAGCTGCCCTTCTTGCTCGCAGAACGCGCACGATAGGAATGTGCTCGTTCGATGCGCGCAGTAAAGGGCAGCCTTGGCCACTCCCTTGACGAGAGGTAATGAGGATTAGACCCTCGCCCGGGCTCATGGCACGCCCCGGGAAATCGATTGCGAAGCAATCGGAGGGTAGGGCGGGTGAAAACGTTGCGCGCAGTGGAGAACTCATCCAGGCCATCCTGGACAAAATCAACGAGCAAGCTTGGGAGGACTATGCAATTGCTCGCTGCGGCTTTGCTAGAAAGCCTTTTTGAGCAGCCTGTTAGAAAAGAGGATGGTGCGGAGCGGCACTTGCTGGTGAGTTCGATGGAGAAACCCCTCGCGCATTGCCGAGGAATCGCCAGGCCCCCTCCTCTTTGACAAGGTAATGCACCTCGCGCGCCCAACTATCAATGGTGATGGGCTTCCCTGTTTGTTTCTCGGTCCCGTGGAGCCCGCCGGTGCAAGTCACATACGCTTTTCTCACGCCGTCGGCCTGGACCAATTTCAGCTCGGTGAAGACATGGGATGAACTAATGTCTCGATAGTGCAGGAAGACCTCCCCCCATACTCTGTGCACATCCGATCGTTTCAAGCCATGGTAGTTGTAGGTCGTGGCATAGAACTTCATGAGCGCATCAAGATCCGCCTTCTTGACCGCCGCTTCGGCTTCATTGAACGCTGCCACCAGCTCCTTGATAACCGGCTGATCGGCATCCGTTCC
>JACMLT010000286.1 GCA_014379455.1 Nitrospiraceae bacterium
GAAAGATTTGGTGTGATGAAACAAGTGCTCATCATCAATGTGACTCGCATGGGGGATCTGATTCAGACCGGCCCCTTGTTGTCTCGGTTGCGCGAGGAATGGCCCGATGTCGCGATCGACCTGGTCGTTGATCGAAGTTTCACACCGACAGCCGCACTCCTTCCAGGACTTCGACAGGTCATCAGTTACGACTTCACTCGATTGCTCGATGACTGCCGCACGCAATCCAAGAGCCTTGTGGCGCTGATGCAAGAGATGACGGCTTGGGCTGCACCACTACGAGCTGCACGGTACGATCGGATTGTGAATCTCACCTTTAATCGCCAGACCGGCTTACTCGCGTCGTACATCGGCGCGCCGGACTTGCGGGGGATTACGGCAGGGCCGGACGGGAGCCCCATCGTGCAGAATTCATGGCTGTCTTACTTCACGGATCTGCATCGACATCGACGCTTCAACCGATTCAACCTGGTGGACCTCTATGCCATGGGCGGGAGCAGTCCTGGAGCCTTCTCGCCGTTGTCGGTCACCGTTCCAGCTGATGGTAGAGACTGGGCCGACGTATTTTTTCGGTCTCAAGGCCGACCCGTCCATCGGTGGATCGCGGTACAGATTGGAGCCAGCGATGTCATGAAAGCCTGGCGGCCAGAGTATTATGGTCGGACGATGGCACGACTGAGCCGTCATCCTGATGTGGGATTTGTCGTGATCGGCATGGCCGCCGAAGCGGAGGCCATCGAGTCGGCTAAAGCGGCCTATCGAGCCAACGGAGGAGCGGCACCGATTCTCGATGCAAGCGGTCGAACCACACTCAATCAACTCGTCGGTTTGCTCTCGCGCTGTCAACTGCTTCTCACGAACGACACAGGACCGATGCATCTCGCGGTCGGCGTTGGAACCCCGGTTATCGACCTGTCGGTCGGCCATGTCGATCACCATGAGACGGGCCCATACGGTCCAGGCCATTGGGTGATTCAGCCGGACCTTGCCTGTTCGCCTTGTGGGTTCGATCAGATTTGTGCCCACCATGCCTGCAAGGATCGATTGATTCCCGAGGAGGTTGCGACGCTGTGTCTTCATGCCCTAGAGCAGGCTCCGTTTCCCTCATGGAGTGCAGGTGTGCGTGTATACCAATCCAGCACTGATGCCGATGGGCTTGGTTCCTTCATCATGCGCGCGGGGCATGCCGATGCCAGCGCTGCATGGTATGCCGATTTTTGGAGGAGATTCTGGTACGAAGATTTCACAGGCAGGCCGAGCCAGTTGGCTCCGAACGTTGAACCGGCGCCGGACCGAGAGCGTGCGATGGCCTGGGTGAGAGAAACGGTTGAACCGTTGCGCCGGCTGGAACAGCATGCTCGCCAGATCGCAACACTCACGAGGCGTCACCCGCTACCAGTGTCACTACTACAACAAGAACAAACGCGGCTCCGTCAGGGGCGAGAACAGCTCCTGCCTCAGATGATGGTTCATCCGGCTACCGGCCCGTCCACGGTGGCCATGATCAGAGACATCCATAATGATGATGTCGTCGGCCTGGCGATGCTGGCCGATCGGCAGGTGAAGGCCTATCGATGCTGGCAGCAACGCATCGATCGGGTCAATAGGTTGTTGTCAGCCGAACCGGTTCAGTTCGAGAAACGGCAACGCCCATTGCCGATGATGCAGAGCGCTGTCTCAGTAACACCCGTATCTATCACAAGGAGTTGAGCTATGCGTATCACACTCGATCAAGATCAGTGGGACGTCAGCGACGATCAGCTAGTCAGCGAGGTGCTCATGCAGGTCAGTGATCGTGCCTATGCGCGACATCGGCTGGTCACTTCGTTGAAGCTCGGGGGATGTCCGATCACGGATCGCGATCTCCAGCCCATGCTGTTGGGCAAGCTTCTCAAAGAGGTTGGCCCGATCGACGCCTGCTCACAGAATATTCCTGAGATCATGACCAACGCCGCGCCGTCCATCAGCAGGTTTGCTTCGACGTTGAAAGCTGACGGCCAGGGATTCCTCACACCTCTGCGTATGAGCGGCATCATTCCTACAGCATTGGATCGATGGTTCGGGCAGTTGGCCGATTATATGGAATGTCTTCAGGCCGCCGAGCAGGATAGTCAAGCCGGCGGTGATTTGCAAGCCCTGTCCTCCTGGATTCAGGAGCTCTTGGACGCCCGGTCCATGCAAGATCCAGTTCGCATGGCGGATATCCTGGAATTCGAGGTTCTCCCGTATTTGGCTTCTCGATGACTCTCCTTGTCGAATACTGTCGGTTGTCGACCACTGTGACTTCTCTCCGTTCTGCTCCTCAGGCTCTCTCAAGTGTGGAGCGGCTGGAACCGATAAGGAATGCACGACCAGAGAACCTCGCCGGTATGCATGCTATCTGTAAGGTCTTCGGTCACAACAATCCTGGCATGGATGCCGGGAAGTGCGAGTGGTTGATTCGTTCGGTTTTCAAGGAGGAACAGGTCCATGCCATTAATTGTCAATAACAATCCGGCTTCGATTGCAGCACAGCGTAACTTGACCGTGAACACGAACCAGTTGCAACGGTCGGTTGAGCGGTTGTCCTCAGGCCTTCGGATCACTCGCGCAGCGGACGATGCCGCAGGACTCGGTGTGTCCGAAACCTTGCGCGCGCAGATTCGCAGCATCAATCAAGCGACGCGCAATGCGAACGACGGTATCAGCTTGACGCAGGTCGCCGACGGCGCCGCCGCGACAATCGGCAACTTGCTCTCCCGTCTTCGTGAGCTGTCGTCGCAGTCTGCTAGCGGTACGGTCGGCGCCACGGAGCGGTCGTACTTGGATCAAGAGTTTATATCGCTCCGGTCTGAAATCGACCGGATCGCCACGGTGACGGAGTTTAACGGCCAGGCGCTGTTGAGCGGAAGCACCAATTCATTCGAAGTCTTCATCGGTTTCAAGAGCGGCACGGGCAACTCGCTTACAGCCAATCTGAACGATCTGGATTTGGCAAACATCGGTTTGTCAACCGTGAACATCTCGACGTCGGCAAATGCGCAGAGCGCGTTGAGCAATATCGACAGCGCGATCAGTTCGATTGCCACCGCGCGAGCGGAATACGGTTCTATTCAGAACCGTTTCGAAGCGGCCATCTCGAATCTCCAGATCACGAGCGAAAGCTTCGTGGCTGCTGAATCTCGGATCCGCGACGCAGACATCGCCTTTGAGACGGCGCAGTTCACGAAGAATCAGGTACTCGTTCAATCGGGTATTGCCGTGTTGGCACAAGCCAACGCGCTTCCGCAACAGGCCCTCGCGTTGCTGCGGTAGATCCGGACATCGTTTCGCCGGAGTGATCGCCCAGCCGCCGCATCGGCGGCTGGGCCTCCGGCGGAGGATGAGGCCGCTCCGTCTCCAGGGAGGCATCTATGGTCCAAAACATTCGACCGTCTCAAGGTCCCTATGTTCCTCAGCGCCAGCCCGAGAGCGATGCGAAGCCAGTTAGCAGAGGGGACAGCAAGGTGGAAACAGAACTCACGGTTCCCACTCCGGTCCCGACGCCGGCAAGGGAAGATGTGGAGCGGGCTGCAGTTCGCGTCAAGGAAGTGCTTCGTGGAACGACGTCCCGTCTAGAAATCGAGATCGATCATGATCTGCATAAGGCGGTGATCAAGGTGTTCAGCGGGGAATCCGGAGAGATCATTCGCCAGATTCCCGCGCAGGAACTTCTGGATTTGGCCAAGCATCTCGAAGAGCCGAAAGGTCTGTTGGTTCACGAACGCGCATAACACAGGAACGCGACAGCCATGGCATCGATTTCATTTGGGGGATTGGGAAACGGGCTGGATTTTGGCCAGGTGGTCGATCAATTGGTCAAAGTTCAGCGTCTTCCCATCGATCAACTCAGTCAGAAGAAAGCGACGGCGCAATCGAAGTTGACGGACTACGCATTGCTCGGGGGCAAACTTCAGGCGTTGCAATCGGCTGGAGATGCCCTGCGTTTGCCGACCTCCTTCGATCGAACCAGCACGACTGTCTCAGATGAGACCGCGTTAACTGCCTCGGCGTCATCGACTGCGACGCCCGGATCGTACCTCGTCCGGGTGACACAATTGGCGCAGTCGCATCAGATTACCAACAAAGGAGCGACCGCTGTCGCGAGCGCAACCACCGATATCGTCGGCGGTGCGTCGGCCACGTTTACCTTCCGCGTAGGAACGGGTACCGATCAGACTGTGGCACTGAGCAGCGCCGCTACGCTTGAAGATTTGCAGACCGGCATTAACGACTTGGGCGCCGGCGTGACTGCGTCGATTGTGAACGCAGGCAGCGAAACCACGCCGGCCTATCGCGTGATTCTCACGGCGACTGCGTCAGGGGCAAGCAATGGGGTGACGATCGTGGCCGATGGCACGACATTGGATTTCACCAATGGTGGCGGCACGGGAGGTGTCGATACCTTGCAGGCCGCGCAGGACGCCATCGCCATCGTCGGCGATCCGACGCTGAATCCCGTGACCTTGCAGCGCAGCAGCAATGCCATCACAGACGCGATTCCAGGCGTCATACTCTCGCTCCTCACGACAACCGGATCCAGTACGGTCTCCGTCAATGTCGCGCGTGACAACGGTGTGGTGAAAGAGAACATTAAGAAGTTTGCCGCGGCCTATAACGACATCGTGAAGTTTGTGAACGAACGCACGACCTACGACGTGGCCACGAAAAAAGGCGCGCTATTCTTTACCGAGCCGACGGCAAAAGGGTTTCTATCGCAACTGCGGCAGGCTCTCTCCGCTCCTGTCAGTGGACTGACGACCTATTCTTCTGTGGGAGAAATTGGATTCAAGACGGAACGGGATGGCGCTATAACCGTGGACGATGCCAAGCTGGACAGCGTGCTCAACACAAATTATGGGGCGGTGAAATCGCTGTTCATCAATCAGACGACCGTGACCGGTGTCGCCCAGCGCATTAATGCGGCCATCGACGCAATCGATGACATCAGTACAGGCGCGCTCACGGTCCGCAAAAACGCATTGACCAAGC
>JACMLT010000030.1 GCA_014379455.1 Nitrospiraceae bacterium
CGGGTGCTCCAATTGTGGTAGCTTCATTTTGAGAGAGCATTACCGTCGGTTGTGTGGTATCAGTTTCTCCATGCTGCCACCAATCCCTCCAGGCTGGCGATCTTTGCTCAAGGAAGAGACGCGCGAGCCTTATTATCGGGGGCTCGATACGTTTCTTGAAAAGGAATTGGCTGGTGGGCAGACGATCTTGCCGGTCAGCAAGGACATCTTCAATGCATTAGCCGCAACATCGTATGACCAGGTCCGCGTGCTGCTCGTCGGCCAGGATCCCTATCCCACGCCTGGTCATGCGCATGGGCTCTGTTTTTCCGTGCAGCCCACCGTTCAGCCTCTGCCTCCGTCATTGCGAAACGTCTATCGGGAGCTCCATGACGATATCGGATGCCGAATCGCCAATAACGGGAATCTCGAACCCTGGGCCCGCCAGGGCGTGCTGATGCTCAACACGATTCTTACCGTCCGGGCTCGCCAGGCCAATTCACATCATGGCCGCGGCTGGGAGCGATTCACAGATCGAATCATCGAGTTGGTTGCTGCCAAGCAAACGCGGGTGGTCTTTGTCCTATGGGGACGGGAGGCTCAGAAGAAGCGGGCGTTGATCACGCAATCGCACCATGCTGTGATCGCCACCGCACATCCCTCGCCCTTGTCAGCCAGAAAGTTTTTCGGATGCCGGTGCTTTTCGCGCGTCAACCGAGACCTGGCCGATGCGGGATCCCTTCCGATCGACTGGCAGGTTCAAGACATCTGAGCAGGGTGCTGAACATAACGGCGGGGTAGCTGGGACGACCCCCGTGCTCGCGCAACGCGCGGCGTAAGAAGGATGGGGGAGGAGCGGCCAGGTGCCCTTCTTGCTCGCAGAGCGCGCATTAAAAACGTGCTCGCTCGATGCGCGGAGTATAGGGCAGCCTTGGCTGCTCCCTCCAAGACAGGCATAAGAAATTTGGAAGGCCCTCGCCAGGATAAATGGCACGGCTCGGTGTGCCGGTGGGTGGGCGGGTGAGAATGACGCGCAGTTGGGGTCATCCCAGCCACCCCTTTGTACAGTAGTAAGTGATCGCTCGCTGTGGCCCTGCCTGGAAAAGGCGTGTCCTTGGGCGAAGAGACTGTCTTGGCAGGCGCAGGGAGGCGGGTGAAGTAGGCGTCTGGGTTAGGTGGGTGAGAAGTCTGGTTTTTTTGAGGGTCCTGCTCGGTGTGCAACTGTTGTTTAGGATGTCCAGAACCATGAAGTTCCGGCATGCGCAGAGAGTTTTTCCGCTGTAGGCGAACCATAAGTGGCAACTTCTGTCGCCGTTACATTGACTCCGGCCCTCTAGGCCCTGTACATTATGAAGTGACGTACTGAGCCAAGCCGACTGTCCCATCTCTCGCACAGCACTCCCTCCTACGTTCCCGTGCGTCTGATTCCCCAGTCTTCGCCGCTTCTACGGCAACGCGCTCATTGGTTGCTACTTCTGTGGCCTACTACTACTGCCTCTGGCGAATGCAGAGTGGTAACCGATGGGACGCAGCGGTTACGTGGTATCTATATTTACGATCAGTGAGACAAGAAAGGAGTGCCACATGAATCAAGAACAATTCAAAGTGTTTTGGATCCAACTCAAGGCGCCACTTAAAGCGAAGTGGGAGAAGATCACAGATGCAGATCTCCTGGAGATCCAGGGAAGCCTCGCTACATTCACCGCGATTCTGGCGAAGCGCTATGGCACAACACAGAATGGCGAGGTCAACACCTGGGCCAACCGACGCTATTCCCATTGGTCAGGAAACTATACGAATGCCTATGCCGACCCAGTGAAGGCGTCCTGACACTCGTCCATGCGAGGGTGTCTGATACGTCGCTCAGTGATGAGCGACGCGAGATCGAGAGCGGTGATGGAAAAGAGAAAGGAATCGGTCTATGAAAAAGATTGTGATCAATAAAAGCTACAACAGTTTTTGCGTGAGCCATCAGGCGTTTCTACGATTGCGTGAGCTGGGCCAACAGGATGCGCTCACAGAGATAGATCTTGGCGCGTACTGGCCTGAGTCGGCGACGCCAAACGAACCGAGCCTCAACCAGTGCGGAAGGTTGATCCCACGCGATGATCTAAAATTGGCTCAAGTCGTAGAGGAGCTTGGCGGAGCAGCCAACGGCCACGGTGCAGAGTTGCGGGTGGTTGCGATCCCGGATGATGTCAGATGGATTATTAGCGCGGTGGGTGGGGTGGAGCACGTCAGCGAGGCTCATCGGACCTGGGCTTAGCTGGATGCTGAAAAAGGAGATGGGGTAACTGGGACGACCCCGTGCTCCCGCAACGCACGGATTAAAAAAGCCCTTGTTGGACGCGGGCAGTTGGGATCATCTCAGCTACCCCTTGTAAGAGTAGTAAGTGATCGCCCGCTGTGGCTACGCCTGTGGAACGGCGTATCTTGGCGCAACGGGATGGGCGGGTGAGAGATCTGGCCATGTTGATCATCCTGCAAGTTGTTCTTAGCGTCAAGACTGGATAGTACGGACGTGTCATCTTCACGAGTCGAACCGATCTTGCTTGCTTCACGCATGAAATGAAGCATGCGGGTTAGGTCCTCTCCGCAATGTGCCCCTGGGTCATGTCCTGCGACCGATCCAGGAACAACTTGGCACGCTGAAATGCGTTGGTTCTCGCTTCCCATTCCGTCTTGTGGCCTTTCGACGAATCCTGGCCATGCAGGCCGCCGTCAAGATGACTGAACCCCGGAATCGAAAATGTACACAGCCAATTGCCATTCTTGATCTGACTGGTGACCAAAATGACTTTTTGGCCTTTGGAGTAGCAGGTTTCTGTCATGGCCGTCTCCGATTCTGGTAGTGGGCTGAACAAGCTCGCCAGCTTCGTTATCAGCTCATCGAAATCCTCAACACACCGATTACGACTCTCGGATGTCAGAAGCGCTGGAGAGGTTTTTCCACTCCCCAGATCTATTGTACGGGCGAACAGCCCCAGGAAGGGCGGTCCGTACCTCCTCCGGTTGCGGTTCGCCAGCCGCCTTGCTGGAATGAGTTTTTAAGCATCCTACGGGGACGTTTTCTATTGTTCCCGCTGCGTGGAGCAGGAACGTCAGGCGGTTTCCAAATAGCTTTTCGATGTCAGCTAGTCCAGCTTGACGAAGCGATCCGGCGCGAGCACGCTGTGCAATGATTGTGTCACCGCCCGGCGATAGGGTGCCTTCTGTCGCAGCATGATAACAAGGTCTTCATCGTCGATCAGGATAGATAAGTCGCTTTCGGTTACGAGCTGTCGATCCGGTGCTCCGATATTCATGCGATATTGTGTCTTCCCGTCCGGGTTCCTGTTTGGTCCACTAACGATCTCGGTGAGCCCATCGATGAATCCGACGTGTCCTTCATGCCGGTGTTTGACCTTTGTGCCATCAGGAATGCGGACCCAAGCCGTGTCTGGTCGTGGATGCACGGGCTTTATGGGTTTCGTGGTCATGATCTCTCCCTGTAATCTGTTAAGGAGTGTAGAGCCACTCCGATTGTTCATTGCCTACCTCGCCATTTCTGAGAGGTCGAGGCGCTGCTCTCTCGCACATGGCCTCGAATCGATCCAGAACGCGCGCTCAGCAAGAACTTAATACTGTAGCACACCCCCACCAGCTATAGCGAATACGGTGGTGCGCATAACGGTCAGTCAGATCCTGATCCACCTATGTTGCTTGACGTGCTGCCGTCGGACCGCACGTTACTATGGATGGTCCTCCCACGCTCAGCTCGTTTTCTCTTTAGGGATGGGGGCTGACCGATCTTCCCCTGCGCGCGTCGAACGTGCATGCTCTGATTGTGCGCGTTCCGCGAGCAGCTAAGCTACCTATCCCTTCCTATTGCTGAATCGCGGAGAGCAACCACTTTCCATTTTGGTATCGCATGAATGTCCACACTTCGCTGGACTCGGTCGGCGTCTCTTGGCTGCCTTCGACGAGATAGCCAGATTCTCCTCGCTGCTTCGTCAAGGAGACGGTGTAGTCACGGGCACTCCAGCGAAGCCCGATCGTCGCGTAGTGCGTCGTATCTTCGATCCAGGTCTCCCGGACATCTGCCTGTTCGAGCACCACATCCTCAACATGATTGGCAATGTCGAGGCTGGTTTGTTCGGCCAAGGCGGTGCTGAAATACGACAGCATTTCCGGTGTGACGAATCGCCGAAATCCTGCCAGGTCTTGGTGGCTCCAGGCCGTTTGAATATCGGTCAGCAGTTGTTGAAAGGCCGCCTTGTCGGCGGAGGTGACTTCGCTGACCACCGCCGTGGTTTGGAGGGTCGTGACGGAAGGTTCTTGTAACAGACTGCCGCTGACTGCGCTGTGACGTGAGATTCCAGAAAAATCAGGAACGGGTCGCCGTACCTTCAGGAAATAAAACAAGGCTCCTGCGCCTACAAGTAGGAGAAGGAGGAGTATTCCGGTGGAACTGGATCCCCCAGCGGCCGTGCCGGTCTCGCCGGCTTCGGTGGTGCTCGCAGCACTGCTGTTTGTTGCTCCGAACAGCATATGGCCGATCCATGATCCGGCGAGGCCGGCAGCGATGCCAGTCAGCATGGGGTTGCGCTGCATAAACGAGGGCTGCATGGCCGGCGCCGGCTGGGCTGCAGCAGACGGGCTGCTGGACGTTGATGGTGGGGCAGCTGCGGACGGCTTGGGTGTCGTTGACTGTTCAATCGGCTTTGCGCCATTCTGGTCATAGGTGCGTGATCCACGGCTGCCGATACTCCCTGAAGGACTACCGCTCCTTGACCCGCTGGAATATCCCCCACCATATCCGCCCCCTCGCGCTCTTGCGAAGGATAGGGACGGGAGCCCGATCAGAGCGATGACGATCACCGCGGCAATGAGTTTCGTGGTGTTCATGGTAGGTCCTTTCTATCAATGTCACAGGTCAACTATCCACACGTCACCATCCTAGCAGAAACAGTCCCATGAA
>JACMLT010000287.1 GCA_014379455.1 Nitrospiraceae bacterium
CTCTACAACAAAGTGCTCGGCATCGTCGGGGCGGGGCAAATCGGCAGCCATCTCACGAAGCTGGCACAGGGAATCGGCATGAGCGTGGTCGCCTACGATCCCTATTTGGCCGAGGAGCGCGCGCAGAAGATGGGCATTACCATGATGCCATTGGATGAACTCTTCAAGCATGCCGATATCATCTCTGTTCATACGCCGTTGACGCCTGAGACCAAGGGCCTCATCAATGCCGGAGTGATTGCGACGATGAAGCCGGGAGTGATGATTGTGAATTGTGCCCGCGGCGGAATTATTCATGAGGGAGATTTGTTTGACGCGTTGAAGGTCAAGCGTGTGGCGGCGGCCGCATTCGATGTATTTGAAGAAGAACCGGTGAAGGCGGATCATCCGTTGTTGACGCTGGATAACTTTATCTGTACACCGCATATCGGAGCGCAGACGACCGAGGCGCAAGAGAATGTAGCGGTTGGGATCGCGGAACAGATCGTCGATTATTTCACCAAAGGCATTGCCCGAGGGGCGGTCAATATTCCATCTGTGTCTCCGGAGTTGCTTCCGAGACTCCAGCCCTATCTGTCGTTAGCCGAGCAGCTTGGGAAGTTCCAAACGCAGCTGTGCGAAGGCGGGCTTGAGCGCGTGACCGTCGAATACAGTGGAGAAGTGGCCAGTCTGTCGATCGCACCGCTCACGATTGCGGTGTTGAAGGGACTGTTGAGCCCAGTGATGGAAGCACCGGTGAACTACGTGAACGCGCCGATTGTCGCGAAGGAACGTGGAATCGAAGTGAAGGAAATAAAGAGTTCCGATGCAGGCGATTTCACAAGTCTGATTCGCGTGCGAGTGGAGGCCGGTAAGAAGTCGTACCAGGTGGCCGGTACGCTTTTTCACAAGAAGGATCCCCGCGTGGTGGAGATCGATCAGTTCAATGTTGAGGTGGTGCCGGAGGGACACATGCTCCTGATCCTCAACATCGATCGTCCCGGGGTGATCGGGATGGTGGGGAAGGTGCTCGGCGATAACCAGATCAATATCGTTCGGATGCAATGTGCGCTCGAAAAACGTGGCGGGAACGCGCTGCTCATTATTGGATCCGATGCAGTGTTTCCGAGTATAGCCCTTGAGACGATCAAGTCCAGCAAAGACATTCTCTCTGTCAAAGTCGCGGCTCTGTCTTAATCCCGCGCCCTACCCATCAGGTTGCCATGGTTTCCGCTCCTCTGAAGTCCCATTCTTCGGGTCAGGTCCCGTCGTCCCGTGAGCGTTCACTGGTTCCCGTGGGCATGGCAACGATTCTTCCTCACGCGGCGAAGCAGGTCCGTCGCTTTGAAGAACAGTTGCTCGGTCAAATCAACCAGTGGGGCTACGACGAGATCATTCTTCCCACGTTCGAGTATCTCGACGTCTTGGCGCCAGGGCTTGAGCCGGAGCTGATCGAGCATTGCTATCAATTCGTCGATCGTACGACGGGGCGGACGCTCCTCCTTCGTCCGGATGCCACGGCGCAGATTGCCAGGACGGTTGCCATGGGGCTTACGGGTGCGACATTACCGCTGCGCCTTTCCTATCGAACGTCCGTATTTCGCTATGAACAGGAACACGCCGGGCGTGGCCGGGAAATATTTCAGGTCGGAGCCGAGCTGATCGGGCTCAATGATGTCACGAGCGACAGCGAGGTCATCGATTTGATGATCGAGTGTCTCCATACGATCGGGCTCCAGTCCTTCAAGGTGGCTCTCGGACATGTGGGGTTCATTAAAGGACTGCTGTTGCGATCAGGACTGTCTGTGCAGGGGCAGAAGTTGGCTGAGCAAGCGGCCGCGCGGAAGGATCTGCCGAGACTTGAGGAGATCCTCGCGAGTGAGCCTATTTCAAAGACAGTGGCCCGTGCCATACGGGAAGCGCCTGAGTTGTACGGTCAAGAGGAAGTGCTGGCACGTGGGCGAGTACTCGCGGCCGGCAATCCGGCATTGGCGGCCCCTCTCGATCGGCTCGCCCAGGTCTATCACGTGCTGTGTGCAGCCGGTCATCGAGAATCGCTGATTCTGGACCTGGGGGAATTTCGCGGGTTCGACTATTATGATGGTGTCGTGTTTGACGTGTTTGCCAAAGGATTGGGGGCGGAGTTAGGCGGGGGCGGACGGTATGATCACTTGATCGGTCGATTCGGTAGGCCGTTGCCCTCAACCGGTTTTGCGTTGGACGTCGATCGGCTTTTTCGTACGATCGAGTTTCCCGATGAGGGATCGGCCTCAGCTCGGGTGGACTATCTTGTCGTCGCGCCAAGCCGGGCTACCCGTCGATTGACGGCGGTTGCGGCCCAGCTGCGCCGAACTCGGGTCCGAGTTGTGCAGCAGACGATGAAGGGGAGCGAGGCGGCGCTTGTATCTGCTGCCGTGAAGGCTGGGTTGACTCAACAGGCAGCATCAGTGGTGGTGGTCGGTGCGCCGGGTGTGGGTCCTGATGAGGTGCTGGTGGTTGAGTCCTTCGCGACTCAGCGGCAGGGCCGACGAACCGGCAATTTGGGTCGTCTCTCGAAAAAGATGGAGCTTGCCGAACTCGTGTCATTAGCTCGCCGGCAGGTCAAGGAGCGGTCATGAAATCGTTGTCAGCGGCCGATCTGTCCCAGCCGAAGTTGCCTCCTCAGAATCTGGAGGCCGAGCAGTCGGTTCTCGGCGCAGTCCTCCTCGATAATAGCGCGATGGCCAAGGCGATGGAATTGCTGGTCGAAGAAAACTTCTATCGCACATCAAATCGGAAGATCTATCGTGCGATGCTGGAATTGTCGGACGTGGGAGAAGTCATCGATCAGATTACGCTGACGGAACGGTTGAAGGCGCAGGGAGAAATAGAGGCCGTTGGTGGTGCAGCGTATTTAGCGGAACTCGTGCAGAGTGTCGCCAGCTCCGCCAATATCCGCTACCACTGCAAGATCGTGCGCGACAAGGCGTTGCTGCGAGAGCTGATCCATACTTCCACAGAAGTGCTCACGCGCGGGTACGAAGGCACTTCTTCAGTCGATGATCTGCTCGATTTTGCGGAACGGTCGGTGTTCAGCATCGCCCAGGGGAAACTGGATCGGTCGTTCACTCCCATTAATTCCATCATTAAGGAAAGTCTCGACCTTGTCGACAAACTATCGAAACGGAAAGAACATATCACAGGCGTTCCCACAGGCTTTTACGATCTCGACGACATCACGGCGGGACTCCAACCTTCCGATCTCGTGGTGATCGCAGGGCGGCCCAGCATGGGAAAGACCAGCCTGGCGCTGGGGATGGCAGCCCATGCCGCCATCAACGCGGGTACCGTGGTTGGAATTTTCAGTCTGGAAATGTCAAAGCCGCAGATCGTCCTGCGTATGTTGAGTTCAGAGGCGCGGGTCGATGCGCATGCCCTCCGGATCGGCAAGCTTCAGAAAGAGGATTGGTGGCGTCTTGCGGAGGCGGCAGGCCGGCTTGAACAAGCGCCAATCTATATAGACGATACCGGCGGCATCACCGTGCAGCAGATGCGGGGCAAGGCGCGTCGGTTGAAAGCAGAACGGGGGCTGGATCTTTTGATCGTCGACTACCTCCAGCTGATGCAGGGGCGGAGCGACTCGGAATCTCGCCAGCAGGAAATTTCCGACATTTCTCGCTCGTTGAAGGCTTTGGCCAAGGAACTCAACGTACCGGTGGTGGCATTGTCGCAGCTTAGCCGTGCGGTGGAAGCTCGAAAGCCACCGATTCCCATGCTGGCGGATCTCCGCGAGAGCGGCGCGATTGAGCAGGATGCAGACGTCGTCATGTTCATTTACCGTGAGGATGCGTACGATCAGAATTCCGAACGGAAGGGCATTGCCGATATTCTCGTGCTTAAACATCGCAACGGCCCGACGGGGAAAAGAGAGCTCTTCTTCCACGACCGTTTCGCGAAGTTCGAGAGCCTCGACAATCGAGAAGTCGTTTGACCCTGTGCGACCCCACTCGTATAATCTTTCTCACCACCACGACCGGATCTGAGTCTGCCAAGAGGAACGTATAATTGTTTACGGCACGAGTCATTCTGAGCCGAACGGCGAACAGTCGATTTTCCGCATTGATTTCCAGCGTCATGTGCTGGTTACTTTCCCTGATGGTGGTGGCCTGCGCGAGTGCGCCTCAGACACCTGATAAGATACCCGCCTCTGCCGATACGCCGAAGCCGGTATCCTCGGCTCATTCCCCCAATGCGACTGCGGCATTTCATTTTATGCTGGGGTACCAAGCCGAGCTTGCACAGGATACGGATCGTGCGATTCAGGAATATCAAACCGCACTGAAGGCGGATCCGGCGTCTCAGTCTGTGAAGGCCAGGCTGGCCAGTCTCTATTTTTCCCTGGGCGATATGCCGAATGCTGTCAACTATGCGGATCAAGCGGCGGAGGGTTTGAGCCAAGATGGTCAGTTGCTCACACAGATGGCAGGGATTCTTGCCAGCGCGGGGCAAGGGGAACGTGCAGTGAAATTATTGGATCGCGCGATCGAGATTGATCAGACATCCGGCGATCCCTATTTTACGAAGGGACTGTTGCTGCTGAGCCTGAAACGGCAGCCCGAAGCGGAGCAGGCCATTCGAGCCGGGTTGGCGCGGGCGCCCGAGTCCGCCGTTGGTTATTATCACTTGGGGCGCATACTGCTCGATGCGGAGAAAGGAGCGGAGGCCGCAGCGAGTTTGGAACGGGCGATTGCGGTGAATGCCTCGTTTGAACCAGCCTACCTTGCCCTGGCTTCGGTGTATGAATCGCAGAAGGCCCCAGATCGAGCGGTGGTCGTGCTGCGAAAATATCTCCAGACGGTGAACTCTCGGAGCCGGGATATCCGGCATCAGTTGGTTCGGCTCTATGTCGCGACCAAAGATTATCAGGGAGCCAGGAAAGAATTGACTGATTTGCTGGCGGAGGACCCTTCGGACACCGATGCTCAGCTTCGACTGGCGCTTCTGTATGGAGAGGAAAAGGAATATCCCAAGGCGATCGACCAACTGATCCAGATTCTGAAGGCACGCCCGACGGAACTCAAAATCAGAGATTACCTCGGGTACCTCTACGAGGAGTCCAAAGATACGAAGAAGGCCATCGAGACGTATACGTTTAACGTGCAACTTGAGCCATCTTATTTTGAAGGGCATCTGCATCTCGGCCTCTTGTTCTACAGACTGAAGGAATTTCCTGAGGCCATCACGCATTTGAATAAGGCCGTCACGATTAATCCCAAACAGCCTGAGGCTCACATCGTGCTGGGATTGACCTATTTGCAGAAGGACCAGTTCGACGATGCGGCAAAGGTGTTGGAAGACGGTATCGGCCACAACCCAAAGAATGCCGATTTGCACTTCAATCTTGGCACCGTCTACGACAAGCTCAATCGATTCGATGACGTCGTGCGCGCCATGGAGGCGGCCATCAAGCTGGACCCTCATCATGCCGATGCACTCAATTATCTGGGGTATAGCTACGCAGAACGGGGCGTCAAGATCGACCAAGCCCTTTCCCTGACCACGCGGGCTGTCGCGCTCAAACCGAGCAATGGGTACTATATCGATAGTCTCGCTTGGGCCTTGTTTAAATCCGGAATGCTCACTGAAGCCTTAACGGAAATAAAGCGTGCAGTGGCGCTTGCCGAGGATGATCCGGTGCTCTATGAGCATCTCGGGGATATCTATGCCACACAACGAAACCTTTCAGACGCTCGTGAATCCTGGCTCCGTGCTCTGGAGCTTGACCCATCCAATAGTAAGTTGATGGATCGATTCCGTGAGCAAGGGATGGGCGACCCGGCACAGGAAGAACGTATCCAGCAGGCCAAACGGCGTGTATCTGAGAAGACGCAAGCTCGCTAGCACATCCCGATACCTCTCTCTAACAGCGGCTCCATCTTTGAATTCAATTCAGGCCATCTTCCCGAATTCTCTTCCCGTCATCTAATGGGCTGATTTGCAGCTCTGTCTTCTCACGAATAGCTGTCTTTACTCGTTGTTTTACTTGTGCAGATGGCGAAGTCCATGAATCAACCTTCTCCGTGAAGAGCAAGTGGATGAGATCAGGTCCCGTGCGGTGGGTGACAAATATTGGCAGATCAGAGCAAAAGCTGGAGAGACATCCTCCGCCCAGGATCTGTTGCCTAGTAAGCCAAGAATCATAACTATTTGATATTTCATGTGAATAAGTTTTTCTTGGCCTAGTCATGCACCAGGCATCGAACCTGCTATAGGACTAGGTAACAACAATCGGACGCGAGTTCCGATGAGAGAATGAAGCAAGCAAGGGTGTGAAGGGGAGTTAGTGAACCATCAACAAGGAGGCAGTACGATGTTGAAGCAGTTGAAGAGTCAAAAGGGTTTTACCCTGATCGAGTTGATGATCGTCGTGGCGATCATCGGAATCTTGGCGGCCATCGCCATCCCGAACTTCATCGCCTATCAGGCGAAGTCAAAGCAGGCGGAGGCGAAAGTGGCTCTTGGGGCGATTTTTACCTCAGCCGTAGCCTTCAATGCTGAATCGGTTCCCAATACCTATGCGCCTTCAACTATAGGTCTGATCGGGTATACGCCTTCAGGGGCTCCGCGGTACTCTTTCTGGTATGCAGTTGACATAACTGCCGGTGGTCCTGGCCCTGGTACCCCCACCGTGTTCCCGGGGGCGCCAGTTGTGGTGGCTGGTTCCTGTAACACCGGTACCTCTCCTGCTGTCGGTGGGGCTGTTGCGGCAAGTCCAACAGGATTTACCACAGGCGCTAAGGGGAACGTGGACGGTGACATAGCCTGCGATGAGTGGACTATGAATGACCAGCGCAGCTTGATCAACGCGAAGAACGACGTGTCTGCGACAACATAACACGTTGCTCTGAGGCGGTGAAGTCACCGTTGCAGGAAAGGGGGAGAGAGGCCGTGATGGTCTCTCTCCCTCTCTCGTTGTGGGGCAAACGACAGATTTTCTTGACAGAATTTGGGGTGGCTTCTACGGTGGTTTTGTCCTGACTACCGCCAGGAACAGAAGCAACGCGACTCTGCTCCGATGCCAACGGAACAAAATTTCTTTAAGTCACAGCCTCGATGATCGAACATTGCGAGAGAGAACAGCTCGTGAATGCCAAAGCGGGGGAAGCCACCTCCAGCCTTTTGGAGAGGTTCGACAAGGATCTCGCCGCAACCCTGACCCGGCACCTATTTTCTTGGCCTCTCTCACCGGCGGTTCTTCTTCTCGGAAGCCTCATCATCTTTTCTCCCTTGATTGAAGGCGGGACTACACACGTGCCTGTTTTGATCATGCGGCTGACGCTTCTCGGAGCATTCGTTGCATGGACTATGAATCGGATGAGGTTGAAAGAGATTGCGCTCATCCGGAGTCGTCTTATTCCTGTCCTCGTCTTGTTCTTAGGATGGGCTGGTCTCTCGTTGTGGTGGGCTCCCTATAAGAATCCAAGTGTCCAATGGGTCATCAGTCTCCTGATGTATGCCGTATTGTTCGGTGTCGTCCTGCAGGGTATTCGGACGAATCGACAGGTGGGGCAAGTCGTCATGGTCATGGTGGGAATGGGGCTCTGTGAAGGGGTGCTGGGGATCGTTCAATACGTCTGGTTTGGTGAAGCGAGGGCAAAGGGCACATTCTTTAATCCAAACTTCTTTGCGACGTATGAGGTTGCGATTCTGTCTATTGCGCTCGCTCTATTGAGCGGTATCCCGCGGAGCGAGATGAAAAGATGGCAGAGTGTATGTCTATGGAGCATCGTCGCCATCACGTTTTGCGCATTCATGGTCGCCCAGTCACGAGGAGCGTTGCTGGCATTAGTGACTGCCGTCATATTCATCGGCTGTTACCGATTCGGAAAAATTGCTCTGCTGATCCTCATCGTGAGCCTCGCAGCAGGGGCTGTGATCCCGAATCCTCTCAAGCAGCGGATGGTTGACGTCGCTACGCAGGACCCCTATGCCTTCAGCCGAATAGATATTTGGAAGAACTCGATGGAGCGCATTGCCGATCGACCATTGGGCATAGGGCTGGGGATGTATAAATACTCCTCGTTCCAATATCGGTTTCCTATTGAGTCCAGCATTGTTCGGTATGTGAAAAGGGCTGAGTCGGCGCATAACGAGTACCTACAGATGGCGGTTGAATTGGGAGTGGGAGGGTTAGCGATCTTCTTGCTCGGCATCGGGATATGGGGAAGAGAAGTCAAAGTTGCGTTCCACAGCGAGTTGGAGCCATGGGAGCGAGGGCTTGTGACGGGGCTGACTGGCGCGGTGTTGGGCATCTTAGCGCATAGCCTGGTGGATTCTGTGTTCCATGAACCAGCGCTGGTTATTCTCCTGATTGTGTGTGGAGGTTTTGTCTTTGCGCTTCGATCGATCAAAAAACCTGACATCTCACGGCAGAGCGTGCCGTTTTCTTATCATCCGGTACGGTTTACTCTTGTTCTGCTCTGTGGAGTTGTGCTTGCGGTCCTCATCATCCAGCCGGCAGCGGGGTGGTACGCTCATGAGCGCGGGCAGGCCGAGGCTCAAGTTGGACGGCAGGATCTAGCACTGGACTGGTTTCGCCTGGCATCGCTGATCGACCCCGGCACGACTGGATACCATGATGCCAGTGCACGGACACTTGTCCAGCTCTTCCATCAGTCGGGCGATCCGCAGCGGTTGGTCAAGGCAGTTGAGGAGGAAGGGCAGGCGATTGAACTGAACCCGTTAGATGGGCGGTTTCCATATCGGCTGGGAACGATCTATGGTTTACTGGCAGAACAACATTTTTCAAAGGATCAGCGTGATCTCCTGCTGAATCAGGCCGCACAGGCTTACGGACAAGCCGTTCATGCCGATCCGTACTCTCCTCTGAGCTATATGGCATTGGCGAACATTCGGTTGCCACAAGGACGGGTAGAGGAAGCGAAATTATGGTTGCAGCGAGCCGTAGGCACCGAGCCAAACTATCTTCCGGCTCGCGTGGTCCTTGCAGAACTCTCTCTGAAGGCTGGTGAACACGAAGCTGCGCAATCGGAATTCGCTGCGATCGTCGCCGTCCAACGAAAATATGAGCGGGAGGTCCTGAGCGACATCGAACGTCAGTTTATCACCGTCGATCTTTCCCCGTTAGGAAGGGCGTTGACTCCGGAGTCTAAGCCATGAGCATGATGCGACGACCTCTGACGCTATTGGCTACGGGTACAGTGTTGGCGGCTTCCTTGGTAGCGCTTCAAATACCATTGACCCACTGGGTCGATTCCAAGCCAAAACTCCATCAGCTAACGTATTTACCAAGCGGGGACTATCTGCGGATGGCCTCGTTGGGGTATCGGGCGTTGGTTGCCGACCTGCTCTGGCTTCAAGCGATCCAGGTGATGGGTGAGCGGAAACTTTCAGCGGAAGAAGGCCATTGGCTCTACGACGCGGTGGACCGGATCACGACGCTCGATCCGAAGTTCGTGCGTGCGTACGAGGCTGGAAGCCATGCACTCTGTATACTTGTCGTGATGCCCGAGGAAAGTAACCGTCTCTTGGAAAAAGGTATACAGCACAATCCCCAAGAGTGGAAATTGCCGTTCCTATTGGGGATCAATTATTACTTTGAGTTAGCAGACGATGAAAAAGCGGCAGAGGCTATGGCCAAGGCGGCTCGTCTCCCAGGAGCCCCGGAGGGCATCGCTCGCCTGGCTGCCAAACTGTTTGTGTCGGCCCGATCCCCACAACAGGCTGTAGAACTGTTAGCGAAGGTGTATGAGGAAACCTCGGATGAGAATGTGCGAAAGATGCTGGAGGTTCGTCTGAAAGAATCTCTCGTCGAACGGGACATCCAGATCCTGGAGCAAGCGATCAGTCGATATCAGGCGAAGTATATGCGCCGACCTGAGCGCCTGGAGAATTTAGTTGAACCAGGGTTGCTTCAAGAATTGCCGAGAGAGCCGTTCGGAGGACACTATCTCTATGAGCCTGCGACGGGGGCTGTCCGCAGTAGCGAAGTGGCAGAGCGCATGCGAATTGCGGCTCGTAGACGAGGCCAGTACCAGTGATTGTTGTAAGCGCCTGTACGACGTCCACGGAGAATCGTTGAGCGCGCGCGTCAGAAAGTGGGCGAAGACACAGGGCTGGTAAACAACGAGAGATGTGTATGGAGAGGCGTTTCCCTTGCTGCAGAGAAGTCTGGAAAACTTGAACAATCTAAGGGGATTGCTATCATTGTCTCGATGAAGATCAACTGACACGCCAAACTTGTTCGAGCCACACAGCGTTCCCTTCGGATAGTTATTGTAGTGAGGGCAGAGCCAATGGACGCAATCGTTATTGATAGGCTGACCAAAACGTATAAGCCATTGTGGCCGTGGGAGAAGCCGACCACGGTGCTCTCCGATGTTTCGCTATCGGTGAGAGAAGGAGAGATTTTTGGGTTCTTGGGCCACAATGGCGCGGGCAAAACGACAACGATGAAGATCCTGCTCGGGCTACTTCGAGCGACGAACGGCCTGGTTGAGCTCCTCGGTTCTCCGGCTGAAGATGTAGCTGTGCGTGCCAGGATTGGATATCTTCCAGAATCTCCCTATTTTTACGATTATCTGACAGCAGAGGAATTTCTCTGCTTCTATGGAAAACTTGCAGGGTTGGATCGAGAGACGATTCGGAAACGTATTCCCCAGTTGCTGGAACGTGTGAGTCTTACTGACGCAGGGCACAGGCAGCTGCGGAAATTCTCCAAGGGAATGCTGCAGCGGATAGGTCTTGCGCAGGCTCTCATTCATGACCCTGAACTCGTGATTCTTGATGAGCCCATGTCCGGACTTGACCCCATCGGCCGTAAAGAGGTTCGAGACCTCATTCTTGGGCTCCGGGATCAAGGCAAGACGGTGTTCTTCAGCACGCACATTATTTCGGATGTCGAAATGATATGCGACAGAGTCGGTATTTTGGCGAGAGGCAAAATGCTTGCGCTGGGTCGCATTGAAGATCTTGTTAACGCACATGTCGCACGGTCTGTTGAGGTTGTCTGTGACGGAGTGGTTGGCGATGAACTCCCTGATGTCAAACAACTGGCAGCACGGATTCTGCAGAGGGGAGATCGATGCCTGATTATTCTCTCTGGCCAGGACCACTTGGAGAAGGTACTCGCGGTGCTTCGGCAGGCGGGAGGCAGGCTTATTTCGGTGATTCCTCATAAGGGCTCACTCGAAGAGATCTTTCTTGAGCAGACCAGTCGAAAGGCGTGAGATGCATCTCCTAATGGTTGTGGCTGGAAATACGTTTCGAGAGACGATTCGCGACAAGATCCTCTACAACCTTGTGCTGTTTGCCGTTCTCCTTATTGGGACATCGGTACTTTTGGGAACACTCACGATTGGCGAGCAGGCTCGCATCGTCAACGATCTGGGGCTGGCCGCCATCAATCTGGTTGCAGTCATCATCGCGATCTTCGTCGGGATTGGCCTTGTCACGAAAGAGATCGAGCGTCGTACGATCTATACGATTCTCGCAAGGCCGATTACGCGGGTGCAGTTTGTATTGGGAAAGTATATGGGCCTTGGACTCATCGTGATCGTGAACATCACGATCATGTTTGTCATGTTCCTAGGGACGATATTGTTGACCGGCAATGCGATCCACGGTTCGTTATTTCAGGCGGTTGAACTGATTCTTGTGGAAACATTGCTTGTCATGGCCATGTCTCTTTTCTTCTCGACGTTCAGTTCTTCGACTCTCAGCGCGACAATGACGCTTGGCCTCTTCGTCATTGGGCATCTCACGAGCGACCTCAAGGGCATTGCGGAGAAGAGTCAAAGCCAGTTCACGGAAGCCGCACTGACCGCGTTATATTATATTTGCCCAAACCTAGAGATGTTAAACATCAAGGGTCAAGCGGCGAGCGGTCTTCTTGTAACCGCTGGATATCAGGCGACCGCGACTGTCTACGGGTTATTGTATGCTGGGCTCTTATTGACAGGCGCCTGTTTTATCTTCCAGCGTCGCGACTTCTAAACGGTCTTTCCGATACAGGAACAATGTTGGATGAGAGCCCTCGCGGTACTCCCTCCGGACCGATGGATGGAGGTCAATCTCCTGGACACTCTTCGCCGACATTATTGCGATGAATTGCAAGTATTCACCTATCCTGGTGGCATGGGGCAGCTGGGATCGAAGCAATGGAGAGTTAAACGGAACGAATTGAACCACCGCTTGGTGGAATTGGCGCGTGCGCTTAAAGCGGCCGGTAAACTCGATCTGATCTTTTGTGTTGTCTACGACGACTTCCTCTTGGTTGAGACGGCTAAGCAGCTGCGAGGCCTTGGGGTGCCGATGGTCAACTATCATGTGGACATGGCATTCCAGTGGTATCGAGTCATTCGCACCGCTCCATACTTTGATGTCATGGCGGTTGCCCAGTTGACCAATGCCGAATACCTTCGGCCCTATAACCCCAATATAGAATGGATGCCGATGGCGGCAAACCCGAATTTCTACTTTCGCCATGCTGTGCCTGGGGCGAGGTGCGAGCATGCTGTCTCCTTTATCGGAAGCTTCAATCCCTTTCGCCGGGCGTTACTTGCCGAATGTGTGAGCAAGGGGATTAAGCCGGTTGTATTCGGACGTGGATGGAAATCGGAGAGTCCGAGCCCCTACCGGTTCACCTGGGACCCCTATAAGATTTTTCATGATCTCCGATACTACGCGTCTGCGCGATGGAAGGCTGAGAGAAGTGAGAGTGTGCTTGGCCCACTGCGACGAAAGTATGCCAGACGATTCTCCTTTCAAGAACTGAAGGGGGCTGACTTTCGAGGCCCGTGTGACGATGCATCCCTTCCATCAATCCTCAACCAAAGTCAGGTAAATCTGGGTTTTTCTGATACGGGGTGGCATAGTGAAACAGGCGTACAGCAATCGAAGAATCTACAGTGTCGACTTCGTGACTTTGAGGTGCCGATGGCAGGGGGATTCTATCTTGTGCAAGAGGCACCTGATCACTCCCAGTACTATAAGCTAGGGGAAGAAATTGTTGTGTGGTCAGAACCCGGTGATTTTACGGAAAAGGTCCTGTTCTATTCGCGTCATGAACGAGCGGCTACACGAATTCGTGAGGCGGGACAAAAACGGGTCCTTGGTGAGCATACGTGGCAGCATAGGTTTGACCGTCTATTTGCCAGACTCCGGTCACTCGGAAGGATGTCATGAACACCTGGATCGTGGATGCATTGTGCTGATTGACCATATAACATTACGACCAAACTCCATGAATACGCCACTTGCCGTTGGTATGACGAGGAAGATTAGACCGTCAAAAGGCTGGCCGTCGTTGAATTTGAAGGATATCTGGGAGTATCGGGAACTGCTGTACATTTTGGTCTGGAGGGACGTCAAGGTTCGCTATAAGCAGACAGTGCTCGGAGTGGTCTGGGCGGTCATGCAGCCGGTCTTTACCATGATTGTGTTCAGTATCTTCTTCGGATGGTTAATCAAGGTTCCTTCCGACGGGTTACCCTATCCTTTCTTCGCATTCTGTGCGTTACTGCCGTGGCAATTGTTTGCATCATCATTGATTGCAGCCAGCAACAGCCTGGTGTCAAATCAACATTTGATTACCAAAATCTCTTTTCCACGACTGGTCATTCCTTTTTCCGCTGCGGCAGGCAGTTTGTTGGATTTCTTGATCGCCTTTCTTGTACTTCTGGCAATGATGATCTTCTATGAGATCGTCCCCACAATCGAGATGCTGACGCTACCGTTGTTTATCCTCTTGACCATGGCTGCGGCGATGGGGGTCGGAACGTGGTTTGCGGCCCTGAACGTGAAATATCGAGATGTCCGGCATGCCATTCCCTTTATTACCCAAGTGTGGATGTTTGCAACTCCGGTGGTGTATCCCAGTAGCCTTGTGCCGGAATCGTGGCGCATGCTGTACGCTCTCAACCCGATGGTCGGCGTGGTTGAAGGCTTTCGCTGGGCGTTATTGGGCACCGGCAATGCTCCAGGGCCACTTGTGCTGATGTCAGCCGCAGTGACGTTGGTGTTGTTATTTTCCGGTGCTTATTTTTTCCGCCGCGCAGAGCGGACGTTTGCGGACATGGTGTGAACGATGGCTGATACTGCGATTCGAGTTGAGGGACTGGGCAAACAATACCAAATTGGAGCATCCCAGGCTCGTTACAGCGGATTCCGCGAACAGCTGACTAATGGCTGTGTCCGATTTGTCAAGAAATGTCAAGGGAGACATCGCGCGGGAAGCACTGATAGCCAAACCGAAATGATTTGGGCTCTCAAGGATGTCTCGTTTCGTGTCGAGCGAGGTGAAGTCCTTGGAGTGATTGGTCGAAATGGATCCGGGAAAAGTACCTTGCTGAAAATTCTCTCTGGAATCACTGAGCCGACAACGGGAGAAGCGGATATCAATGGGCGTGTTGGGTCTCTTCTAGAAGTGGGAACTGGATTTCATCCGGAATTGACGGGGCGTGAAAATGTATATCTCAATGGCGCGATCTTGGGAATTAACAAAGCAGAGATCAGGCGAAGATTTGATGAAATCGTGGCGTTTTCAGAAGTAGGGAAGTTCATTGATACCCCGGTGAAGTATTACTCAAGCGGGATGTATATACGTTTGGCATTTGCTGTAGCTGCCCATCTGGAGCCTGAGATTCTTCTGCTTGATGAAGTGTTGGCGGTAGGGGACGCAGCATTCCAGCAGAAATGCCTTGGGAGAATGGGAGCTGTCGCCAACGAAGGGCGGACGGTCGTGTTTGTCAGTCATAACTTGGCCGCAGTGCGCAACCTCTGTAATCGAACACTCTTACTCGAGTCTGGGAGCCTCGAGAAGGTGGGATCCACAGAGGAAGTAATTGGCCATTATTTGCGGAAGAATGCGTCCGAGCTGACTGCAGTAGTGGCTTTGCCTCCTGGTTTACCTGAGGCCCCCGGAGTAGGGCATGTCTTGCGCTTCTTGAATCAGCATGGAGTCTCTCAATCGCAGTTTCGGTTGGGAGAACCATGGCACATTGTGATGGAGTTTGAATTGTCTTGCCCCGTCCCTCACGTAATAGCAGCAGTCGGCTTGATGTCGCTCGACTCGGTGCCGCTTATCACATACTGGTCCAAGCAGAAAGATTTGAGACCTGGCCGATATTGCGTGGAGTTCGTCTGCCGCCTGCCATTAGCCGCCTGCGACATTCAATTCATCGTAGGGCTGTCAAGCTATGAGCGTCCTTTTTATTACGCGCAGGGAGTGGGACATGTCGCAATCAGCCCAGTAGCAGTCAAGGAACAGCCTTTGCGCTCATCAGGTGCCGGCTTGTTGTTTAGCAGTCAACAATCTGAAATTCTATTGATGGGGTTCGAGGATGACCGTACTACTAACGGAATAGCTGATATTCCACGGCTTGTCACACGGGAAAATAGTCTATGAGTAAACAATGATTCGCAATTTGGTATATCGGCTCAGACGTGCACTACGTCTTGGCGACGTGGAATGTTCTTCGGTAGATTTGGAGCATGATCATTCTAGGCAGAAGCTCTGCGAGCAGACGTCAGCTTTTTATTCCCAGCTCGTGAAGCCGGGGGATCTCTGCTTTGATGTTGGAGCCAATATCGGAAACAAAACTAAGATTTTTTTGGACTTGGGAGCCCGGGTGGTTTGTATTGAACCCCAGCCCAGCTGTGTCGATGTCTTGAAAGAAACGTATCAGAATGATTCAAACGTTGTAATTGTTTCCAAGGGGCTGGCGACTCAATCGGGCAGCAGGTCATTATCAGTTTGCGGATCTGCGAACGCGATCTCAACCTTCTCTGAAAAATGGAAAACAGGCAGATTCCGTTCCTATACCTGGGATCCTGCCGTGGAGGTTCCCGTAACAACCATAGATGCGTTGATCCAAGAATTCGGCTCACCGAAGTTTTGCAAGATTGACGTGGAGGGATTTGAATATGAAGTATTGCAAGGACTTTCCCATCCGATTCCTTTCATCGCGTTTGAATTTACAAGGGAATTTATCAATGATGCCATGCTTTGCATAGAGTATCTGGGCTCATTGGGGAGTGCTGATTTTAATTATGCGCTGGGAGAGACACCCGCACTCATTTTATCAGGCTGGACGGATAGGAATACGCTGTTTGAAAGTATAGAGCGGAATAGGGACGATTTACTGTGGGGAGATATTTACGTCAGATTTCATTTCTAACGTTTTGCTGATGAGCCTTCTCACGCCTAAGGTAACGTGTTGTTTCGATCGCTCTCCCAGAGAGCGGTAGCCCTGCGTGAATCTTCTCCTGATGCGCCCGTACTATATGCTTCACCACACTGAGAAAACTGAAAATGGTGGCAACCATAGAATGGTGCACTGCAAGGCGTGTCAATGTGTGTTGGCAAACCCAGAGGTCGATAACTACTGTATTTGTTCATCTTGCAACAGCGCAAACTATATTTCAGACAGAAGTGCTGAGGTCGAAAATAGCATTTACTTCAATTCCGTTTATTCGAACCGCAGTCGCCAGATCATAGGGACAAGGCGTAAAAGTTTTGTTGAATTTGAACGTATCTACTCGAGGTTCCATCGGAAAGAAATCAGGCACTTTCAGTTTGCACTCGACCGCATATCTAAAACCATTTGTGGCGCTGAAGCCTCGGTGGAGATTGGCTTTGGGTACGGACATGAACTTATCCAATTCCTCAAGAACGGGGCCAATATCTACGGCATAGATCTGAGTGAGGAGGCTGTCTCAGCTTTTAAGGCACAGTATCCGGAATACAGCGAGAAAGTTTGTTGTTCGACAAACTGGGACTCCGTGGTCGACGTACTGTATTCCAATGCACTCTTCGAGCATCTGGATCATCCGAGCGATTTCTTGCGTAAGGCGTTTGCCATGTTAAGGCCAGGCGGAACACTGATGATGCGCCTGCCTTTGATTACCCTGGATAAGTATTCGAGGCGCCATATCAGCTTCGATATCAACTTCTGGAAACCCTGCCACCGTGTGCTTTACACACTGAAGGGACTCAAGACCCTTTTGGAAGCTCATGGATTCAAAATTGTCGAGTCGGCCGCGTATGCGTATTATGGGTACAAAGTTATGAGTTCGATGCTGAAACACGGCTATCAGGATGTGACCTATGTAAGAGACCCATGTTTGCCGATAGCGAACTTGGATTCAGAGTGGGCCTATACAAAGCTTCTCGTCAAAGGTCTTGTCACGAAAACTATTTGCTCTGATTTCACGATCATTGCTGCCAAAGCAGGGTGAGCTACTTGGTAACCGTGATGCTCCTGATTCGTCTTGGATGATTTGGGATTGCCAGTGCAAGTCTGAGAAGGGAGAGCACGTAGTATGCGATGCGCCGACCATGAAATTGATTGAACAATATACAAGTTGGACTCCTGGATTAGTCGATGAGATCATCGATCTCTATAGGGTGATTACGACGCGTGGAGCCGCAGAACGTTCCGCTCATTTGGAACATATTGTGAACTTTAGTGCCTATGCGCGTGAGGGATGGATCACTGAAAAGGCAGCAGCACTTCGTTGCGGCTCGAAAGTGCTAGACGTCGGTGCGGGAGAATGCCCCTATCGCGATAGGTTTTCTCATTGTGAATATAAAACTCAGGACTTTGCTCAATATGGTGGGTCGACAACAAGTTCAGAGGTCGAGCGTTGGAATTATGGGCAGATCGATTATGTTTGTGACAGCAATAAGATCCCAGTGTCTGATGGGTCCTTTGATGTGGTCTTGTGCACTGAAGTGCTTGAGCATGTACCTAAGCCAATCGACACGTTGAAGGAACTTTCACGCATATTGGTGCGAGGCGGAAGGTTGTTTTTGACCGCGCCCTTGGGGAGCGGATTGCATCAGCAGCCGTTCCATTTTTATGGGGGGTACACTCCCCACTTTTATGAAACGTTTTTAGTCAATTGTGGGCTAGAAATCATTGAGATGCGGCCAATTGGTGGACTGTTAAAACATGTGGGGCAGGAGGCCTATAGGGCCGGGAGGATGATTGCTGCAAAAGCGCCGCACAAATTGTCTCTTCTCACTCGACTCATTCTCCTGTATTGGCTTCCGAGGCGCCTTGCGCGACTGGAGGAGGAGGTATCTGTCGAAGAGTTCACTGTCGGATACCTAGTCGAAGCAAGAAAAGTTAGATGACTTGTCGGGACAATAAGTTGCACCGGACAAGTCCGATTGGCTTGTTTTTGAGCCGGATGCGAGGCGCTGCAAATGTTAGTGCCAAATCAGCCATTAGTTAGTGTTTTACTCCCCGTGTACAACGGCGCCGGATTTTTGCAAGGCGGAATCGAGAGCATCCTCTCACAGTCCTACCGAAATATTGAGCTGATCATTATCAACGATGGCTCCAGCGATGATTCCGCAAAGATTATAAGTAAATTCAAAGATCCAAGAATCCGTGTCTATCATCAGGAAAACCAAGGGTTGGCGGCGACTTTAAATCGTTCAATTATTCTGGCCAAGGGAGAATATCTTGCCAGGCAGGACCAGGATGACCTGTCACTCACCCAAAGACTTGAGCGACAAGTGAGTTTTTTAGATGCTCACCCAAGTTGTGGGCTGGTTGGTGGGTGGGCAGAGATCTGGGTCGGAAATGTGAGAAGTGAGCGAATCCACCAACACCCTACCGAAAGTTCCCATTTGAAGTACGACTTACTATTTGACAATCCATTTGTCCACAGCTCCGTCATGTTGAGAAAATCGGCATGTGAAACGGTCGGTCTCTATTCAACCGACAAGGCAAGGCAGCCACCTGAGGATTATGAATTATGGTCTCGGGTGGCGAGACATTTCGAAGTGGCGAATATTCCTGAGGTTTTATTGGTATATCGGGAAGTTCCGAACAGCATGTCACGGGCTGGAATGAGCCCTTTCCTTGATAGGGTAATTAATATCAGTGTCGAGAACCTGCTTTGGGCGACAGGGAGAAAATTCTCAGATCGAGATGTGACCGACCTTGCAGCTCTCAATCATGCCGCATATCAGAGGGTATCCCCACGACCAAGTCTCAGAAAGTTGTCGCGAATATTATTTGAAGCAGCGGAGATGTTGAGCGACACCCATAGTTCGCCTTCGAATGCGCTAAGAGAGAGAGCACAGGTACGTTTTTCTGGTATCAGAAACCATTACTTTCGACACACGCGAGCTAGAGGGCTTCGCCGGAGATTGGTGGATTTAGTCAGGGCTATGAAACGTATGGTCGTCGGATAGAAATGAATGTCAAGGTGCATGTGAGTCAAGTCCAATGAAACATTGCTGTGTTATTGGCGGGGCTGGATTTCTCGGGAGCCATGTTGTTGAGGTTCTCCATGCCAAGGGGGAACTAGTTACGGTTATCGGCAGAACTCCCGTACCGTCAAGGATATTGCCGAAAGGGGTTCGCTATATTCCGGGCGATTACGGTGAGAGAGCATTCTTACTCGGTGCACTGAAGGGGGTGGATGAAATCATTAACCTTGCATACTCCACCGTTCCCAGTACCAGCTTTGACGACCCTGTACAAGATATCATTGGCAATTTGCCTGCTGCGGTTGGGCTGTTCGATGTTGCCAGCCGTCTTGCCATACGGAAAATCGTCGTCATCTCATCTGGCGGAACGGTGTATGGTCCAGCGCAAGATGTGCCAATCGTGGAGGCACATCCGACCAATCCGATTTCCCCTTATGGGGTAACCAAATTGGCCATAGAAAAGTATGGCCTCATGTTCATGAAGATAAAGGGGTTGCCCGTTGTGACCGTTCGACCAGCGAATGCATTTGGGGAGCAGCAAAAGCCATTTACTGGCCAGGGCTTCGTCGCCACTGCCATGGCGTCAGTGTTAAGGGGGAAAGACCTCTTCCTCTATGGCGACCCTGGAACGATTCGGGACTATATTCATGTTTCCGATGTCGCAACTGGAATTGTTGCGGCGTTGGAGCTCGGCAAACCGGGGTCATTGTATAACATTGGCAGCGGTGAGGGGAGGAGCAATAAAGATATCCTGGATGCCATTTATCCTTTTGCTCGAGCGGCCGGTCTTGAACCGAAAGTGAATATTTTGCCTTCTCGACAGTTCGATGTTGAGACCAACATTCTTGATAGCGGGAAGCTAAAGCAGGAAACAGGTTGGGCCGCGAAGGTTCCCTTCAATGTGGGCATTGAGCAAACGTGGAATTGGTTTTTACGGGCCATGCAACAGACATGAGCGCCAGGATCTTTTCAGGGGAAATAGCAGGTTCGCATGCGCATTTTACTCTGTTGTGAGCTCTATTCTCCAAGTGTGGGTGGCGTTCAGGAGGTCATGCAGCAGCTTGCGGAAAGGCTGGTCATGCGTGGGCATAAGGTCACCGTCGCCACTACGAAATTGCCAACGCGTCTTTTCAGTGAGCTAAATGGCGTCACAATCAGAGGGTTCAAGATTTCCGGAAACTTGGTACGAGGAATTGAGGGGAAAGTAGCGGAGTACCGCCGCTTTGTTACCTCACAACAATTTGATGTGATTATGATCAAGGCAGCCCAGCAATGGACATTTGATGCCATTTGGCCGGTATTGTCGGAAATCAAGGCGGGGAAGGTATTTGTGCCATGTGGGTTTTCCGGCTTATACGAACCAGCGTATGCTGAATATTTTCGGCAATTGCCACGTATTCTGCCGCAGTTTGACCATCTCATTTTTTATGCATCAGATTATCGGGACATTAATTTTGCCAGGGAACATGGACTTAGCAGGTTTTCTATTGTTCCAAACGGAGCGAGTGAGGCTGAGTTTTCAGTGGCCCCTGACCACAATTTCAGGCAACGGCATGGCATCGGTCTAAATGACTTGCTCTTCTTAACAGTGGGAAGTTTGAGCAGAGTGAAGGGGCATCTCGACGTTGCGACTGCATTCTTATCGGCTGACCTGGATGGGCACCCTGCAACCCTGATCTTGAATGGTAACGAGTCAGTGCCGGTGGAATGGAAGTCAACTGTCCGGGTATTGCATGTTAAATGTTGCGAGTACACCCGAATAGTCCGTGATATTTATGGCAAAGACGGTCTCCTCTGCGCCTTGAGATATCTCTTCCACGGTGTACTCAATAAAGGAGGAATACGCCGTGGTATGTACACGAGTAAAGGCATGGCCCACCACGTGACGTTTAAAGAGGAATTGCTTGCCATTACGGCTGAGGTCGAACGTCAGGGGAGTAATAAAAGAGTAGTAGTGACTGATCTGCCTCGGTCCGAACTGGTTCAGGCGTATATGAACTCGGATCTTTTCGTCTTCGCGTCTCATGTTGAATATTCACCCCTCGTGTTATTTGAATCAGCCGCAGCGGGAACTCCATTTCTTTCAGTTCCAGTCGGGAATTCTGGGGAAATTGCGCATTGGACAGGAGCGGGTGTGATTTGCTCAGCCTCTCAGGATGGAAAAGGGTATACCAAAGTTGACCCTGAGGTACTCGGTGAGCACTGGTCGCGGTTGGTTAAAGACAGAGCCTATCTCCGCCAGCTAGGCGAGGCCGGGAAGGAAAAATGGAGAGAAAGATTCACATGGGAGGATATCACTGATAAATATGAAGAAGTATTTCGAAAGGTGTCAATCGATGAATAGTTTCCGCGGACTCCTTGGTCTAAAACATGCGCCATCGCAGGAGAGAGGTAAGGACCCTGCTGTGAATATTCATTGCGACGAATTCGAGGTGAACAATTGGATTGTCTCGGAGTTTGTCGCAAGCACACTGGTCCCCATTGTCGGGGTACATCCGTTTCCTCTCAATGAGCTATTTTTGATGGTATCCGCGGTCTGTAGGCTTAAGCCAGATTACATTGTTGAGTGGGGAACCCATCTTGGGAAGTCCGCCAGAATCTTTTATGAGACCTCGAAGCGTTTTGGGTTAGACATCGCGATCCATTCAGTGGATTTGCCTGATGATACAGCCCATCAGGAGCACCCTGGACTGCAACGAGGGGTGTTGGTGAAAGGATTGCACGAGGTGACACTTCACCAAGGAGATGGGCTGACGGTTTGCCTTGAGATCCATAACCGTATTGGGAAACCCAATTCGACGCTTGTGTTTATTGATGGTGACCATACCCATGCCTCTGTAAAACGAGAGCTGACTGGTGTGATGACACATATGCCAGATGCGAACATCCTCTTGCACGATACTTTCTATCAGTCTGAAAAGTCGGGTTACAACGTTGGACCGTATACGGCTATTGCAGAGGCCATGGCTGTTGCCCCCAATCGCTATCGCAGACTCTCGACTGACACGGGATTGCCTGGGATGACCTTGCTGTATCAACTCACTAAGGTGCCTGGTTTGTGAGGGAAGTAGAATAGTCATGCGTATTCTTTATGCTGCGATGAAATATGACTATGGCAAGCCGGAACAAGGGCTCAGTTTTGAGCATTACAATTTCTATCACTCTCTCCTCCATATGGGGCACGACATCCTGTACTTCGATTATATGACGCTCATGCAGCAGCATGGGCGAGACAGGATGAACCGACGATTGAAGGAAGTGGTCGCATTGGAAAAGCCTGATCTGTTGTTCGCGGTCCTGTTCACGGATCAATTCGATCCATTGGTGCTGCACGAACTCACAGAGACTCGTCTTCAGACCGTGAACTGGTTTTGTGACGACCATTGGCGATTTGATAACTACTCCCGCGATTGGGCACCTTGTTTTACGTGGGTTGTCACGACGGCGGCCAGCGCGCTACCCAAGTATGCAAGTCTTGGCTATTGCAACGTCATCAAGAGTCAGTGGGGGTGTAACGACGTGTTGTACCGCAAGATGAATATGCCGATGAAGTACGATGTGTCGTTTGTCGGTCAGCCCCATGGCAACCGCCGACAGGTGATTGACGCTTTACGCAAGGCAGGTATCAACGTTTATGTCTGGGGCGGTGGTTGGGAATCCGGTCGTTTATCACAGGAAGAAATGATTCGCGTATTCAATCAGAGTCGCATCAATCTTAATCTGAGTAATGCATCGAAGCCGACTGATGTATCATTGCCGGTCATTACCCCCACAGTTTTCTCGAGCGATACGGTTCGCAGCCGGCTTTCTCGCTCTCTGGACGGGGTTCCATTCGGATCGCAGGTGAAGGCAATGGGGAAGGGCTGGCTCTCGGGACTGTGCGGCCCACTTGCTGCCTCAGTCGAATCAGAGCCAATGGAGACTCCTGATGTGCACTACAGTGATCAGATCAAGGGGCGCAATTTTGAAGTTCCCGGTTGTGGAGGGTTTTTGTTAACGGGAATGGCCGAAAATCTGGGACAGTATTATGAAATCGGGAAAGAAGTTGCGTGCTTTGACGATCGCCAGGATCTTATTGATAAGGTTCGCTATTATCTGAAGCATGAGGATGAGCGGGCGGTGATTGCTCAGGCCGGCTACGAACGGACATTGCGTGAGCATACCTATGCCCGTAGATTCAGCGAAATATTTGGGCACATAGGGGCGCCAAGGGCTCAATTCCTTAACAGGGTAGATGAAGGAGTACCTCCAGGCTGCACCATAGAGGTGCAGTGAATGTCGCCTGTACCTCGTGTCAGTTTCCTCATGGCGGTCTACGATGGGGAAATGTACCTGGAGGAGGCGATTCAAAGCGTTCTGAATCAAACGTTTACCGATTTTGAGTTTATTGTCATTAATGACGGCTCCATTGATGAGACGTCCCAGATCATTGAGCGCTATCGGCAACTGGATGGTCGTATCCGTGCATATGAGCAACCCAATCGCGGCCTAGTGGTGGCGCTCAATCGTGGGTTGGAGCTGGCTCGTGGTGAGTATGTTGCTCGGATGGATGCTGACGATATTAGTGTTACAGGGCGAACTGCCGCGCAGGTGGCGTTCATGGACGCGCATCCGGAGGTGGGGATTTGCGGGACATGGATTGAGACGTTTGGGAGTGGTGGGGCCGTAGTGCGGCAGTATCCCGCCGACGATGCCACAATTCGTAGTTGGCTGCTGTTTGAGTCGGTTCTGGCGCATCCCTCGATCATGATGCGCAGGGAACTGTTTGTGAAAACAGACCTTTCCTATGACGTGGGCTCTGTTCATGCCGAAGATTATGACCTTTGGGTCCGAGCGGCTCGTCACATGGCTCTGGCCAATATCCCGGAGGTTTTACTTCGCTATCGGCTCCATTCACGGCAAGTGGTGCAAAAGCATGAAGCTGAGAAACTCGCTTCTGCTCGGCTTGTCCGCCTTGCTCAGCTGGAATATCTTGGAATCCAACCCACCGAGGAAGAGCTAGCGCTCCATCAAGCATTGAGTGCATGGCAGTTTCAGGCAACCTCAGACTTCATCAATGCCAGTCTCGCGTGGTTGCACAAGCTTAAAGCGGCTAACGACGTAGCTGGCATTTACCCGGAGCCGGTCTTGCTGAGGGTATTGGGCCAACGGTGGTTTGCATTGTGCGCCACGGCGACCCCCTTGGGCCTATGGACATTGAAGACGTTCCAGCGCACGCCACTCAGCGCAGGGGCTGGCTTGACATGGATACAAATGCTTAAGTTTGCGGTCAAGTGTGGGATTAGGCGTAGAGTACATGTCTAAAAAGATCGCGATCGTATCGAGCTCATGCCCTCCTGTCAGCGCCGGAGGAGTGGCCAGCGCGCATTACCACTTATACCGTGCGCTGGCACAAAAAGGATTTCAAGTACGGCTCTATACGTTTGAGGATTACCAGGTAGCATTGACTGAAAAAGATGTCACGCGTGTGGGGATGTCTCCCGGCCTCGTGCGTGGGCTACGGCGTCTGATCGGGTGGTACTTTCGAATCGTTGATCCGTCGAAAATCGTCTATCACTTTGCAGATGTCGCAGTCTCTGCCTGGCCCTGCATGAGGCTCAATTCAGCCATCAGAGATTTTCAGCCAGATGTCCTGATCCTTCCGGACCACGGATGTCCCGGTTTGTTTATCGCCAAACCAAAGAGATGTCGGACCATTTTGATCTCCCATCACAATCCGGCTCGGTTCTTGAACAATCCCCTGTGGGGCCTTCACTCCGAACGCGACGCCAGGCTGGCAGTGGCTTGCGAGAATAAGGTCTTGCGGAAAGTCGATGCTGTGGTGTGCCCGTCGCAGTATATGCAGGAGATGTTCAAGAAGACGTATGTCTATCCCGGGCCGGTCACGGTCATTCCTAATATGGTCGATGGCGAATTGATTGCGTCGATTCCACCTCATGATATTCGAGGCACGCTCGCTCTTCCAGACGACTCTGTCGTGATTTACATTCCTTCTGCCGGAAGTGTGTACAAGGGTGCCCGCTTTGTATTTGAGATTGTGAGGAGAATTTCTTCTTACGCCACGAAGGACATCGGATTCTACCTGTCAGGGAACATTCCCCCTTTGCTGGCGTATGAGCTTCGGTTTGCCCCTTCTAATGCCAAAATCTATGCTCCAGGGCAGGTCGGCTATACGGAGAATCTGGCGACCGTAAAGGCCTGTTCATTCGGGGTATCGCCTACACTCATCGAAAACTTTGGCATGGCACTTCTTGAAGCGAGCATCTGCGGTGTGCCGATGGTTGCCTTTGATGTCGGCGGTAACGCTGACGTGGTGAGCAATGGCAGGACCGGCGTTCTCGTCCCCTTTCTCGACATCGAAACACTGATCCAATCGGCCTGCCGCCTCCTAGATAGGGATTACTGCGCAAATTTGCGATCCGAGGCGGCATCGTATGCCACTGATAGATTCAGCAGCGATCTGACCGTTGAAAAGTTTGTCAGCTTGATGCAGTAGCGTCTCCCATGAAATTTTTGATTATCAACACCGACTACCCCGACTTCCTGCATTGGCTCTATGCGCAGCATCCAGGATTGAAAGATCGGTCGTACAAAGAACAGTTCGATGTTCGAGCAGAGAGCCTCTTCGGTGTGGCAGACTTCTATTCGACAAGCTTGATCCAGCTTGGACACGAGGCCAGAGAAGTTCATGCCAATAATGAATGGATTCAGAGAGCATGGGCCAGAGAACATCGCATCATGGTTGATGAGCCCGCTACCGCCGTTCGGAAAGGCGCTAGCTTGCTGCGGCGTGTTCCCGCGTTTGCCGCGAGTGCTCCGGTTCGCTGGTTAAAATCCTGTGCCAGACCGCTGCTGCGCCAACGTATGGAGCAGGATGACAGTTGGTTTTATGCGATTCTTTCTGCGCAGATCAAACATTGCAGGCCCGATGTTATCTTGAATCAAGATATGGCGGGAGTCAGCGCCACGTTTCTCGCAGAGATGAAGCCGCACTATCGATTGCTCATTGGTCAACATGCTGCTACACGGCTCACGATGGATTCTAGTTACCAGTGTTACGATCTTATGATTTCCTCTTTCCCTCCGATGGTAGAATCTTTTCGGCGACAAGGGTTTTCAGCTGAGCTGAACCGCCTGGGGTTTGATTCTCGTATTCTGGCGAGACTTCGCCCTACTCAACAAAAGTTTGACGTAGCGCTAGTAGGAAGCTTCTCTGATGTCCATAATAGTCGAGTTGCACTCTTGAACGAACTATATGCAAAGTTAGATCGGCCAGAAACCATAAAAGTATGGGCTCCCACAGTCGATCATCTCCCTGCAGCGTCACCAATTAGGCGTCAGTACATGGGGCATGCGTGGGGATACCACATGTACGAAATTTTGAATGCTTCCAAGATGACTCTCAATCACCATGGGGATGTCCTCCCATATGCGAATAATATGCGGTTGTTCGAATCGACAGGGACGGGTACGTTGCTACTCACCGATTGGAAGGAGAATCTTCACGAGATGTTCGAGCCGGGCAAAGAAGTTGTAACCTATCGGACCCCAGAAGAATGTGCTGAGAAAATTCAGCACTATTTAACTCATGAAGCAGAGCGGCAGACCATTGCGTCTGCGGGCCAGGCACGGACTCTCCGTCATCACACCTATCAGCATCGCCTGCAAGAGTTCGTGGGCCTCGTATGCAGATATATTTGAAAAACTTGCCAAAAACCCCGCCATCCTGCAGGCTTACTCTATTCATCCGTCGCCCATATGCTGCTGTGCTATCCCAGGATCCATGGGTCAATCCGACCTGTTTTTTTGTACCTTGAGAGCTCAGCGGTAGTTTCGCGGGGAATAGGGCGCGTGTTGGGCTTGTGATCTACGAGGGATAGATTTGAGCCATATTCTCCCAGGGTGTCAACTGCATAGAAGATCAAAGTTATTCACCGATCTCGACTGAAAGCTCGTATGGTCGTTTCAAAAAGAGTGAGTCTGAAGAGTGGTTGCTGGGCGTCGGCCTGGTCAAGAATTCCATGATGATGCTCGTGTCGTTCCTTGTTCTTGTGGGGTCGTCCCACATGAGCGAGGTGCACAGAGCATCATGCCCTGGAGTCTACCGATGCGCGCGCTGCTGAAGGCCATCTTGCCTGTATTGGCGCAACAGCTTCTGAAACGATGGTTCACGAAGCCAGTTTATCACAGACAGCCCAAGATACCGGTGGAGGAGTATGAGGTTCTGAAGGGGCAAGTTCCAGGAGAATCGAACGATGGATGGCAGGCTCCTGGCACAGCAAGACGACAACTCGACGCCTTTGCTCCCATTTTGCAAGAGATGCGGGAAGGCAAGCTGCGTGAAGATTTCGCCGCTCTCGTCGAAGCGGTACGTCTGACTCAGATGGATGACCCTCTCATTGTCGAGGTGGGCTGTGGAAGTGCCTGGAATAGAGAGGTATTAGAGAGGTTTTCGAATACCACCGTACGGTATGTGGGGATCGACTGCGGAGTTGAGATGCTCAAGGCGGCACACGCAATGTATCCGGGCGTTGTCACGTTGGCAGGAGATGCCACTGAGTTACCGTTTCGAAATGGGTCGATTGATATTCTTGTTTCAGGAACTCTCTTGATGCATCTGATGTCGTATCAAAAAGCAGTGGAAGAAAGTCGTCGCGTCTCGAAGCGCTGGTGTATTTTCCATACGGTTCCGCTGCTACAGACTAGGGAAACGACTGTATTGCGAAAGGATGCCTATGGACAGCCAACGCTAGAGATTATCTTCAATAGTGCGGAGCTTCTGGCCGTCTTTACGGCGAATGGTTTGAGGGTTCGTGCCGCCATCGACAGTTTGCCGTATGATTTGGAGCCTGTCCTTGGTGAGCCGACTGTGACAAAAACTTTTGTGTGTGAAGTTGCAGATCGATGATGCGTGCGAATTTAGGGTGTGGGAATCAGATTTGTCCGGGCTGGATAAACATCGACATCACCCGCACCGGACCGAGCGTCGTAGCTCATGACCTTTCAACGGGTATTCCATTGCCGAATGAGAGCTGTGAGGTTGTCTATCATTCGCATGTTCTGGAGCACCTGAAGCGACCCGATGCACAATTCTTTATGCGGGAATGTTTTCGTGTGCTGAAGCCTGGCGGTATTCTCAGGGTTGCGGTACCGGATCTTGAACAGGTATGCCGCCAGTATCTCCTGACACTTGATCAGGTGTTGGGCAAGAAGGTTCATGCCGCGTATGACTATGAGTGGATCATGCTGGAACTCTTTGATCAAATGGTCCGACCTCAGAGTGGTGGGAGCATGCACGCATACCTACAGGAGAATCCGCTACCCAATGAGGCATTTGTGTATGAGCGAATCGGCGAAGTGGGCCGTGAAATGGTCTCTTCACTTCGCGCCTCAGTTGGCCAAGTGGGGCATTCATCGGGGAACCTCAGTCTTGGCATCCCGGTGTTTCTACGGAAAATGTGGTGGCGTATGGGGGTGAAGCTCACCCAAAAGTTAGTCTTCTGGGCCAGCGGACGTCGATTCATAGAAGCTTACCGACTTGGACGTTTTCGAATGGGAGGAGAAGTCCATCAGTGGATGTACGATCGATATTCTCTCGCGCAGTTGATGAAGTCCGTCGGGTTGAAGGATCCACGCCAAGAGACAGCGCTGACCAGTAGGATTCTCGGATGGACAGATGTGCCCCTCGATATCCTTCCAGATCGGACGGTGAGAAAACCGGACTCGCTCTTTATGGAAGCGCTGCGGCCCAAGTGACCTGTACGAGCGGTCGTCATAGCGGAATTGTGGCAATACTGTGAAAAGGAATAACCGGTTTTAACGATGATAGAGAATATCTTTCGAGGGCGAAACATCATGATTACCGGAGGGCTTGGCTTTATTGGGTCGAATTTGGCGAAGCGTTTGGTCGATTTGGGTGGCCAGGTGACGGTCGTCGATAGTTTAGTGCCGGAGTATGGTGGGAATCTTTATAACGTCGATGGATTCAGAGATCGTCTGCGCATCAATATTTCCGATGTCCGAGATCGCTATAGCATGCAATATCTGGTGGAAGGGCAAGACTATCTGTTCAATTTGGCAGGGCAAACAAGTCACATGGATTCGATGGAGGATCCAGATACAGATTTGGAAATTAATTGTCGCGCACAACTGTCGATCCTTGAGATCTGTCGGCATCATAATCCTCGGATCAAGATCGTCTTTGCGAGTACGAGGCAGATATATGGCAAGCCAGATTACCTGCCTGTGGATGAGGCCCATCCGTCGCGACCTACGGACGTCAATGGCATCAACAAGATGGCGGGAGAGTGGTACCACATTCTGTACAGTAACGTGTATGGCCTTCGGGCTTGCGCGCTACGTTTGACCAATACGATAGGCCCTCGTATGCGAATCAAAGATGCACGTCAAACGTTCTTGGGGGTGTGGATACGCTGTTTACTTGAACGCAAGCCTTTTGAAGTATGGGGCGGTGATCAATTGAGAGATTTCACTTATGTCGACGATGTTGTTGAGGCCTGCCTGATGAGTGCGGCCAGCGAGGAGACCAATGGCCAGGTGTTCAATCTTGGAAGCTGCGAGGTCATCAGCTTGAAGGATCTGGCGGAGATGCTTGTCGAGGTCAATGGTGAAGGGCAGTACACAGTCAGGGCGTTTCCTCCAGACCGTAAACGGATCGACATCGGCGACTATTACGCAGATTTCAGCCGCATCCGTTCCGTGGTTCAGTGGGAGCCCACCGTGTCTCTTCGGAACGGACTTGCGAATACCATTGCCTATTACCGTGAACATGGTGCGCACTATGTGTGAACAATTCGAGGGCTGGACTTGCGAATCATGATTCCGCAGACCAGTCCTGGCGCAAGCTATCGTGCGCACCAGACAGAGATTGATGGCGCTGTGGCTCGCGTCATGCAGAGTGGAGTATACATCCTCGGGAAAGAAGTTTCGGCATTTGAGACGGAGTTTTCTACTTACTTGGGATCCCGGTATGGGATTGGCGTTGGGAGCGGAACTGATGCACTTCACATTGCACTCCGGGCCTGTGGCATTGGGACGGGTGACAGGGTGGCGACGACTCCTTTGACCGCCTCGGCTACCGCCGCCGCGATTGAGATGGCAGGAGCGATCCCGATGTTTGTCGACGTTGATCCCCGCACCGGCCTTCTCGACCCTGAACGGCTTGAACGAGCAATCAAGGGTGCTGGGTCTCAACGACTGAAAGCGATCGTCCCCGTCCATCTCTATGGCTATCCAGCCGATATGGAGGCGATTACGGCCTTAGCCAATCGATATGGGCTGATGGTGATCGAGGACTGTGCGCAGTCTCATGGCGCGTCGATTGATCTGAGGAAAGTGGGTACTTGGGGGCACATGGCGGCTTTCAGTTTTTACCCCACGAAAAATTTGGGTGGAATGGGCGATGGTGGGGCTGTCATCACAAATGATCGGAGTCTGGCGGAGAAGGCGCTACTCTTGCGCGAATACGGGTGGCGCGAACGGTATGTCAGTGAACGAGCTGGGGTGAACTCTCGGCTGGATGAGATGCAGGCGGCGATTCTTCGAGCCAAACTGCCACATCTCGATCATGAGAATAGACGGCGACGTGAGGTAGCCGAGCTGTACGCGCGCGCCCTGCCAGGGGCGACCTTGGATACCATCCGGCCAACTGCGAAGGTGCAGCACGTGTATCATCAATATGTGGTGATGTGCGATCGACGGGATGAACTTCTATCCTTTCTGAAAAAGGAAGGCATAGGGGCGTTGATTCACTACCCGGTACCACTTCACCGGCAGCCGGCCTATTACTCACGAAGGCCTCCGCAGGAGGATGCACTGGCCAATAGTGAGAGCATGTGCGGGCGAGTTCTGAGCCTCCCCATGTTCCCTGAATTGACGAACGAACAAGTGGACATGGTTATTCACGTAGTCAACCAATGGGAGACGGCTGTCAGGGTACCTGTATGATGCGCTATTTCTGCACCTATTTTGACCGGAATTATCTGGCCAGAGGACTCGCCCTCTATCGGTCTCTCCAACGGGCCTGTCCGTCTTTTGAACTCTGGGTTCTCTGCTTGGATGCGGTGTGCCACAGAGCGCTTTCAGAATTGCGGATATCCGGGATGTATCTCATCTCTCTGGAGGAGCTTGAGCAGAGCGATCGCCAGTTGTGTGCAGTGAAAAGTACCAGGTCGCTGCTCGAGTACTATTTTACATGCTCACCGTGCTTGCCGTCGTTTGTACTGAGTCACTATACGCATGTGGATCGGATCACGTATCTGGACGCGGATCTGTATTTCTTTCGCGATCCGTCGGATGTATTTGATGAGATCGAGCATTCTTCCATTGCCATTATCCCCCATCGGTTTCATCCCACATTCGTAGGTAGAGAACAGTTCGGAATTTATAATGTGGGGTGGGTCTCATTTCGGCGCGATGAACCAGGTATGGCGTGTCTATCAAAATGGAGGGAGCAGTGTTTGGACTGGTGCTATGTCCGGTGTGAGGCTGATCGATTTGCCGATCAGAAGTATCTTGATCGATGGCCAGCTGACTTCTCGAACGTTGCGGTGATTCGGCATAAAGGTGCCAATCTCGCTCCTTGGAACGTGGCGAACTATCATCTTCGGCATACTGAGAGCGGAGTATATGTGGAGAACGAGCCACTCATTTTTTTTCATTTTCACTATCTGAAGCAGGTGAATAAGTGGGTCTACAATCCCGGTCTCTCCGAATATAAGACCTCCTTGGTGCGTGTGTTACGCAACTATATCTACGTGCCATATATTCGTGCGCTACGAGATGCCGAAGCAGAGGTCCAGGCGGTGCTCCCTCCTGGCGACATTCGTAGTCGAGGGGATTGGGGGGATTCAACGGATGAGCCCGAGGCGCATTCCCAGGGGACGGTTTCCGGCGTCGCGCATTCTATAAGGAATGTTGTTGGATTTTGGCGTGGTGTGGTGGCCGGCGACTATGTGGTGGTGACGCATGAGTAAGTCGGATGCTGGCAGTACGGGAACAGGCAAGGCGCACAGCTCTGCGCGGAGCGCTAGTTCTCGAAGGATAGCGTGAATGGACTCTGCTTCGCTGAAGAAGGCAATCCGTGCGATGTTGTGCTGGCTCAACCTCGACATCTATCGGCTCGATTCGGCAAAGGCAGTTTCACTATCGCGGAGTGGGCTCGATGGTCTCTTGCGTCAGGCCCACGCAATGGGATTCATTCCGACGACGGTGGTGGATGTAGGCGCTGCCTATGGTTCGTTTGCACGCCAATGTTTTTCTGTATTTCCAAAGGCCAGGTTTCTCCTGCTTGAACCGCTGGCTGAATATCAGCCCCTCCTGAATACACTGATAGATGCGATGCCTACCGCACAGTGCATTATGGCTGCGGCTTCGGCTCATCAAGGAGAGGTGGCTCTCAACGTCCATCCAGACTTCGTAGGCTCTTCTCTCTTTCGCGAAGTCGAGAAGGATACTCGTGTCAATGGTGTGGTAAGAACTGTTCGAGCCATAACCATTGATAGTCTTGTCAAAGAGACAGGGGCAACGGGGCCTTTCTTACTCAAGGTGGATGTGCAAGGGGCAGAGCTGGACGTGCTTCGCGGTGCGGAAAGGATGCTAGCAGACACCGAATACATTCTATTAGAAGTATCGTTGTTCAATTTTTTCCAAGATGGCCCAGACTTTCATGATGTAGTCATGTACATGAAAAGCCGAGGATTTGTGGCCAATGATATTTCCGGGTTGCAGTACAGACCATTAGACAATGCGCTCTCTCAGGTCGATATCGCGTTTGTGAAAGAGCGAGGTCTGTTCCGTCAGCGACATTTCTACGCAACTCCAGAACAGCGCGAGGCGCAGGACAGGCGAATCCGTACTCACATGGAGGAGCTGTTCGCTCGGGCACGATAATGGAGAAACCACTTCCCATCATTTCCGTCGTGACCCCTTCATATAACCAAGGGCGATTCCTTGAGGAAACGATCTGTTCCGTACTCACGCAGAGTTATCCTCGCGTTGAGTATGTCGTGATTGATGGCGCCTCTTCAGATGACAGTGTAGAGATCATTCGGAAGTATGCGGGCCAATTGACCTATTGGGTGAGCGAGACGGATAAGGGGCAATACGACGCGATTAACAAAGGGTTTGCCCGAACGACCGGAGAGATTATGGCGTGGCTCAACAGTGACGATAAGTATACCCCATGGGCGTTGACAGTCGTCGCAGACATTTTTCAGTTGTTCCCCCATGTTGAATGGATTACCAGTGTCCAGCCAATGCGTTGGAATGAGAGAGGCCAGGTTGTTGATGTTGACTTTACGGGTGGGTTTAATCGGCACTCATTCTTGCGTGGAGGGAATTTCCCTGTGAACGGATCGCACGGGAGAAGGTGGATCCAGCAGGAATCAACCTTTTGGAGGCGTTCATTGTGGGAGCGGGCAGGCGGACGTCTAGATTGCTCATTGGGTCTCGCGGCTGACTTCGAATTGTGGGCCAGGCTATTCCAGCATGCGGATCTCTACGGAGTGAGTGCGATTCTTGGAGGGTTTCGAGAACATGGGGATCAGAAGTCGATTCACCAGCGTGAGCAGTATATGCGCGAGGCTGATCAGACACTGCGGAGTTATGGGAAGTGGCCTTGTAGTGTAGGGCAAAGACTCTTGCGCGATATTATCTGGAAAGTATTTCGGCAACATTCGCTCGCCTCCATTTCCCCGCAGCTCCGTTCGCTCTTGCATCAGACAGGACTGTTTTATCCTGCTTCCGTTGCTGTCTGGAAAGGAAAAGAATGGGAAATGATTACCGGCTTTGTCGTGTAGCCATGTATCCTATCCTTGGAGTGGCATGTTGCTGTGAATCATCCAATCAAATTGTTGTTTCTTGTGGTCGGTCTTGGGGTGGGAGGGACTGAGTCACATCTGCTTGAACTTGCCTCACGCATCGACCGAAAGAAGTTTGAGGTGGTAGTCGTTTCTCTCAAGTCAGGTGGGGCGTTGGTATCGGAGTTACAGTCCCGCGGGGTCCGAGTCCTTTCCTTAAATGGGAAGGGGAAGCTGGACATTCGGGTCCTTTTCAGGCTGCGGGAAATTATTCGGTCAGAGCGGCCCGATGTGGTGCAGTCTTTTCTATTTTGGGCCAACGTGGCATCGCGGCTTGTACGACAAGCCGGCAAGAAGGTGTGTGTGGTCTCTGCCTATCATGACCAAGTGGCGCTGGAAGGGTGGCTGAACCGTCTTGTCGATCGAGTCACCATGAGGTGGACCAGTCGATTGGTGTGCTGTTCGCATGCCGTGCGGCGTTCGGTCAAGTCTCGGATAGGCGGTCGCGAGGAACAATTCGTCGTTATCCCATTTGGGGTCGAGACTGGTCGCTTTCGAGGCGTGGCGTCTCTGTTGAGAAATGAATTAGGTCTGCAGGAAGGAGTGCCGATTATTGGCACTGTCTGCCGGTTAGTTGAGCCGAAGAAAGGGCTGCGATTTCTCCTGGAAGCAGTCGTACAGTTAGAGAAAGAAGTTGATGGTCCTTCCTGTCAGGTATTGATTGTGGGTGATGGGCCAGCAGAGGAGCATCTTCGAGTGATGGCTCAACAGTTGGGCATCGCGTCGCGCGTCATATTCGCTGGAGTACGACGGGATATCCCGCAACTGTTGCCATTGCTGGACGCATTCGTACTGCCCTCGCTATACGAGGGGTTTGGCATTGCCATTCTTGAAGCGATGGCCGCGGGTCGGCCGGTCGTCGCGACGACAGTTGGAGGGATCCCTGAGTTTGTGACACATGGCGAGACGGGTATCCTTGTCGAACCGGGTGATGCGACTGCGTTGGCTCGCGCGATACAGACGATATTAGCGAACCCTGAGGATGCATGCCAGATGGGGTTAAGAGGGCAGCGTCACGTCCAGGAAAACTTTGAAATAGCCACAGTCGTTCGTCGGCATGAGGAGGTTTACGAGGCTTGCCTTGTCGAGTCATAGCGGAGTCTGGTCGGCAAGTATGGAGTATGGGAAATGGTGACAGCGTAGAGCGAGGTCGCTGTAGTGTATTTGTATCCTCTCACATTTATCCTGGCTTTCGTCGTCGCATGGTATGGCGTCCCGATTGCTCGGCAGGCAGCGCTGAAATACGGCATTGTGGATGCGCCGGATGGCCGTCTGAAGCATCAGAAGGCGCCGGTCCCATACTTCGGTGGGCTCGCGATATATCTCGCCTTTCTCATGAGCTTGGCCTTTACCTTCGAGTTTCGCCAGGATGTGCTTGGCATTATTCTCGGTGGGACGATTGTTGTGATGCTCGGGCTCATCGACGATTTCGGTGTATTGACGCCTTGGACAAAGCTTACAGGACAACTCCTTGCTATCTTTGTGTTGATCAAGAGTGGAATTAGGATTGAGATTGCCGCGCTGCCTGAGTGGGTAGATCTCACGCTGACGGTGTTCTGGATGGTGGGATTGATCAATGCATTCAATTTGCTCGACATCATGGACGGCCTCTCGGCAGGTGTGGGGGCGGTCAGCGCAAGCTGTCTGCTGGTCGTCGCCTTCCTGCAAGGCGATCAAACAATTGCCGTGATGCTTGTCGCGTTGATCGGAAGCTTGCTGGGATTTCTCAAATACAACTGGCATCCGGCTCGGATCTACATGGGCGACACGGGCGCGATGTTTATTGGGTTACTTCTTGGGGCGATGGCGATGATCGGGAAATATCCCAGCGAACATCCTCTCTCGCTCCTCACCCCTGTGTTTATTTTAGGCATTCCAATATTTGACACCCTGTTTGTGATGTACATTCGCTACAGGCGTGGGCTGCCCATCCTTTTGGGAAGTCCGGATCACGCCGCGATTCGACTGCGTCATTGGGGGATGTCAGTCCCACAGATCGTGATTACGAGCTATGTGGCTGCGGCAGTCGTGGGAGTAATCGGCCTTATGATGCTGTCAGTCAGCCTGGAAGTGGGGTGGGTGCTCTGTGCGGGGACAGCTGGCGCACTCTTACTCGTGACCATGCTATTGAAAAAGGTCGATACCCGTCGGCCTGGGCAGGTTGATGTCTCATCATCAGACAGTGGAGGAGCGAAAGCAGCATGATCCTCATCGTCGGAGCCGGTTTAGCTGGCCTCAGTGCGGCCTATCATCTTTCCGGGCTTCCGTATCGTCTCTATGAGCGAGAGCAGGAGGTCGGTGGCTTATGCCGTTCCTACAAGAAGGATGGCTTTACCTTCGATTACACCGGACATCTGCTCCATTTCCGCCAAGCCGAAATCAAAGCTCTGGTGGAAACGCTTTTGGCTGGAAAACTACAGAAACATGCCCGGCAATCGTTCATCTATTCTCACCGGACTTATACGGAGTATCCATTTCAGGTCAATACATTTGGGCTCCCGCCGGAGGTGGTGCGAGAGTGTTTAATGGGGTTTATCGCCACCCTCACGAATCAGCACGCCGGCCCTGCGCCAGATGATCGATCGTTCAAAGAGTGGATTCTCGATAATCTCGGCGAGGGCATGGCCAAGCATTTCATGCTGCCGTTCAATGAAAAACTGTGGCAGGTCTCGCTGGACGAACTGACGTCGGACTGGGTGTCGTGGCTGGTGCCGAAACCCGAGCTGAAGGATGTGGTGAACGGTGCTTTGGGTATCAAAGACAAGGCCTTCGGCTATAACCCGTCGTTTCTCTACCCTGCGAACGACGGTATCAAAGCACTCCCAGAGTCCTTCCTGCCCGGGATCGACGGGATCACCCATGGCGCGGAACTCATAGAAGTGGACACCAAGCGCCGTCGTGCCATCTTTCGCGATCACACGAAGGGGGGAACGAGAGAAGAGCGATATGAGTCGCTGGTCTCGACGATCCCGATCCCAGAGCTGATTCATCGCTGTCTCGATTTCCCCGCTCCATTGAAAGAGGCGGCGGCCGCGTTACGCTGGGTCTCAGTCTACAATATCAATTTGGGGATTGGCCGCGAGCAGGTATCGGATAAACATTGGATCTATTTTCCTGAGAAAGAGTATCCCTTCTACCGGGCTGGGTTTCCCATGAATTTTTCTCCTTCGTTAGGTCGTCCTGGCTGCAGTTCGATGTATGTGGAGATGTCGCACAAACCAACTGAGCACCAGTCTGCGGAGCAGTTGATCGGTCGGGCGCGTTCCGGTCTGGAGCAGGCCAGCATCCTTCGCCCTGACGATGAGCTGGTGGTCTCGGATGTCAAAGATCTTCAGTATGCCTATGTCTATTTCGATCACCATCGTGCGAAGGCGGTACCGGCCATTCTCGCCGAGCTTGAGCGCCGGGGAGTTTACTCGGTCGGTCGCTATGGGCGCTGGGAACATACGTCGATGGAAGATGCCATCGGGCAAGGGAAGCAGGTCTCTGAGCGTCTGAGAGCCCAATACGGGTATCAAGCCTCAGCCTGAGGAAGGTAGTGTGGAGACTGTCTGTCATGTCATCACCAAACTGGAATTGGGCGGCGCACAGGAAGTTGCGCTGTATGCTGTGTCGCATCTTGACCGGAACAAGTTCCGTCCCCTTCTTATCACGGGTCCTGGGGGCCTTCTCACGGATGAAGCCAAAACCCTCCCCGGTGTCGATGTTCACGTCCTGTCATCGCTCGCCCGTCACGTTCATGTCCTAGCGGATCTTGCTGCATTTGTTGAACTCGTTCGCCTGTTTCGGCGTCTGCACCCGACGATTGTCCATACGCATAGTTCGAAGGCCGGTATTCTCGGCCGATGGGCGGCATGGTGTGCGGGAGTGCCCGTGATTCTTCATACCATTCATGGGTATGGCATCACGCCGGCGCAGTCTTCTTGGTTACGCCGAGTCTTGATTCTGCTTGAACGTACGACAGGATGGATCACAACCCATTGGATTGCGGTTGCTCAGGCCGACGTCGAAAAAGGGATCGAGTGGGGGTTATTTGACCGGGCGCAGGTGTCGGTCGTCAGGCCCGGCATTGATCCGCATCCGTTTCAAACCGGTATCGATGCGACCACGCGCGATGCGTTGCGGGCACAATTCGGAGTGGGGCCTGCTGAGTACTTGGTGGGAATGGTTGCCTGTCTCAAGCCGCAAAAAGCTCCAGAGGACTTCGTGGCCGTGGCTAAACAGGTGTGTGAGGCGATACCCAATGTCCGGTTCGCCTTGATTGGAGATGGGGAACTGCGTCCAAGGATTGAGTCGCTGATTGAAGTGAATGGGCTTCGTACACGGTTACACCTCGCAGGATGGAGACGCGATATCCCAACCGTCATGAAAATATTCGATGCGTTTCTGCTCACGTCCCATTGGGAAGGATTACCGCGCGTACTCTTGGAAGCGCGGACCATAGGGCTGCCGGTCGTGGCCACGAAGGTTGGAGGCGTTGAGGAAGTGATTATCCAGGGCCGCCATGGGTGGTTAAGCAACGCGGGGGATATTGCCGGTTTGTCAGCACATCTCATCCGAGTGTTGAAGAGTCGAGATGGTCAACCCCAAGGACGATTACGGTCTGTGGAGGCGCTCCCGAAAGAATTTCACCTTGATGAAATGGTTAAACAGTATGAATTTCTGTATGATAGGTTTTTGGATGACCGGCGAGGTGGGAAGGCTCCTCGTTCGGCGTGGTCAGCGTCACACTCGTAGCCCAAGGAGCTTTTGTGAACGTTCCCCTTTTGGACCTCAAAGCCCAATATCGTGTCATGAAGCCGGAAGTGTTGTCGGCCATCGAAGCTGTCTGCGACGAGCAGGGGTTCGTGCTCGGACCTCGCGTCGTGGCCTTCGAGGAAGCGACGGCGCAGTATATCGGCAGCCGCTATGCGATCGGCTGCGCCTCCGGGAGCGATGCGCTTCTGCTTTCCCTCATGGCGATGGGCGTGAAGGCCGGCGATGAGGTCATCACGATTCCCTTCACATTTTTTGCCACAGCGGGTGCGATTTCACGATTGGGCGCAAAGCCAGTGTTTGTAGATATTCAGCCGGATACGTTTAATATTGATCCGGCGCTCATCGAGCAAGCGATCACCCCTCGTACGAAAGCCATCATTCCCGTTCACCTCTTTGGGCAATGTGCGGATATGGCTGCGATCAACGAGATTGCAAATCGGAAAAAGATATACGTCATTGAGGATGCCTGCCAAGCGATTGGCGCTGCACAGCAGGGGAAACGTGCCGGGATATTTGGAGATACCGGGTGCTTTAGTTTTTTCCCCTCCAAGAATTTGGGCGGCTTTGGAGATGGGGGGCTCATCACGACCAACGACAAAACCCTTGCGGACTCCATGGCGATGCTCCGTGTTCATGGAAGCCAGGTTCGCTATCTCCACGAGGTGGTAGGAATCAATAGCCGGTTGGATGCGCTCCAGGCCGCCGTACTCCAAGTTAAATTACAGTATCTTGACCAGTGGACCGAGGGCCGGCGGCGGAATGCCGAACGGTATCAACAGTTGTTTGCCCAAGCAAGGGTTGATGGGTGGGTTACGGTGCCGCCAACGGTTGCTGGAAACTTCCATGTGTATAATCAGTACACGGTGAGAGTGCAGAAACGGGATGAGCTGAGAAACTTTTTAAAAGACAATGGTGTCGGGTCAGAGGTGTATTATCCCCTGCCGATGCATCTCCAGCAGTGCTACCGAGATCTTGGATATCAGAAAGGCGCGTTCCCTATATCCGAGAGGGCTGCAGACGAAGTCCTGTCACTCCCGGTCTATCCAGAGCTCACTGAACTGCAACTGCGCTATGTCGTAGAGGTCATCGAGTCATTCTGTAAGCGCGGCTAGCTCCTTTCCTGCCTGAAGACCATTTTCACTGGATATTTAGACGGTTTCATTAATACTAGGAAGAGATCATCTTCCCTTGAGGATGTGTGTTGCCCTGTCGCCTGAGGATGACACGACCTATTGGCTGTCTTTGTGAGGCATGAAGGGACATATGCAAGTTTTTGGATGGACTCATGTATCAAGAAACCTTAATGAGGAACTACCAACTAACCTGCATCGTGTAACAACTCTGCGAGGAGTTGCGGCGTTGATGGTCGCAGGTGGACATAGCCTCATGGTGTTCGCTGTCGACGGCCTTCCCACGTTATGGAATGTTCCTTTTGCCGAAGTCCCTGGAATCGAATCCTTGGCAACCAAGGCGTTGCTGGTGCTTTTCAATGGAGCGGTCACACTCTTTTTCGTAATCAGTGGATTTGTTCTTGGCCTCTCTCTTGATCGCGTGAAAGGTGGGCTAATCTCAACCTATTTGACGTTCGTTATTCGTCGCGCATTCAGGGTTTACCCGGCTCTTATCCTGTCACTCCTTGCTGTCGGAGCATTGATGCCATGGATTGTGAGCATAGACAAAACAGTCCTGGGATCTGAGTGGTTCAATTCTCTCTATCGAGCCACGTTCGGGATCGCGGACCTTTGGGATAATGTCCTGCTGGTTAAGACCGACATGAATCAGTCTCCTGGACGCTCAGAATTGAACTATTGATAGCATTGTTTTTCCCGGTGCTACATGCATATACGCGAAAAACTGGGCCATGGTACGACGTGGCGATGCTTGTCGGACTTATCTGGATTTCCAGTGAGTACACACGCGCAGACAGCCAGCAATGGATAGTCGCATTCTATTTTGGTTTGGTCTTGCCACGTCGGGGAGGATGGATTGAACAGATCACGAGGACATCTCCAGCGGGAGAAAGTGCCGGCATTCTTTTAGCGATAGCGACTTTTCTCTCGGCAACTCATATCGTTTTTGAGGCAGCGAGTGCCAGTGTGGTGAATGTGTTGCTGGCGTGCACGTCCATCTTGGCGGCCATCTTGCTAGCGCAGCTCATGTTCGTATGGATTGAAACTCCTTTCATGGCCCTGGGGAAGCATGTATCACAGCGCTTAACAGGATTAGGTTATTCTCCGCATCTCCATCGTTCAAAGGACGGGGTGGCGTAAATGAGACGCACTTCCGAGAGAAGGGAAAAGTCGAAGCGAAGCAAGAATCAATTAGCCGTCGGCTCGCTCGAACTGTGCAGTTAATATCCTTGGCTGGTGACGCGTAAAGACATCCCATTGCCTAGGTCTATGAGCTTGGCCAGAGGGCGAGCAACAAAGCTAGTTTCACTGCCAAGCAGATCTTCGTAAGTTCGTCGCCATCTACGAGTTCTCCCATGTAGGGGTTGGGTCAACGAAACAGTTTCAGCGTGGTCTAAAGAAAATGGATTCGTACATGGAATGAAACGGTCATGAGTCGAGTGTGAACGATCACGTATTACTGAAGCTCATCGCACAATTGGATAATTCCAACCAATGTCCGTTCCGGTCGAAGTGCTTCAAAACATTCTAATGAGGTTTCGGCCAGTGGCGAAGTTTGCCCAACAATATCATTCGACAGGGGTCAATGCTGATCCCGGCCAGGTCCGTCGAGTATTTGAACTGTACAGACAGTTTGCGCCTGTCGCAGGCAAGGACATTCTAGAAATTGGCCCCGGTCATACTCTGGAAGTATTGGAATGCGCGAAGACGGAGGGAGCGAGAAATTGCACGGCGATCGATGTGGTGGACTATCGTTCGCCTGAACAGAAGGGCCGCACACGCGTGATCTATGCCCTCTATGATGGGAAAACATTCCCGCTCGAAGATGCCTGCGTTGATCTGATTTGGTCCTATACGGCATTTGAGCACCTTCGCTATCCTGCGATGACGGTACAGGAATGTTTCCGGGTGTTACGGCCTGGAGGGATGTTGGTGTCGTTGATCGACCTGGGAGACCATTCGTTTTACGGAATGAATCCGCCGCATCCAGATAAGCTGTTTCACTGTTTGCGGTATCCAGAATGGCTCTGGAATCTCATGCGGTGGAACCGAAGTTCGTATGTCAATCGACTCAGGCAGTCAGAGTGGCACACGTTATTCAAGCAAGCGGGGTTCATATTGCGTGCGGAGGAGAAGATGGTCAGCGAAGACATCGTTCGCCAACTTCCATTGCTCCCGTATCTGAGGCGGTACAGTTACGAAGATGCCGTCACATCCGTGCTGACAGTTTGCTGCGGCAAATTCTGATTACGCGTGTTCGTGGCGATCAGGATTGGTGAATATGAAATCAAAAAGTCTGTGGATCAACGCCACCCTACTGATAGTGAGCGTCACATGTGGTTTCTTGATTGCGGAGGCCGTGGCACGAGTGTTCATTGAGCCACCTCGCGGCCACGCCTTATACAATGTGGAACAGACCGAAGCACATGCCTCGCTGCTGAAGATAATTTCAGATGCCAAATTGCTGCATCGCGTGGCGCCAAACTCCCCAGGCCATGACGTGCGGGGGTTCAGGAATACCGTGAGCTGGGAAGATGCTGATGTTGTCGCGATTGGGGATTCTCAAACATGGGGAGTCAATGTTCGTCAAGAAGAAACATGGCCTTCGGTCTTGAGCAGGGTCGGGAAGGTGAGTGTGTATTCCATGTCGCTCGGTGGGTGGGGCCCGCTACAATACGAGGTCATAGCCGCGGAGGCACTGCTTCTGAAACCAAGAGCCGTGCTTGTCGGAATATACTTCGGAAACGACATCTTCGATAGCTGCAACCATGCATATGGGACCGATGCGTATCCTCAGTATCGACATGTCGGGGCAGGCCCTGCCGCTGCTCTTTCCGATCTGCATGCGCGGCTCAAGGTGACAGATGATCAGACCAGAGTCGACCGTGCACTTCAACGACTGACTGAAATGGGCGGCATGGCAAGGCTGTGGCAAAGACTGGCGAGGCATTCTCTGATCGTCCAAGTATTGATGACGCATGGATTACTTCCAGTCATCCCATCGGTTGATGAACTGTACGAAATGGCTGATACGGTTTGGGCGCGAGACCACCCGGCAGTTGCCTCCGTGTACAGGTGGCACAACGGTTCTACGGTGATGACCTATGGCTATCGCGGGGTGGCAGTTGATCTTGCGAATGGATGTATCCGCGATGGGGTGAGGATTACGAGAGAGGTCCTTGACGCTGTCAAGCGGCTTGGTGATCGAACGACGACCCAGATTGGTATCGTGTTCATTCCGACAAAAGAGTCGGTCTATGCGATAGCCGACAGATCGCTTCGGACGCATATGCCAAAAGGCTTTGAAGATCTGGTCCGTAACGAGACCACGATCAAAGAAGAATTACTCGATCATTGTAAGCGGACACACATGGTGTGTATCGACGCGGCAGTCCGGCTGGTAGAGGCCGCCCAGAAAGGGATGGTGTTGTATAAGGCTGACTCTGATGGTCATCCGATCGCAGAGGGCTATCGGCAAATTGCCTATGCCGGACAGGACGCGTTAGAAGCCATGAGGGCATTCAGAACACGGTAAGACCTTCAGAGAGCCGAAGACGAATGTGCCGAACCCGGCAGACGTCTCGTATTCGTTAGCTCGTGACTGCGCCCTCGGAAGCTGAAGACACATGCCGCGCGTATTTGCCCATTACGCCTGAGGTGTAACGGGGTAACGGCTGTTTCACTTTCTTGAGCCGGGCCTTGATCTCTTTCTGCGAGAGCTCCACGGTCAGGGTCCGTTTGGCGATATCGAAGACAATCATGTCACCGTTTTTCACCGCGCCGATCGGGCCGCCTTTGATGGCTTCCGGTGCGACATGGCCGGCCATGAGCCCATGGGTGGCCCCGGAGAAGCGGCCGTCGGTGAGGAGCGCGACGGAGTCGCCCAAGCCTGCACCGACGATGGCCGCAGTCACACCAAGCATTTCTCTCATGCCAGGTCCGCCTGACGGACCTTCATAGCGAATCACTACAACGTCGCCTGCTTTGATTTGGCGTGATTGCACGGCGACAAACGCATCCTCTTCCCGGTTGTACACCTTTGCTGGGCCACGAAACGTCATGATCGAGTGACCGGCCACCTTCACGACGCAGCCCTCTGGGGCAAGATTGCCTCTAAGAATCACGAGCCCGCCGGTCTGCTTGATCGGACTCGACAGAGGTCTGAGGACTTGTTGCCCAGATGTTTCCTTGGCGTCCTTGGCCTCTTCCCCAATCGTCCGGCCTGTCACGGTCGGCTGGCCTGCGTGCAACATGCCGGCATCAAGCAGCCGTTTGGCGACCAGGGTGGTTCCTCCAGCCGCATAGAGATCCGACGCGGTAAATCGACCACCTGGTTTGAGGTCGGCGAGCAACGGCACCTTCCGATTGATCTTGTCAAAGTCGTCGATGCTCAATTTGATGTTGGCTTCGCGCGCGATGGCGAGCAGGTGCAACACCGCATTCGTCGAGCCGCCGGTGGTTGCCACCGCGGCGATCGCGTTTTCCAGCGATTTTCGCGTGATGATCTGGCGAGGCCGCAGATCTCGCTTCAGCAGATCCATGACCATCTTCCCACACTCGAAGGCCACGTCGTCCTTCCGCTGGTCCATGGCCGGCACCCCGTTCCGTCCCATCGGCGAGATGCCGAGGAACTCAAACGCGATCGCCATCGTGTTGGCTGTGAACTGACCGCCGCAGGCGCCAGGGCCCGGGCAAGCATGGTCTTCGAGATCTTTGAGTTCGGCATCAGTCATTGTGCCTGACGCATGTTTCCCGACCGCTTCGAACACGTCTTGAATGGTGACGTCATGGCCTTGGAACTGTCCCGGCATGATTGAGCCGCCATAGAGCATCACCGACGGCAGGTTCAGGCGAGCGAGGGCCATCACAGTACCTGGAATGGTTTTATCGCAACCTGATAATGCCACCACGCCGTCAAACAGATGTCCACGGGCTACGAGTTCGATTGAATCGGCAATCACCTCCCGGCTGATCAACGAAGCCTTCATTCCCTCGGTGCCCATCGAAATGCCATCCGACACCGCGATGGTGTTGTACTCGATGGGCGTACCGCCTGCGGCTCTGATGCCGGCTTTCACCCGTTCCGATAAGCGGCGCAGGTGGAAGTTGCAGGGCATGACTTCGATCCAGGTATTGGCGACGCCGATGATCGGGCGCGACAAATCTTCATCCGTGAATCCCACGGCCTTCAGCATCGCGCGGGCCGGCGCCCGATCGGGACCGACCAGTAAATCGCGACTTGTCAGTTTCAACTCTTTCGGCATGACATCCTTTAGCGTCGTTCTTAGTCGTTCGAACCACTCACCGTATCCTCTGCGCGCCAGTGGATCGTCTTACCGCACGTTTATGCTTGATGGAGGCGCGGACCCTGTCGCATGCCACCCTTATGTGGATTGTCATTCATGGGGCCGCCCGAGCCACCATGAGGGTTGCTGTAACCTTTGCCGGCGTCCTTGTGCTGCTGCATCGCTTTATCGTGCTCGCTCTTTTCCTTGGCACGCTGCTCCGGCGTCAAGAGGGCGTACACATCCCGACGGGCCTTGACGGAGACCATGCGCAAGCCGACTTGCAAATCCCCGCTTTGCTTCAACTTGGCTTCGATTGCCCCCAGATCGGATTTCTCATCTTCGGTTAGGGCTTTCAACTCGCGCTCCGCAACCTGGATATCGGCCTCGGTCTTGATACGGGTCTTGTCCAGATTTAGCTGCATGTCTTTGAGTTTCGCGACCTGCTCCGAGGTGAGCCCGATGTCTTTTTCATGCTTGAGCAGATGTCGGATCAAATGGCCCGTGCTGTTGTGCATCATGTCCGCGCCATGTCCACCCATCGAACTATGTCCGCCGCCTCCGTGTCCTTCTTTGCCGTAGTAGCCTGGCTCATTGGCCCAGGCCGTAGACATCCCCACGGTCAGTGCAAATACCGATGCGATGCTCAGCGTCACGATGGTGCGTGTTCCCTGCTTCATACTTGCCTCCTTAGGTTGAACCGAATGAAGAGACCTGATTCTAGAAAGGTGAATGTCCCAATAACCATTTCGATGCACTTCTTCCTCCTCAGGCGCGCCACGTTACGTATGCACCCTGCTCCATCACGCAGATCATCATTTTCTTACAAGTTGATGTATCCGCTGGGCGTTGGAGGCCCTCAGCGCGAGATTTCTGTAGCTTGCCAGATCACCCAACGCAACGCAAGCCAACAACATCGCTCCAGGGTCCACGAGTCGGTTTTTTGTTACTCCCAAGATGATGGTGAAAAGGTCGCAGGTTCTGCCCCTCCCTTGGCACTGATGGGGGCAATTAATGGGAATATTGTTCTTAGGTATCCCCGTGCAGTCTATTCCGGTGTCTCTCGGGCCGAAGACCGCCAGGGGAGTGGGCGTCAGGGTTGTGATCGGCGTTGAGCCTGGGCGAGTAACTCGGCACGCGGGTCTGGATGCGCAATGGCCCTGAGCTGGTCGTACAGTTTGTGTTCCGCGTCGGTCGATGAGGGCGGCATCACGATCTGGATTGTCAGGAAGAGGTCGCCATGGCCGCCGGCCGCAGCCGGGAGCCCTTTGCCCTTCAGTCGAAGCTTACTCTCAGCGCGGCTTCCCGGAGGAACTTTCACCCGGACCGGTTCCATCAGTGTGGGGGCCATGACATCGGCTCCCAAGGCCGCCTCCCACGGAAAGACTGGGAGGGACACGTGAATGTCGCTCCCTTGTCGGCGAAAGACGCTGTCCGGAGCGATCGCGACACGCAGGTACAAGTCGCCGGGCTTGCCGCCGTTGGCGCCGGCTTGTCCCTTGCCGGCCACGCGTACCCTCGTCCCATCCTGGACTCCGGCGGGGATTCGGACTTCGATCGTATTGGGATGCAGCGTGGCACCCTGTCCCTGGCAGGTTGGACAGGGGCGTCCACGAAAGGCTCCGCTTCCGTGGCAGATGGCGCAAGGCACCGGCGCTTGCAACGTCACGCGCTTCGTCACGCCGGTGAACACCTCGGCGAGCGCTAGGTGGACCTCCGTTTCAAGGTCCTCCCCCTGCACGGCAAATCCACGGCTGTTGCCGGGTTGCCCTCGTCCTTTGAACAGATTTTCGAAGATGTCTGAAAAACCTTCTCCGCCGAATGAACCCCCCGGGCCGCTTCCTGCCTGGGGACCAGCCTGCCGGCGCGCCTGTTCGTAGGCCTCGGCTTGTTCCCAGTTCGCTCCATATTGATCGTATTTCTTGCGCTTGTCTGGCTCGCCCAAGACTTCGTGCGCCGCGTTCAACTCCTTGAACTTCTTCTCCATCTCGGATTTCCTGGCGCCGCTGTGCATGTCGGGATGGAATTGGCGCGCAAGGCGGCGATAGGCCTTCTTAATGTCGTCCGCCGAGGCAGACTTGGAAAGACCAAGAACCTGATAGTAGTCGCGTGATGTGGTTGCCATGGAAGCGGAGATACGGTTGCTTTGGTAGAGGTCAACTATCTGGAACGCAGCTTACGGGGTCGAGGGAGGCTTTTCAAGTGCTGATAGGGGCCGGATTAGCAGGCTGTGGAAATGCAGTGCCGCTCCGCCAGAAATCCAATCGGTGCATGTCGGGAGAATAGGGTGTAATCCACAGGATGCTCAAAAGGTTGTCCAGTAAGACCGCAGCCAATGACCGCACCGCAGGCGTAGCATTTCTCAACCGCCCAAACCCTGGCGCGCCAAGTCCCAGGCAAGGCCGCAGCGAGAACCTTCCAACTCCTTATACCTCACTTAAGGGGAGTGGCCGAGGTTGCCCTTTACTGCGCGCATCGAACGAGCACATTCTTATCGTGCGCGTTCTGCGAGCAAGAAGGGCACCTGGCCGCTCCCCGCTCCCTTTTTCAGCATCCTGTCACCGTGGGACGACGGTCTTGGCCTTTGCCATCATCTTGCAGTAGGAGCAGACTTCGGCGGTGGTGGGTTGACTGCATGAGGCGCAGGGATGGAGGACAGCTCGGTCTTTTTCCGTCATCGTAATGGCGGTAGGCTGCTTCTTGCGTTGCTTGTCCAGAAAACCCCAGTAGAACGTCTGCTTCGTCCCCGGGGACTCGGTCTCCAGACGATTCAACACCTCTTTGTACTGGAGCATCTTGGAGCCCTTGGCCATGGGGCATTCTTCAACGATGTAATCGATTCGGTTCAAGACCGCATAGGCCGCCAGTTCTCGTTCCGAGAGCCGGTAGAGGGGCTTCACCTTCTTGGCAAACCCTGCCACTGAAGCCGGTAGCGAGGGACCCTGTTTGTCGAGATATTCTTCTTGCCAATGCAGCACGTTGCCCAGGAGTCTGGCCGCTTCGTCATCGAGATTGTGGCCCGTCGCCATGACATCGTAGTTCTGCTCGATCGCTACACGATTGAATTGGTAGCGTTTGATCGTGCCGCAAGTCGAGCAGGTTGGGCGATGGATGAGCTGGGCCAGTTCCTTGATCCCTGCACCGGCCTCCTGCTCGACCGTATGGAGGTGCAACGTGGCTCCATGTGAGGTCGCGACCGCCTCGGCGAATTTCGTCACCTTGGCGTGTGACTGTTCAGAGTAGACTCCGATACCGAGATCCACATAGAGCCCGTCGGCGCGGTAGCCGAGCTTGAGCAAAATGTTCCAGAGTGCCAGACTGTCCTTTCCTCCGGACACCGCCACAAGAATCCGCTCTTCTTTCCCAAACATCCACTCCGACTTGATTGCCCGCGCCACCTGATCGTGGACGAATCCAGTGAAGCAACCTTTGCAGAAAGCCGCATTATGCCGCGGAAGATCGATCACCGCTTTGGTTTTACATTTGGTGCAGTTCATTCTTCTCTCATGAGACGTGAGGCGTGAAATCTGGGGAACCACCAGAGATAACGGGTCGGATTTCAATCTGATCACCGTCGTAGAGCATCTCGTCTTCGGTGACGAGATCGTCGCCTTTGATCACGAGATGCGCTTCGACGACGAGGTTCAATTCGCGCAAGAGTTCCTTGACCTTCTTGGGGCCTTTGACCTCGACAGTTCTGGCTGGATGGCTGAGTTGGACGTGCATGGGAGGATCTTAAGCTTCCATGCGTGCAGGGGGCAAGGGGTGAGCCCGGCAGGATCCTGAAAAAGTTTGTCAGCGTCATTTCCGAGAGCCGTGAAAGGTCAAACCTCAGGATATCGGGGTTTTTCCGAAACCTTTCATGTCTAACGATTCACGTCTCACGGTTCCTCAGATCCCCGCCTCCCGCAGAAATTTTGCCGATTCTTCCGGCGCCACAGGATTGATGTAAAACCCGGTGCCCCATTCGAAGCCGGCGACTTGCGTGAGCTTGGGAATGATTTCGATGTGCCAGTGGTAGAAATCCCCTGTTTTCTCGTGGAGAGGGGAGCTATGGAGAATGAAGTTGTAGGCGGGCTTTGCGAGGATCTTATCCATCCGACGTAGCGCTTCCGAAAGAATCGGCGCAAGGAACTCGAATTGTGTTTTTTGGCTCTCTTCGAAGTAGCCGGCGTGGCGCTTCGGGAGAATCCACATCTCAAAGGGAAAGCGTGGAGCATAGGGAGTGACGCAGAGGAACTCGTGATTTTCCGCCACGATCCGATCGCCGTCTGAGAGGTCCTGCCGGAGGATATCGCAGTAGATACAGCGTTCTTTCTGCTCATAATGGGCCCGGCATCCGTCGATTTCTTCGAACACGCTGGTAGGAATGATTGGCAAGGCAATGAGTTGTGAGTGGCTGTGCTCTAGTGTGGCGCCGGCTGATGCTCCGTGGTTCTTAAAAATCAGAATGTAACGGAACCGCACGTCCTTCTTGAGATCGATCATGCGGTCGCGATAGGCCCACAGCACGTCATCGATCCGCTTTGTCGGCATGTCGGCCAGGCTTTCTGTGTGGCTCGGGGTCTCGATGATGACTTCATGGGCCCCGATCCCATTCATGCGATCATAGAGGCCGTGGCCTTGGCGGTCGAGAGTGCCTTCGATTTGGAGTGCGGGAAACTTATTCGGCACGACACGCACGGTCCAGTTCGGGTTATTGGGTTCCACCGGCTGTGGCCGATAGGCCATAATTTCTTTCGGCGTCAGTCGTTCTTGTCCCGGGCAAAAAGGGCAGAGAGTTGCGGCCAACGGACGAGTGGGTTGCACGGGAACGAAGTCGTGAGGCCGAGCGCTACGTTCCGTCGAAATAATGACCCACCGACCGACAATCGGATCACGGCGTAAATCAGGCATCTTTTCCTCCGTTACACGTGAAGCGTAAAAGGTGAAACGTGAAAGGTGAAACCTTCAACGTGAGAGGCCGGATGGAAGAAGGCCGTTCGTTGCTCAGGGCTATTCCCGGGGCAACACTCGTTCGTTTCACGGTTCACCTTTTACCTCTCGCGCCCATCAGACTCGCCATAGATTTGCTTCGAACTCCGGACCTGGAACAAGGAAGAGCGCAGGCTTGTGGTGCGGATAACGTGCGATTTCCAAATGATGTTCCAACACCAGAATGGTCATGTGGAGTTCCTGTCCGGCCATGAGCTGTAGCTCCTTGAATGGCACAGCCAGTTCTATAATATTTCGATGACAAA
>JACMLT010000288.1 GCA_014379455.1 Nitrospiraceae bacterium
CGAATCTTATCGGCCGCCTACAAGGTCGAAATGATCAATCGTGCCATTCAGGCGGGGGCCACACGGATCGAGGCCGCGAGCTTAGACCACCCGAAACGCGTGCCGCAGATGGCCGACGCCGAGGCGGTGATCGCCGGCCTGCCCGACGCGCCCGGTGCCAGCTATATCGGGCTTTGCCTCAACAAGCGCGGGGTGCTCCGCGCGATCGAGAGCCGGAGCGGGGGCCACCGCGGCGTCGACGAGGCGGGGTGCGTCGTCGTCGCCTCCGACACGTTCGGGCAGAAAAACCAGGGCCAGACGATCGTCGAGGGGATCGCCGAGAACCGCGACATGTTGCGGCTGGCGACGAGCGAGGGCCTTGTCGCGCAGGTGACGATCTCGGCGGCGTTCGGCTGCCCGTTCGAAGGGGCGGTGCCGCCGGCCCGCGTCGTCGACCTCGCCCGCGCGATGGCCGATGCGGGCGCGGTCGAGATCGCGCTTGCCGACACGATCGGGGTCGCGGTCCCGGTGCAGGTCGGCGACCTGTTCGGTGCGGTCCGCGCCGCGATTCCCCCCGGGATCACGCTGCGCGCGCATTTCCACAACACGCGCAATACCGGCATCGCCAACGCCTGGGCGGCGTATGCGGCGGGGGTCACGGTGCTCGACGCCAGCCTCGGCGGGCTCGGCGGCTGCCCGTTCGCGCCCAGGGCGACCGGCAATATCGCCACCGAGGACCTGGTGTTCCTGCTCGACCGCAGCGGGGTCGCGAGCGGCATCGACCTCGACGCGGCGATCGCGGTCAACCACTGGTTCGCGGGCATCCTCGGGCGGCCGCTGCCGTCGATGGTCGGCAAGGCGGGCGGGTTCGCGGCGGCCGGGTAGCGCCGGTCGCTATTTCGTATCGTCGGCCTTCTTGTCGGTCGACATGCCCGGCGCGTCTTCTTCGCTCTCGCGGCCCTGCCTCGTGCCCGACTGGGCATTGCGGCCGCTCGTATCATCGCCGTCGAAATTGCCTACCGTCGCCCTTAGACCCTTCGGAAGCAGAGATCGTGACGGCTGTTGTCACCGGCGTCTGGTCCTCTGATCGACCGATCTGTGAGGCTGCCGTTCTCCTGCTTTCCGCAGATGTCTCGGGCCCGGGGCCACCGCCATGCCTGTCCATTGTCGCCGCTCCATGGCGTGGCGGACTAGCTACTTGGCCTCGCTGCCTAGTTTTGTTGGGATGAATGACGCGGATCGAATGGAGGCATACCACTTTGCCCCTGTTGGTCCTTGCTTCTGCCGCCCCAGCTGTTGGAGCCGTTCATTCGGGGCTGGCCGAATGGATGTTCCAACCCGGCGTACCGTGCCTTGTGTTGACCGATGGAGGAGAGGGAACGCTGGTGACAGCGGAAGCGCCGGTGCCCATAGCGAAAAAAGGAGGGGCTTTGGCGTGCAGGGATCAAGGTGCATATGGGTGTAGACGCGGCCTGGATGGCGGCGCAGAACCAATCGAAAGACCGCAGACCAGTTCCCTGTGCGACGGCGCAAAGCACAGATGTACGCTCGATGTTGCAGGAGTTTGCCCCGCTGATTGGCCAGCAATGAGCCAGGATCTCCATTTCTCTTTTCTCTTTTCTCGCCTAGGCGTCTCGCTCTGCAACAGTTCTGTCTGTGAACGTGTTTCACTCCGACGATCCTGACATCTGCCTTGCTGCGCCTTTGCGGCCTGTATCACCGACTTTTTATCCGTCTCGATCTCGACCCCCTGTGCTTGTGCCGGTGCCGAGATGTGGTGCGGATCGGTAGCGAGGCAGTGGTCCCTCCCAGGGGGGCGCAACGTGACCAAGGACAAATGCCGCATCGCAACCATAGGGACCTCGGCGTGGCTGCGCCGAGGCCGACCCAGAGTTGGCCTCGATCCGGTTGATGTTCCCGGTAGGATCACGAAGACGAAGCCAGCGCCATTGGGAGCCCAACGCGATAGGAGTGCGACATGACCAGTGGAGGAAATGCTGCATCGTAACCGCTGCAGCGATCATTGTCCGTGGGCGGCGGCACAGATTACGGGTTGGCCCTAATCCGGTGACGTTCCATGCACAGAAGGAGGGTTGGGAGCGTGCACTATGCCACAGGAAAGGCATCAGCAAGGAGTTGATACTTGATGCAGGGATACGAGAGGACAATCGGGTGGATGAAGAGCTGACGACGGAACGCAGTCCATCGAAGGCAACACGCCAGTTCTTTATTTAGCGGGATAAAGCGCGGATACAAAGATACGACTGGTCCAATGGTAGTAACACCTCCACGGTAGCTTTTGCAGTAAAGCGGGTCGAGAAGGTAGCAAGAAGCCCCTAGGCTGCCCTGCCGTTGCAATTGACTCGGCCTTGCAGAGAGTCTTTCCAATCAACTGGCGGTGCAGGACTTCGAATCACGCTATGGATCGAGCACACCTGGAATCTAGTTTTGGCCATGGACAATCATTGCCCGTTCGATCGCGCAGACTGGGCGAGATCATAAGACAACGAAAAATTTGCCGTTTGCAGTCAGGATCTTGATTTCGACTATTCGTATGGACGTCCCCATCTGCACGAGACTAGCCGAAGACGTGCATCACTTTGACGAATCCCAACATCTACCTTGCTGCGCCTTCGTGGCCAACATCACCGACTCTATTGGAGTGGACGGGAAGCCAGAGGCCGGGAAAGGCACTATTTATCTAGTTCGACGATGCTGATGTCTCACACCGTTCAATAGTGGCTCTGCATACGCGGGAACACATTGGCAGACTCCTTGGCTGTTTCTGCAAACCTGGAGCGAAGGCTGATGGAGGGGGCCTCTGGGGCTGATTTGGAGAGAGATCACGAGCTATTGGGTGACTAAAGTGATCGATAGCGTGGAAGGGGGTGCAAGAGAACGTCCACTCTACTTTAACATGTCAACTGGCACCACTCGCTTGCATCGATCGGAGGGAGGGAAATCAACTCTGGATATCTATTTATGCCCATTCTCCTGCGCAGCACTTTCAGACTTGAGTTAAAACATTCTTTTCGCTCTCTTGGATAATGGATGCTGTGTCCTTCTATAACGGGCCCCAGTCTGGATGGAAGTCGGCAAAATAGATACGGTTTTCCCCATACGGTCGTGAAGTTCACCCAAGTCAGCACAGAATCCCACTTCCTACACCAACTACCAGCTTCTCTCATCCGCGTAAGAAAGATCTTAAGAACCCGAAGGCCCGATATGGGGACGGAGATGCCCTGTCTGGAGTGCGGGCGTCCTCAGCCATCGATGCCAATACCGAGAGCCGCGCCGAAGCTCCAGGTATGTGTGCTGTTCCGCATCATTGTATAGTTCAGGCATCTGACCATGTGTGAAGTAAGTGCGATGATGACTACGGGCGGTCGTGATGGCTTGGGTAGGCACGACCATGCCGAGGCCGATGCCGATGACAGCGACGACTCCTTGGCCAGTCTCTTCGATGACTCAGCAGACCTAGACGAGGACACGATAGATACGAAATCGAGCCTCGAACCTGAGCCCCCGAAGCGGGTTTCGGCAAACGAGATCGAGAAGCTGAACGGGCCAAGAACAGGACAGAGTCAAGGTGAGTGCACGGCAATGATCGCGCAAGCAGCGTTCTCACACGCTGCAGATGAGCCAATTGTATTGGAGGATGATGCCAACCCCAAGATGGGTGTATGCACTCCTCCGCGCCGCGCACAGTACGAACGCCGGGGCTACGACTCGAAAATACCCCTACAACTACGCAGTTCCAAAGCCGATGTTGCTGTGAGTGATCACAATGATGGTGATGATGCGTCCCTGGGGGATCAACACCCAACATCGACCATGCAGCTAGATTCGACTCTTCCCCTCACACCCTCCACGGGTAGGATCCGAGCCGGCGTCAACGACCATAGAGGAATATCAGCCCAGCATTCCTGCTGCGCCATAGAATCCTGCCAAAGATATGCCACAGAGGAAGTGATGTGGGAATATGCTAATCTCATTGGCTACAGAATCAACCGGGGAAAACAGGAGGTGTGCGTCCATTGGACGCCGTCATGGGAGCCTGCAAGCGATTACCCAGCGGAAGCTGTGGCCAGAGCAAGGAAGAAGTGTCAAAGTGGAGGAATCACAACCGGGATGCCAAAGAAAGACACGAAGAAGCGAAAAGCGCGAGGGAGGCCTCGTCGGCTGTCGACTCGGAATGCAAGCCCCCTTCGCCGTCCCCACCGGCTCTAGATCAAGTCTAGTCAGGAGCAGGGCCTTGAACAACAGTGATTCGAGATTGGAGCAGTTCGACGTTGCTCTGTGCGCGACTTTGAGCGTACGTCATTTTATGAAAACTAGGTCCCTACGTTCGGTATTTATGTAGCAATGAAAGCGCCCCAGTCCATATAATGCACATGCGTTCCTTGAGTAGGCAACAGCTATGGCAAGAATTAGAGCCGAAGCTGCCAGCATCAATACTGTTTTGAGCGAGAAATGCAGGCCGTAATAAATGAAGTGATTTTCGAGGCTCGGACTCGGGACCTCGAACACTATTACTCGGTATTCGCTTTCCCTTTCAAACCAGTGGACCTTGGGAATCCTCCTCCTACCGACAAGTGACTTGTAGATCTCGTATTCATCGCAGAGTAATGATGAAGTGATTCACATTACCGTCATCGCTATGATCGTCTCCCTTACACC
>JACMLT010000004.1 GCA_014379455.1 Nitrospiraceae bacterium
GCGCGCCGATGGTGTTAATCCCCGCTGGCCCTTTTACCAGGGGAGTGACGCCGCCCGTTGGCGCAGGCCCGAGGGTATCAGCCGTATGAGAGAGGGGCAGGCTCAGCCGGCGATGGCGCTGCGTTGCATGACAACTTGCCCAAACTGTTTCTGTGACCGGCTCTATGGCTGAACGATCGATTACGCCGCTCATCGTGGTCACGCTATTACTGGGGACAGTGTTCGCTCTCCGTTCCCTCACTCCCTCTCCGGTCACGCCGCCGCCTGTTGCATCTCCCGTCGCGCTGACTCCCGATATGGTGTCGTTGGTGACTGGAGATGAACCGATTACCGCGATCTTTACGAAGGCCGGCTGTCCAGTGTGCCATGTGGTTCCAGGTATTTCGGGGGCGAATGGGCGCGTAGGGCCTCCCCTTTTATTGGGGACCACGGGGCCTGCACGATTGACTGATCCGGCATATCGGGGTCATGCGAACACGGTACACGAGTATGTGGTCGAATCGGTCATCGACCCGGGGCTGTTCGTCGTGTCCGGGTATCCAGCCGGCACGATGCCGACATGGTATGGCGCGAAACTCAGCGCGCTTGCACTGGAGAAGATCGCCTCGTATCTTGAGCGACAAATCGGTGTTGCGGGTCAGGACGCGCGGTGATCCCCGTCGGATTGGTCACGAAGTGCGTGGGTGTAAGGTGAGCGACTATCGCTTGCGCAGGGGGGTCACATTGCCCTGTGCGCCTCCCTGGATCTTGAAGGCTCCTGGGCTGGGTTCACCTGATTTCTTGTCGAGAAGTGCGTTGATCGCATCGTCCCCTCTGAGGCCCTCAAGCTTGATTTTGAGTCGGAGATTGTTGGCGCTGTCGGCATTGATCAAGGCTTGTTCGAGTGAAATTCGCTCTGCCTTATAGAGTTGGAATAGGACGTGGTCGAATGTCTGGCACCCTTCGTCAACCCCTTGTTCCATCGCCTCTTTGAGCAAATCGACTTCGGCTTTCTTGATGAGATCCTTGACGCGGGGCGTATCGAGCATGATTTCCAGTGCAGGGGCTCGTTTTCCGTCCACGGATGGCACAAGCCGCTGCGAGATGATGGCGCGAAGATTGAGCGACAATTGGAGATAGATTTGCGCATGCCGTTCTACCGGGAAAAAATTCATAATACGTTCGATGGCCTGGTTCGCGTTGTTCGAGTGGAGGGTGGCGATGCACAGGTGTCCGGTTTCCGCAAAGGTGATCGCCGCTTCCATCGTTTCCGTGTCCCGGACTTCGCCGATCAGAATCACATCCGGCGCCTGCCGAAGAGCATTCTTCAGCGCGTTTTGGAATGAGAGGGTGTCGAAGCCGACTTCTCGCTGGGTGATGAGCGACCGCTTATGATTGTGGACGAACTCGATCGGATCTTCCACGGTCACGATATGACCGGGATGGATGGAGTTCCGGTGGTCGATCATCGCCGCGAGGGTGGTGGACTTTCCGGAACCGGTGGCTCCGACGACCAATACCAGCCCGCGCTTCGTCATGGCGATGTCTTTGACAATCGGAGGCAAGCCTAGCTGCTCGACGGTCTGTATTTCGGCTCTGATATGCCGAAAGACCAAGCCGACGTTCCCTCGCTGTCGAAAAATATTGACACGGAAACGGCCGAGCTCCTTGTAATAGAGCGCCAGGTTCATTTCCATTTTCTCCTCGAATTCTCCACGCTGCTGGCCACGCATCAGCGCGAGCGCGAGGGCTTCGAGTTGTTCGTTGGTAAACGGCGGGGCGTCGGTTTGTTGTGTCGAGCCGTGGACGCGATAGGCGGGAGCTGAATCGACGGTGAGGTACAGGTCTGACGCTTCTTGATCCACCATGACTTTCAAGAGACTGCGAACGTCCATCTCTACCCCCGTGTGTTCTGCCAGGTATCTTAGGCCGCGCCGCTCATTGCGGATCCAAACAGATTGGGGTTCATGCTGCGCGATTGGGCCTCACCCTTGGTGACGATTCCTCGGGTCACTAAATCGACCAGCGACATGTCCATTGTTTGCATGCCGTCTTTCTGGCTGGCCTGCATGATGCCGGGAATTTGGTGCAACTTACCCTCGCGAATCAGATTTCTGACCGCGGTCGTGGCGACCATGATTTCGAGAGCGGCGACACGCCCGCCTGTTTTTTTCTTCAGCAGGGTTTGTGTGATGACCGCTTCCAAGGCTTCGGCGATCTGTGTGCGAATCTGGGACTGTTGGTTTGGCGGAAAGGCGTCGATAATGCGGTCGATGGTTTTCGGCGCGCTGGAGGTGTGGAGTGTGCCAAACACCAAGTGGCCCGTTTCCGCAGCCGTTAACGCGAGCTGGATGGTTTCCAGGTCGCGCATTTCACCCACGAGGATGATATCCGGGTCTTCGCGGAGCGCAGCCCTCAGCGCATTCGCAAAGGACAGGGTATGGACGCCCAGTTCCCGCTGATTGACCAGACACTTCTTCGACTTGTGGACGAATTCGACCGGATCTTCGATCGTGAGAATGTGTCCTTCGAACGTGTTGTTCAAATAGTCGACCATGGAGGCTAGCGTCGTCGATTTGCCCGATCCGGTTGGGCCGGTCACAAGGATTAGTCCCTTTTCCCGATCGCAGACTTGTCGCACGATCGGAGGCATGCCGAGCTTTTCCATCGGAATGATCTGGGTGGGAATGTTTCGGAAGACGGCGCCCAGCCCACGGCTTTGGACAAAGACATTGACGCGGAATCGGGCGATGTCACCCAATTCAAAGGAAAAATCGCATTCGCGTTTTTCCTCAAAATTCTTCCGCTGGGTATCGCTCATCATGTCATAGATCAGCGAGTGTGTTTCTTCTGTGGTCAGAACAGGATGATCGAGCTTCTTTAGATCGCCGTTCATCCGGATCATCGGTGGCTCGCCGGCGCTGATATGACAATCTGACGCGCCCTCCTTAGCCGTGAAGGTCAGGAGCTTCGAAATATCCATGTAAGGGGACTCCTCGATAAGAAAGACTAGTCAGCTGATGGCCTGTCGAGCGTCACGACTACTTGGGAGCATCATGCCACAGGGTGATGGGAAAGCAAGGAAATAGCCCTAACCCGCATGATTCATGACGCTTCTGCTGCAAGTGCGGATACGCGGCTGCGACGGGCAGTCTCGCCGTTCAGCCCCTCGACGTACTGCACGAGTACGCCTCAGGGCTTCACGTCTCCGAGTGCCCGTCTCGCTTCGCGTCTGCACGCTTTCGCAACGAACCTTCAATGAATAATGCGGGCTAAGCGGCTGCGTGAATGATGCTTTGGTGGTTTAGTGCAGAGAGGTGAGAGATTCGATCAGATCAGCCCCGCCGATTGCCCTGCGCGTTGAAACGCGATGAGGGCCTGGTCGATATGGCTGGAGGTATGCTCGGAGGTCACCGTCACACGGATGCGGCTGGTGGTGTCCGGAACGGTCGGTGGCCGAATCGCCGGGGCATACACGCCTTCCGTGAACAGGTGTTCGGCAAACGAGAGAGCCGTGTCGGCATTACCAACGAGGATCGGCATGATCGGACTGACACTGGGGGACAGAGTGAATCCCAGCTGAGTCAATCCTGAGAACAACCGTTCACGGTTCGCCCACAAGCGAGCGCGTCGCTCCGGCTCTCGTTGCAGGATGCGCAATGCTGCCGTGGCGGCAGCAGCCGAACTCGGTGGGGGCGCTGTCGTGAAGATAAAGGACCGGCTCGTGTTCATGAGGTAGCGGATCACTATCGAAGTCCCTGCGAGGTAGGCGCCACTACTGCCGAAGGCTTTACCCAAGGTTCCCATCTGAAACGGGATCTGTGCCTCGATGCCGAAATGTTCGGCCGTTCCTCGTCCGTGCGGTCCCATCACGCCTGTGCCATGGGCATCGTCAATATAGAGGTCGGCCTCATACTCCTGAGCTAACCGACTGAGTTCAGGCAACGGGGCGAGGTCTCCGTCCATACTGAACAGGCCGTCGGTCACAATGAGTGTGTGACGTGCCTGGCGTCTTTTGGCCAGAAGGGATTTTAGGTGGCTGGTATCGTTGTGGCGATAGATACGGAAGTCGGCTGCGCTGAGACGGCAGCCGTCGATGAGGCTGGCATGGCACAGACGATCGGCCAGGATCAATCCGCCTTGTTCGAGCAGTGCCGGGATCGTGCCAATGTTCGCAAGGTAGCCTGAGCTAAACGTCAGTGCGGCTTCAGTCCCTTTGAACTGCGCCAGGGCCGACTCGAGCTCCTGATGCGGCGGCAATGAACCTGAGACCAACCGGGAGGCTCCTGTGCCGGTGCCAAACCGTTGTGTTGCCTCAATGGCAGACTGAATGACTTCCGGGTGCATGGCCAGTCCCAAATAGTCGTTTGAGGCGAGCAAGAGGATCTGGCGTCCTGCCATCTCAACGACCGGGCCGACGCCGGAATGGAGCGGAGTCAGGTGCCTGGTCAGATGTCGTGCAGCCAATTCGTTGAGCCGTTGTTCAAACATGTATTGTGGCCTGTCTGTCAAAATGGAGTCGCACACGCTCTACAAGTCAACCGGCAGATGCCTCATTGACAAAATCGTGAGATCCTGAGTAAGTATAAGGCGCGTACACAACTTGAGGAAACCGTCTCCGCCCTCTCCGACGATCCATCCATGAGCTATCGTATCAAGGTCCCAGCGAAAACTCTTTCGGTCGATGAAGCTCACCTATCGAGCTGGGTGGACCATACGCTCCATGGGTCACGGGATTATCGACGCCCTGTGCTGGTCGGCTTAGGCGTCGTGGTGCTTGCAGCCGTCGTGGTCGGCGGAGTGTTTTATGTCGACCGCCAGACGACGCAGAAAGCCCAGGATCTTGAACAAGAGGCCATGCGTTTCTTGACCGCTCCTTCTGCCAACGACCCTCAGAAGGCTGATCACGCGCGCAAGGAAGCGATCACGAGGTATCGGCAAATCGTCGATCAATATCCACGAACCGCTTCCGCGCCGCTTGCCTTGTACCATTTGGGAAATACGTTGGTCCAGTCCAATGAGTTAGGCCCGGCGATTGAGGCGTATCAGCGCTTTCTTTCATTATATGGCTCCAATCCTTCAATGGCCGGGTTAGTGCAACAACGCATGGCCTATGTGTACTTGCACAAGGGCGATCGGGATCAGGCGGTGAAGGCACTCACCGGCATTTTGGAGACCCCCGGTACGTTGAATCGGGATCAGGCATTATTTGAGCTGGCTCGGCTGGAGGAATCTCAATTGCGGCCTGAGGCGGCGATGGCTCGTTATCAGGAGCTGATCAAAGCCTATCCGAACTCTCCCTTCACCAGCGAAGCGACGATTCGAACCAAGATCTTGGAGACCAAGAAATCGCTAGAGTCAACGCCTCCCTCGACGTCGACAGCTCCGACGAGTGCGTCACCGCAGAAAAGCCCTCCGGCTCCTCCCGCAGCGAGCAAGAAAAAGCCATAGGTATTCAAGCCCCAGTTGGTACGCTCACGCTCACCCGAATCAGGTCTGAGGTTCAAGGGGACAGTGAGGTGGATGGATCAGGCTGAGAAACGCTAGCGGCTGATGATCAGAAAGTCGCCCGGTCGAATCGTTGGACTGGAGAGGCTATTCTTCGTCTTCAGGGTCTTGAGGGAGATGCGAAACCGCTTGGATACTTTAGCGAGCGTATCGCCTATGCGGACTTTATACCAGTGAGAGGACCCGGCTGTGGCAAACTGAGCTTTGGCCGGAAGTGGGGGGAATTTGTGGGTCGGAATCTGGTCAAGCTCTTGCGCTATTTTTTCTTTTGTTCCCACCGGAACCTTCAGGTGGTAGGTCTCATCGCCGGGAGGGGTCGCGTCTCGCCGGAGCTCAGGGTTTAAGAGCCGGAGGTCTTCATAGGAAATGCGGGTGGCCTTGGCGATCGCGCGAAGATGGAGTGGCCGTGTGACGATCACTTCGTCGAATTGATGCGGTTCGGCAGATTCCTGACTAAAGCCATATCGATCCGGGTTTCTCGCGATAATCGTGGCGGCCATAAATCGCGGCACGTACTCCTTCGTCTCGCGACGAATCAATCGTGTCTTTGAAATTTCTGAAAAGCTTTCAGCCTTGGCCTTGTGGAGGGCTCGCATCACCTTGCCTTCTCCGGCATTGTAGGCGGCCATTGCGAGCGGCCAGGCGCCGAAGAGGTCGTAGAGATCGCGGAGGTAGCGTGCCGCAGCCACCGTTGACTTAATGGGGTCACGGCGTTCGTCGACATAGGTGTCGACACGGAGCCCATAGGCCTTGGCCGTGCCTTTCATGAACTGCCAGGGGCCGGTGGCTTTGGCTCGTGAATACGCGTAGGGGTTGAATCCGCTTTCCACCAAGGAGAGGTAGACCAGATCACTGGGAAGATGAAATTCCGAGAAAATCGTCTCGACAAGGGGCTGGTAGCGACTGAGTCTCAGCAGCCATTGTCCGAAGCGATCGTGGATGGCCGTATTAAAGTAGCGGATGTGGGCCTGGACTGAAGGGTCCATGACAATTGGAACATTGTAGCTCGCATACTCCATCTGATCTGCGGGATTTCTTGACGGATCTTGTGTCTGCATCAGTTCAGCCGGAGGATTGAAGGCGTCCGAAAACCGCGCCGTTGCCGGAGAGTTTCCAGTTGGGTTTGGCTGTAAGAGGTCTTCAGCCCTTGGAACACTGCTCGTCGTGGATGTACTCTGCCCGGCGGCCTCCGGTGGCGGACTGTCAGTATCAAGCGGGACAAGATTTGGGTCTGGGTCGTCTTCCGACGCGTCGTTTTCGTCTATCAGTGTCGGCGGATCAGTCGTGCCGGGCTCTGCTGGTGTGGCAGTCTGCGCAACGATAATGCGAGGGGCGATGAGGCTGAAGCACAAGCCGATGAGGAGGGCTATCGGGAGGACGATGTGTCCTGGCCTCAGAGGCCTCTTCGAAGTCCGGCGGCTATCAGTATGGTGTGAGAAGTAGGTCATGTTCTGTGAGGCTAGACTATCGATGGACTGTATTTGTGTCAAGGAATTGCCAAAGGAATGACGTTCCTCCGCCGGCGGCACAGAGGCAGCTGCTTCAGTCTGTGCGTACAGTTGTAAACAGAAGTCATCTGGGATCGAAATGCCGCAACAGTCTAAAAACACGTGTGTCTGCACGGTTCCTTGCCTTGACAGCTTTTAAGAGGCAATGGTATCGTCCCCCCTTCCCGCGTACGATCGTTCACGTTTTATCCGCTAGGAGGATCAGTCGATGCTGAAACGGTATTTGCTGGCTCCGGGTCCGACGCCTGTGCCCCCTGAAGTGCTGTTGGCCATGGCACGGCCGATGTTCCATCACCGCGCCCCCGAGTTCGACAAAGTGTTCGCTGAGGTCCGTGATGGACTCAAGTGGCTCTACCAAACGAAAAACAATGTGCTCATGCTGGCGGCTTCTGGAACCGGAGGCATGGAAGGTTCAGTATCTAACTTCCTCTCGCCCGGCGACAAGGCCCTCACTATTAACGGGGGGAAGTTTGGGGAACGATGGACCAAGCTCTGCAAGACGTTCGGAGCTGATGTCACAGAAATTAAGGTGGAATGGGGGTATGCCGTCGA
>JACMLT010000031.1 GCA_014379455.1 Nitrospiraceae bacterium
CCGGGCTTACATAGCTCTTCAGAAGCCTGCTAGCCGTTTTTGGCAAAATCTCCTGAATGGCCGAATCGGCCTGTGTCGCCAAGCGGCATGTCCACCCTGGCATTGTCGGCCACACTTGAGTTGACAGTGACGTCTTCCGGCGCAGGGGTCCAGCCCAATTTTTCGAGCGTTTCAAGCGCCAATTGCCGCAAGGCATCTTTTGCCGTGAGTCGAACCGACGCATAGGAGAGCACCCGTTCTCCTTCGGCCACAACTTCAGACGCTTTCGGGTCATAGAGAAAGGCAATCAACGGCTCAATCGCCGTGTCGCCGATGGTGGCCAACGCAGCACTGGCTTTCTCGCGCAACACGCCATCCTTCAGCAACATGATCAAGTCGGGAATGACACGCGGATCGCGGAATTGGCCGAGCGCCGTCGCCGCGGCTTCCTTGATAAAGGCGTCTTCGCTGACGATACAGCCGGGCGTGGGAGTCCCGTCCTGTCGAATGCCTTTGCCCTTCAGCGCATCCAACACCGGGGGCAAGGCGCGAGGATCGCCGATCATGCCGAGCGACGCGATCGCATGCCGTTTTACCGCGCCATCCTTCATCGCTTCGATCAAGGCATCGATGGCCCGTGGATCGCCGATCTGGCCCAGGGCGATTGTAGCATCTTCACGCACAGCCCGATCCGGATCTTTCAATGCAGCAATCAGCACGTCAACGACTTTCGCATCCCGCACCCAGGTTCGGCCGATTTGATAGTCGGTCGTCATGCCACCGAGGGCGCGGGCGGCATGGCACCGGACCACAAAATCTTTATCCTTGAGACACTCGATCAACGGATCGACGGAAGGTTGGCCGATAGAGATGAGTGCGGTTCCGGCTGTTTCTCGGACCGTCTTCGAAGGATCGCGGAAGAGCTTACTCAGAACCGGGATCGCTCTCGAATCACCAATCTTACCCAACGCCTCTGCCGTGGCACTCTTCACGGCGCCGTCACGATCTCGACAGACGAGTATGAGGGCCTCGACAGCTTTCTGATCTTGTATGTCTCCACAGGTTTTTGCCGCAAGTTCACGGACACGCCATCGCTCATCCTTCAATGCCGCGATCAAACGGTCGACGACTACAGCTCCCATCGAGGCCATAGCCGCTACTGCATCGTTCCGCACATCCATAATAGAGTCGTTGAAGAGAACGATGAGCGCTTCCATCGCTTTCACCCCACCGATCTTGGACAGACCGCGACCTGCATGGGCCCGCACAGCCCAATACTCGTCTCCGCAGGCGCCGACAAGCGCATTCAACGTGGTGGGATCGGCAAGTTCAGCGAGCGCCTTAGACGCTTCTTCGCGAGTCGCGTCATCAACATCTTCGAGTGCTTCTAATAGATCATCGAGCGTCTGGGCCATTGGCACCGCTCCTCTACTGATACTGGTAATCGCGCTGGCCACCATGTGGATAGGTGCGGCTGCAGCGGATGGTTAATGTCTGCGTCCCTCGCCCCTCGACACATTGGTCGAGTGACTGGGCAAAGTCCAACTTCCCCTCTAAGTTCACCGCGAACGGAAAATCGAACGTGAAGCTCCCAAATTTATATTTCCCCGGCTTGAGTTTGAGGGCACGGGACTCGGTCGTCTTGTAGGCATCCATGGATTCAGGGTCCGAGCCATAGATGGACGGAGTCACACCGGGTACATGCCACCAGGATTGAGGAATAATGGTGGTGGGGTCAATTGTGATTGCGTGTTCCTGCGTATAGGCAGCCGGCTGACCGGCCGCAACCGGCTGGATCACTGTTGCGGAGACTAGCAGCCATCCGACCAGACACCAGCCCATTGACCATTTTACAGTCTGCATCGCGTGACCTATTCCGAAGATCCACGAGGGGCCGAGGCAAAGGCAGCCTGAAAGATTTCCTCCACAGCGTGACTCTCCCATTCGGTATGGGTCTGCAAGCCCAACGTTCGCATCACCGTCGCGCCGGTGTCCAAAATAGAAACCGGCTGGTGAATGGCGTGACCCGATTTAATCCCCACACCCGAAGCAATCCACGGAACCATCGGAACCGCCGCATCAGCCTGTTCTTGATTCGCATCCCGTCCTTCGGCGCTCAGCGACGTCACAAACAGGGTCGTCCGCTTGGTCAACGCATGCTCGTGATAGATGTCCAACACGGAATGCATCGCCTTATCCACCGTGCGAAGGGCTTCACGATATTCCTTCGAGGTCCAACCCTTTGATGCTCCCACTCGACCAGCTTCTGGGAGATGCACGACCAGGAAGTGTGGCAGTGCAAGAATGGCATGCCCGTAGCCATGCCCGCTGGTCGCTTTCTTGAAGTATTGGCGGATATAGGACACGATCCGATCCGTGCTGCACTCAGGCTTCAGCGGCCCACACATCTGATAGTCTGTGTAGGGCTCGGGGCGCGCCAACTGATACAGTGACTCATCCATAAGAAAGATCGCGCTGTCACGACCCCCGCTGAGATCGAGGTAGTCGAACACGCTCGGGGCGCGTGGGTAACCGCGACTGAATTCGAAGGTATTCCAGGTAATGCCGTGTTTCTCGACCGGCATTCCCGTAATCAATGACGCCATCGTCGGTAACCGCAATGCAGGCTTCACCGCCGTGGCAGACCAGGTGACAGCCCCTTCCTTGACCAATCGGCTGAGGGTCGGCATCGTGCCGCCCTTCAAGGAATCTTGGCCGAATCCCTCAAGGACAAAGAGAATGACGTGCTCGCTCGAAACCGTCGGAACCGTTGAGGCAGAAGCCGGCACCGATACAGCGGCAACCGCCACGTCTTTAGGAAGAACGAGACAGAGGAAGAACAAGAATACAGCCAGTATCCAAATCGACCATCCGCGATCTCGCCTCATTAACGTATACACAGATGAATTCCTTCTATCCTATTCCAAGGGAACTTCTACGCTATCATGGCGTTTTCCGCCAAGGCAAGCGAGGCAAGGCCTCACCCGCACAGCCCATCAGATTTTATGCGGGGCTCAAGGTTCCTGGCACAACAGTCGATGCGGTGTTATGCTTATTTCTTATCTCATAAGGAGTCAACGAATCGGCCCCTGGCACGGGACTCCTATCCAGAAGGTGAAGGCGATGTCACAGATCTCTCCTCCGTATACGATGGACCAATCAGCATTCCTCCGCAGCCTATTACCGAGCATAGGCCTCGTGGGACTGTTCATCATCCTGTCAGTGTGGCCCACAGTGGCTCTGGCAGAAGTCCGAGTCGTCACTGCTCAAGGTGAGCATCGAATGGGAGACCGTGACACCAAAGAGGACGCTGTCCGCCTGGCTACCGAAGCGGCCAAACGAAATGCCCTGGAACAAGTCGCTGTCTACCTCGAAAGCGTCACGATTGTGGACGGTCTGGATGTGACGAAAGACGAAATTCGAACCTATACTGCCGGGATTGTCCTTGTCCTGGAGCAAACAACCAACACAACGATCGATGGAGATACCATCGTTGTCCGAACGAATCTGGTTGCCCAGATCGATACGGACGACGTGCAACAGGCCATCGCAGCCTTGCGGGAGAACGAGGATGCCAGGCATCAACTTGTCGCGCTGAAACATGAAAATGACCAACTACAACAGGACCTCGATGCGGCAAATCAGGCCTTAGCGCAGGCCTCGACCACAGAGCAAACACAGCAGGCGGTTCAGCGACGCCAAGACATCCTCAATCGAGTGCAATCGAACGCCATGGTGTCGCAAGCCTGGACGGATTGGGTGCTCGTTTCGACGGCCGGTTATGCCTCTTCTTCCTTGGTAGGGTTGGCCCAACTTCAGGCTCTGTTGACTGCCGCACACGGCCTCTATCCCACAAGCCCGCATGTCTACGTGGCGCAACACACGATCACGACCAAACAGCCGCCATTGCCGCCACAACCTCCCGTTCCGCCTGCACCGGGAACGAGGCAACCGACTATGCCACGCCATCTGATCATACCGGCGCCGGGATCGCCGACTGTTTCCAGAACGTTAAACGACTTCACGTACAGGACACCGACGGCGCCACCGCAGGCAGCGGCAGGACAATTACCTATAGTTAGACGACTCCCTCCCTCGATGCATCAGATCCATCCGCCGCCCCTCCAGCACATACCGGGCGTGCCCAATCAGATTCAGATAGCGCCAAGAGGAGTTGGTGGCAACAGACAGGGTGGCGAGGGCGGTCGAAGAGGCGGAGAAGGGAGGTAGCGAGTGAAAAGCACCGGTAACCAGTTTATTGCGGCGTTCATCGCCACGGGCTGTTCAATCTTGCTGCCACTGCATTCGTTGGCTGCAAATTCAGGCGATGTTCGCACTCATGCAGAGCAATCTTTCGATCGACTCACGCAGCACATCGAACACAAAGATTCCTCAAATACGCCGTCCGAGTTGCGCCACACTGTCGACGATCGCAACAGCTATTCATCTGACCAGTACCTCGTCGGCAAGGGTCAGGGTGACTTGTCCAAAGGCAAGATCGTCTGCCAACGGGTGTCGGAACTCTCGGCCCGAACCGATTTAGCCAAGCAGATTCGGATTCTGGTGAAAGAACACATGGTGGACCGCATTCGCGAGCGGACCGGCCGCGAAGCCGAGCAAGACATCGAAGTTACGCGTGAGGAGATCGTTCAGGAATATCTGCAAGGCGTGAAGATCGTCGATCGTCAGATCGACGAAGAAGGCAAGACGTGCAGTGCCACCGCCGTCATGCCCAAAAGCCAGATCCAACCGAAACCAGCTCCTGACCGCATCGGGCCCGCTCCGACAGTCGTTCAGTAAAAACTTCCCTGCAACAGGCTGAAAAAACTTGGTGTATCTACCGCTGGAATCTTAGTGTGGTACTGGTCCAGGATGCTCAAAAAGTCCGTCCCGCAGGGCGGCAGCGAGCGAAGTACCGAAGCGTACGCTTCGGCACGTTGAGCCTCTGAGCGAAGCGAGAACGATGCATGGGAAAAGGCGCGTCTCGGCGCGCCAGGAGCTGGGCGGGTGGGAAATCGACTTTTTCTTTCAGCACCCTGCTGATCTTTCGTTGCAGTGCGTCATCTCCATCGGGTATGTAACTCCGCATGCCGATCGAAAACAGTTTCCAGCACGACGAGATGTCACGAAAGAATCCCGGCGAGCGCCTCACCGTTCGTGAGATGACTCCGTCTGCCCTATCAGAATCATCCTCCGGGCAGGACGCGATGGCCGCGCTCGGCAAGCGTCTCTCGCACAACGGCGTCCGCCTGATCGTCCTGCTGCACGGCTCCATCATGGGGGCCGACATTTTTGGGGTACAACGGCTTGATGAGCTAGGCGGGCTCAAACGTGGCTACTCACGCGGCGTGGCGGGACTTGATGCCTTATTGGCTCTGATGCGTGAGGGCAATAACGGCATCTCATCGCTGCCCGGCGGGTTGAAGCCACCGCTCGCCAACGATGAGCAGACCAAGAAACTGCTCGACGATCGGCTCGGCGACGCAGGAAATTTCACGAACGGCTATCTAGAATTGATGAAACAGTCGCTCAACCGAAGACTGGACCATCCAATCCATTGCGTCCGCGAGCTCTGGTCCTCTGAACACCATCACCTGGGCCGTGGCGTTGCGGCTGTCTCGATGCTGGGACGTCTTCGTGACTGGGTCGAGGCCCACAAGCTGGGTCAAGGAGATCGAATCCTTGTGCAGGCTCATGGGCAGGCGGGCTTGGTCCTCTCCCTCGTCTCGAACCTCTTCTGTGTGACTGCGACCGGGAGCCGAACGAGGCTGCTGGACCTCCTGTCGGCTTGTGCCTCGCAGGTCGATCGACCAGACATCGCCTCGACGATCCAACGTGTCGCTCCATTGCTGTCGAACGGCACCCTCCTCAACGGAGCAATGCTGGACGTCGTCACATTAGGCATGCCGGTGCGATATGGATGGGATCCGTCGGGTCTCTGCAAGCTGCTGCACATCGTGAACCATCGCAACATGCGGACCGACGGCAAAACATGGCTCTCAAAAATGGAGTTACCCCAGATCACGATGGAGATGCCGATTGCGTGGGGAGGCGACTACGTGCAGGAACTGGCCGTGGCCGGAAGCGATGCCGTGCCGGCGACCGATGCAGCCAAGGCAGCCAATAAGGCCCTGTGGGAACTCGTGGAGCCGTTTGACGGATTTGAACGATGGCTCGAATGTGCCCGCCGCGCCGTCCGTATCCCGAGTGAGGGACTGGGAGTTCTGGCCGACTATCAAGATTCCACGGGGTCAACGAATGTGCGCGATCACTACTACGGCCACGCCGCCTACACCCGCCTGAGCGCGATGCTGTTCAACACGACTACGATCGTTCATACCCTCTACTCATAAACGTTTGGACAGAACTTCACTCAGCGAAACCGGGATTGTTGCCGGGGGATCGTAGTTTTTGTAGGAATATTGAATGCTCATGCCGATCCCAACAGTCAACGCAAAGAAGGCCAACAGGGCATAATAGACAGATTGGAACGATCTCCGATTGGTGAACACGCCGGACACAGAGAGGTACAGGGCCACGAGCACCGGCAGTAGCAAAAACATGGTGGTGATAAGGATCATCATGGTCGTCACCTCATCGGTAATGGCTCCTACACGAGACCCGTTTCGTTGCCCCGCACCACTGCGCTGCGCTGCCGAATGCCGCTACCACAGTGGCCCGCTTGTCTGTGGGCAAGACCCTGTCCCAGTGCTGGGTGGGTGTGCTTCCACTCTTGGTGGGCGGTACAGCTCCGACGGTGTCAGCCATGAGGACGAGGCTACGCTTGGCGACAGGACTCCAACCAGCATGACAATGCCCTTTCTATGGACCCATGCGTGTCTCATCATGATGGTCTCCTGTGGAGCCCGGTGACAGAACTGAGACGTCAGAGAGATGATAAACTATCCTGCACCAGAGACACAGTGAGTAGAACCGGGGATTCCCCCAGTTCTACTCGAATAAGTTACTAGGGCCTACCCCTTCGATATATGAGACCGAAAGCACCTACCGCTTCTCACTCTTCGAGCACGATGGGGCCACAAAGAAAAGTAAGCGAAGAGTCCTATGCCCACATCCCTGTTCCGAGCAGGGGTCTTGTATCACGGTCGTCAGCCAAGGAACCGGTTCTTCAGATAAAATCGCTTCCTGCACCCATTGCACCGCCATGGAAACATGCCGAACAGTCGACGGAGGAAATCCCGCCTGCCATGCCGCACGGACCGGCGGCAGTCCACTGAAAAACAGCAGGGGCAACTGACATCCATCCCGATGGCCGAACTGGAGGGGATGCCGGCCTCAACGTTCTCGACGTATACATATGGAACACGTTCCGTGAGCATCTAGTCCTCGAACCCGAGCCGGTCGCCGCAGAGTTGGTGCAGCCGACGCTCATTCTCCAGCGACAGAGACAGGAAGGCGAGACCCGCCCGGTCTCCTTCGACCCACTGACCCTGCCCACATCACATGGCACGGCGGCGGGACCGCCGCCTGGGTACACCATGAGCGTCAGGTATTGCCCAGGCTTGAGGACTTTCGTGAGGCGGAGGCCACACCCCCTCGCCGTCATATCGATCACCTGCCCACTGGCGAGACCTGCCTTATCCGCCACGATCATCCGAAAATCCACAACCGCTCGCACAGACCGACGTGGTTCTCTCCAGAGTACCTGGGGTTCCTGTTCGGACAACTGGGGTATTGTTCCTCCCATGGCGAATTCCTCCTTCGCAGTGGGCATTCGATATATCAATTTAGAAAAGCAACTCTCATGCCGAGAAGATCTCGCTCAGCAGGGCTATCAAATTCGCGCGATTATGAAGACGGGCGGTCATGGGGAGTGGGACATGTGAATCGGATCCGATTCAGTGGAGAACGAAACGATACAGCTGCGAAACTAGGAAGCGCGCGTTCAATTGATCTGCATTGATTCTCCTTCTCCCAATACCCCGTAGCTCGCTGCAGGGAGCTTTACTCCATAACAGCCTCTTTGTCTGTACGTTGTCCCCTTCTCCACCCGCTGCCCCATCTCAAGATCCGCCCCAACGGATTCTTCCTGCCGATTCGGTGATGATATCCTAGAGGTCTGCTTTGTGCAGAGGCCCTTCTGCTCCAGCACATTCACAATCGCGACCATCTCCAACATGTGGGAGACAGTCACCTCTTCGAGGGACATGCTGTCATGTGCGGGGTAGTCGATGCTCATCGGCCTTTTGGTTTCCACTCCCGCGTGAGCTGTTGCGCCTCAGCGATCTGGGCAGGGGTCATCTGTTTGGTCAGATCATTGCGGTATCCGGTCGCGATTTCGTATCCGTTTCCTACCGCCAAGCTGTACCACATGTAGGCCTGGACTACGTCCTGGGTTCCACCCAGCCCCTTGGCATAGAGCAGCCCGAGGTCGCTCTGCGCGCTCGAGCTTCCCTGCGTGACAGCTTTTTCCCACCACTGTCGTGCCTTCGTGTAATCCTGCGGCACGCCCCATCCCTCGAAATACAGCGTCCCGATGAAGTCCTGTGCATCTGCGTCCCCTGCTCGGCCAGCGCTCGCCACTCACGCAATGCTGTTGCGTAATCTTTACGGTTATACGCATCCATGCCAGTTTCAAAATCGGCCCATGCGGGCACGACGAGACACACAATCGACAGCACAAGGCTAGAGCAAATCGAAAAGATATGGGCCGAGCGTGAATCACCGGACAATCTCCGCTTGCTCCTGGACCAACCGCTTTACATAATAATGCTGAATCCGGCCTTGGGTGTGAGGCTCCACTAGAAGATTCTCCGCCGCAAACTCTTCCCCTCTCGACCATCGCACCACTGCTTCAGGGATCTCGATACGTTGCTCATTCGGGAACGTGACTGTGAGCGAGGGTATTTTCCCTAGTCGTATGGGTAAACACCGGTGGCCAGCCGGTACAAGAAAGATTCCACACGATGCCGTGGCCTTGGAAGGGGCCCGCGTGGTAGGTGACAAAACTTTGCACAGAGAAACGACGGTACGCAGGTATGGACAAGGGCGTAGGGCCTCGCAGGAAGCGACTGCGGGTTACTTCGTGCGTCGGAACATCGACACAAGTACAGCCAGCCTTGCGAGACCAATACCCTCGATGATGGTCATGAGCCATTGCTGCCACTTCGAGCGTGTAAACTCGAATAGCGCGAGTCAATCCAGCTCATAGCAGCCTCTCAGAGAGACCTATTC
>JACMLT010000289.1 GCA_014379455.1 Nitrospiraceae bacterium
CGATAGTCTTCGTATCGAGGTCTTCGAAACTTGGTTGGAACACAACATATAGACATGAATACTACAGAATCACACGACGGTCACCACCACCACGACCACCCGCACGCCCCGGGTCCGGATGAGGGGCCGCCGGGCTACTACGAGATCATGGAGACGGCCATGCGTGAATTACTGGTGGAGAAGAAACAGCTCGAACCCGGCGAGATTCGCCGCCAGATCGAGGTTCTGGACACACGCAGTCCGGCGCTCGGGGCGCAGGTGGTCGCAAGGGCATGGATAAACCCCGATTTCCGCGCTCGCCTGCTAGCAGACGGCCGGGTTGCTTGTGAGGAGTTCGGTATCAGCTTCTACGACGACACTGAACTCATTGTCCTGGAGAATACCGAGAAGGTTCATAACCTCATCGTCTGCACGTTGTGCTCATGCTACCCGCGCCCCGTGCTCGGTCTGCCTCCTGATTGGTACAAGGCAAAGCCATACCGCGCAAGGGCGGTAAAGGAACCTCGTGCCGTTCTCGCGGAATTTGGAACCCATATTCCGGAGGACGTGGAGATTCGAGTCAGTGATTCGACTGCGGTCGTCCGTTACCTTGTGCTGCCGCTGCGACCGGACGGCACGGAAGATTTTTCTGAGGAGCAACTCGCAGCCCTCGTCACCCGTGACGCAATGATCGGCGTCATCCCAGTCAAACTTCAAACCGTGACCCAATCATGACCCAGACAGAGCAATTTGTGAAGCAGCTTGCAAACGATATTGGCGGCTTGCCCGCTGATCGAATCGAGCAAACAGACCACTCCCTTGAACCTTGGGAGAAACGATGTCACGCGCTTGCCGACGTGCTTGATTATCACAAGTTAATTAGTACCGAAGAGAAACGGCGGGGTGTGGAGTCGCTGGGGGCCGACCTGATCGGCAAGCTCACCTACTATGAGCGGTGGATTCTCGCCTTCGCTAACATACTTTTCCAAAAACAAATCCTTACGCCTGACGAGTTGGCGAAGAAAATGGAAGAGGTCACCAGCCGGTATTCGGCGACAAAAAATTAATAACATGTGCAAGCCATTCACCAGAGCCGGGGATTCCACGCAAACGATGCTGTCTTTTTTCAGGAGGACACTGTGTGTGCTGTTAGCGATGACTTTCAAGATAAATGCGTCGGAATTGCATGAAGTGTCTTGTCGAGTCCAGGAGGTCGAAGGGGTCCGGATTTTCTACCGTGAAGCAGGGTCGTCGGAATTTCCTGTGATGTTGATGCTGCATGGGTTTCCGTCGTCGTCGTTCTATTTCCGCAACCTGATTCCTGTCGTGGCGGAAAAGTTTCATGTAATTGCGCCCGACTATCCGGGATTTGGACACAGCTCTACCCCTGAAGTGGATAAGTTCAGCTATTCTTTCGACCACTTGGCGGACGTGATGCAGCAGTTTCTGGATGTAAGGAAGATTAACAAATACGTGATCTTCATGCAGGACTATGGGGGACCCGTCGGAATGAGGTTGGCGGCAAGGTATCCGGAGCGAATCTCGGGGTTGGTCTTTCAGAATGCCAATATTTACGAGGAGGGCTTAACGGAGCGATTTCTACTCAAGAAGCCGCTTTGGGTAAAGCGGACCGGTGCGACCGAAGCGCCGGTGCTGCGCAACATGGAACCGGATTCGATCAGAGGGCTTTACATGAAGGGAACCCGCAAGCCGCAAGAATTGAATCCCGACGGATGGACGATGGATGTGGCTTTAATGGAGCGGCCTGGGAACAAAGCGATTCAGCTTGAGCTTCAGGCGGACTACGGAAGCAATCTTCAGAAGTATCCCGAGTGGCAGGCTTACCTCCGAAAGTATCGCCCTCCGACACTCGTCGTGTGGGGAAAAGGCGACCCGGTTTTCGGACCGAACGGCGCGGAGGCATTTCGGCGCGACGTTCCAGACGCTGAGATCCATCTTTTGGATACGGGTCATTTTGCTCTGGAGGAAGACGCCAATGCCGTGGCCGGACTCCTCGATGCGTTCGCGAAGCGCATGCAGGCGCAGGCCGTGGAAAAGTGATAAAATCAATCAACATTGGGCGTCGGCTCTTGCCTTGAATCCAAAAGAGCATTCTCAGCCAACGACGCGGACGACTATCAACCAGCCAAAAAGTATGAAAGCCACCAAACCACCCAAGACAGATTCACATGATTTACGCAAGCTTCAGGGATCGAGTGACCTTGAAGACACTGCCGTCTTCGAAATTTCTCAGGAACTCCGGCAACTGCTGGCGGACGTCTTCGTCCTCTACATGAAGACAAAAAACTTCCACTGGCACATGAGTGGGCGTCACTTCAGGGATTACCATCTGCTCTTGGACGAGCAGGCGGAACAGCTCTTCGGGATGACCGATGAAATCGCCGAGCGGACGCGCAAAATCGGTGGTACGACCCTCCGCTCGATCGGCGATATTGCCCGCAACCAGCGCCTTCAAGACAATGACGAGTGGTCGGTGCCTCCGACGGATATATTGACCGTTCTTCTTGATGACAATCGGCAACTTACACGTTCACTTCGGCTCGCGCACGAGTTGTGCGATCAACATGGCGATGTGGCAACCGCCAGCTTGATCGAGAACTGGATAGACCAGACTGAGCGTAGAAGTTGGTTTCTCTCTGAGACTTCCCGCGACGGCTAGCAGGTATACTATGAAAGAGAGTTATAAAACTTCCAGGTAATGACAATAAAAGAAAAAATAAACAATGAAAACCAAAACATTCAAAGCGCTCAGCGTTTTTCCTCTGACCCTCACACTGTTTGAAGCGGTCGGTATCGGAGTAATTCTCCCCTCAATGTCGACATTGGCAGCTGCTCCTGTGAGCGAAGGCCCGGCGTCCACCAAGCCTACAATTGTTCTCGTTCATGGTGCATTTGCAGAGTCGTCCAGTTGGAATGGAGTTGCGACCCGCTTGATTGCGCATGGGTATCCGGTGGTCGCCGCCGCCAATCCGTTGCGCGGACTTCGGAGCGACTCTGATTTCGTGTCCACGGTATTTCAGAGCATTCACGGGCCCATTATAGCTGTTGGGCACTCTTATGCAGGTATGTTGATTACCGATGCTGCGGCCGGCAATGCCCAGGTCAAAGCTCTCGTTTACGTGGCGGCGTTCGCACCCGACCCAGGGGAAAGTGCAGCCGC
>JACMLT010000290.1 GCA_014379455.1 Nitrospiraceae bacterium
GGCCATGCCCTTATCCGCACAGACTTTCGTCAACGCCGCGGTCAACGTCGTCTTGCCGTGGTCCACGTGCCCAATCGTGCCAATATTCACGTGCGGCTTCCGCCGCTCATATTTCGCCTTCGCCATGCCTCACCTCGCTCCCTTCCGTCCTCACTGAAGAATCAATTCGACTACTCACCCCGATACTTGGCAATGATGGCTTCTGAAATTTGCCTGGGCACAGGATCATACCGGTCGAATTCCATACTATAGGTGGCGCGGCCCTGTGTTCGAGACCGAAGATCGGTCGCATACCCGAACATTTCGCTGAGCGGAACCGACGCATCGATGATTTGTGCAGCCGCCCGCGCCTTCATTCCCTGAATCTTGCCACGACGACCGTTCAGATTGCCGATCACATCGCCCATAAAATCCTGAGGTACCACAACCTCCACCTTCATAATCGGCTCAAGCAACACAGGATCGGCTCGCTTACAGGCATCGATAAATGCCATTGAGCCGGCGATTTTAAATGCCATTTCATTCGAGTCGACATCATGAAAGGACCCATCGATGACCGTAACCTTCACATCGCGAAGCGGATACCCAGCGATAACACCGGAATCAAGCCGCTCCTTCACACCCTTTTCGATCGCCGGAATGAATTCTCTTGGGATAGAGCCACCAACGGTTTTATTGATGAAATCCAATCCTTTGCCAGATTCGGCAGGCTCGACCGTCAACACGACGTGTCCATACTGGCCACGGCCACCGGTCTGTTTAATGTACTTCGCCTCAGCTTCAGCCTTCTTGCGAATCGTTTCACGAAAGGCCACCTCCGGCTTTCCGACATTGGCCTCTACCTTGAATTCACGCAGCATGCGATCGACGATGATTTCCAGATGCAGCTCCCCCATCCCAGCAATGATGGTCTGCGCAGTCTCTTCATCCGTCTTCACACGGAACGATGGATCTTCCTGCGCTAACTTCTGCAACGCGAACCCCATCTTCTCTTGATCTTGCTTGGTTTTTGGCTCAATCGCCATTGCGATGACCGGCTCAGGAAACTTCATCACCTCGAGCAAAACCGGCTGCTTTTCATCTGCTAGCGTGTCTCCAGTCGTTGCCCCTTTAAGACCGACGGCCGCAACAATGTCACCCGCATAGGCTACATCGATATCTTCCCGCTTGTTTGCATGCATCTTCAGGAGGCGTCCGACGCGATCCCTCGTCCCCTTCGTCACATTCGAGACGGACGTTCCCGTCTTCAGAGTGCCCGAATAGACCCGCAAAAAAGTGAGCTGACCTGCAAACGGGTCTGTCATAATTTTGAAGGCTAAGGCTGCGAACGGCTCACTGTCTGACGGACGTCTCTTCACTTCCTGTTCGGTATTCGGATCGATCCCAATCACCGACTCGACATCCAGCGGGGATGGAAGGAAGTCCACAACCCCGTCCAATAGTTGCTGTACACCCTTGTTCTTGAAAGCCGATCCACACAGAATAGGAGTCATCTTCATCGAAATCACGCCAGCACGAATGGCGCGCCGGATCTCTTCTTCTGTTAAAGCCAGACCATTGACATACTTGTCCATTGTCTGCTCATCGAACTCAGCGACCGCATCCAGCATTTTCCCACGGTATTCATTAGCTCGGTCCACTAGATCCGCAGGAATCTCTCGGACGATGTACTTGGCGCCAAGCGTCTCGTCGTCATACACATACGCTTTCATAGTCACAAGATCGATCGATCCCTTGAACTCAGATTCCCGGCCGATCGGGATCTGAATCGGAACCGGATTAGCTCCTAATCGATCAATCATGGTCTGGACGCTGGCATAAAAATCCGCACCGATTCGGTCCATCTTGTTCATGAACGCGATCCTCGGCACACTATACTTATCTGCCTGCCGCCATACCGTCTCAGATTGCGGCTCAACCCCCTGCACGGAGTCGAACACCGCCACCGCCCCATCAAGCACCCGAAGAGACCGCTCGACTTCAATCGTAAAATCGACATGCCCAGGAGTATCAATGATATTGATGCGATGGTCTCGCCAGAAACAGGTTGTCGCAGCCGCGGTAATTGTAATACCACGCTCCCGTTCCTGTTCCATCCAATCCATTGTTGCCGCACCTTCATGAACCTCACCCATCTTGTGTGAGATCCCGGTATAAAAAAGAATACGCTCAGTCGTTGTCGTCTTCCCGGCATCAATGTGAGCCATGATGCCGATGTTCCGAGTTTGCTCTAGCGGTGATTGACGCGCCACGTACTTCCCCTAAAAATATAGATGCCGCAACCAGGGCCAGTGAGATACTGCGACACACATACCCGCGTCAGCGGATCGCAGCACAGCCCAGCTGCAGCACAGAATGACGCTACCAGCGATAGTGGGCGAACGCCTTATTGGCCTCCGCCATCCGATGCACGTCTTCCCGCTTCTTAACTGCCGCCCCCGTATTATTCGACGCGTCAAGCAGCTCAGCCGCGAGCTTCTCCCGCATGCTCTTACCACCGCGAGTCCGCGAATATTCTGCTAACCATCGAAGCGCCAGCGACATGCGGCGCGCCGGACGAATTTCTACCGGCACCTGATACGATGCACCACCCACTCGACGGGACTTCACCTCAACAACCGGCTTCACATTATCAATTGCCGACCGAAATACTTTCAGTGGATCATTGCCGGTCTTCTCTTGAATCACATCGAAGGCTCCGTAGCAAATACGCTCAGCCGTACTCTTCTTTCCACCCGACATCAAAATATTCAAAAATTTCCCGACAAGTTTATCGCGATATCGCACATCGGGGAGCGGGTCGCGATGATCTAAAAATCTAGTCCTTGGCATGTGTCATTCACTCTCTCGTTACCAACGGTGATCTGCACTTACTTAGGGCGCTTCGCTCCATACTTCGAACGACTTTGTTTTCGATCCGCCACACCGACGGCATCAAGAGCACCTCTGACGATGTGATAGCGCACCCCCGGCAAGTCCTTTACACGGCCGCCGCGCACAAGCACAATGGAGTGCTCTTGGAGGTTGTGGCCGACACCCGGGATGTAGGTTGTAACTTCCATCCCGTTCGTCAACCGAACGCGTGCGACTTTACGCAACGCCGAGTTCGGCTTTTTCGGCGTTGATGTATAGACACGAAGACACACCCCGCGCTTCTGCGGGCAAGATTTAAGCGCAGGGCTTTTCGTTTTCGCATACGCCAGCTTGCGGCCTTTTCTGACTAACTGATTAATTGTCGGCATTAGTACATCACTCTCATCTTCTGCACAGTTTAACTATTTTACTCATTCGTTCAAGTGCAAAGCCGGCCGATTGTAATGAGCATTGATCGCGGTGTCAAGTCTTCTTCATCGCTAAATGCATAATATCAGTGCGAAGACTCTGCTGATCCTGTCACGACACCTTCATGTGTGAGCGCCGGAGCATCGTTTTGGCTCACAATCACCGGATCAGGCTTGGGACTAATAACATAGGTGTCCCGATATTCTTCGAATCCGGTTCCAGCTGGAATCAAACGACCGACGATGACGTTCTCTTTCAGACCTAACAGATTATCAACACGCCCGTTGATGGCAGCCTCAGTCAACACGCGGGTCGTCTCCTGGAATGATGCCGCTGAAATAAAGCTATCGGTGGTCAATGCTGCCTTGGTAATACCGAGCAGTACCGGCTTTCCAAGACCCGGCTGACCACCCTTCGTCAACACTCGTCCATTCTCTTCGTCAAACACCATCTTACTGACCTGACTGCCGGGCAAGAATTCCGTATCTCCAGGATCTTCAATCCTGACCTTACGCAACATCTGCCGCACAATAATCTCAATGTGCTTGTCGTTGATGGTCACACCTTGCAGCCGATAGACATCCTGCACTTCATCGACGAGATACTTTTGCAATTCATTCGGACCCAGCACATCGAGGATGTCGTGCGGATTAGCCGATCCATCCATCAATGGCTCACCGGCCCTGACCCAGTCACCCTCATGCACATTTACGTGTTTGCCCTTAGGTATGAAGTACTCCTTGACATCGCCCATCTTATTATTGACGAGCACTTTGCGCATACCCTTCACAAAACCATCGTACGACACTTCGCCATCGATCTCGCTGATGACGGCCGTCTCCTTCGGTTTTCTGGCTTCGAATAACTCCGCCACACGAGGCAGACCGCCTGTAATATCTTTTGTCTTGGTTGTCTCTCGCGGAATCTTGGCCAACACATCTCCGGGAGTGACCAATTGGCCTTTTTCAACAAAGATATGCGCCCCAACCGGGAGCAGATAGCGAGCCACGTTTGCCACCGCTGCAACCTTGGCAGTCTTTCCCCCCTCATCCTTAATCGACACGCGCGGACGCAACGTTGCGCCACTATGCTCGACGATGACCTTGCGGGAGAGACCGGTGACTTCATCGAACTCTTCCTTCATGGAGACGCCTTCAATGATATCTCCATACGCCACCTTACCCCCGACCTCGGTGAGAATGGTCAGCGAGTATGGATCCCATTCGACCAACTTCTGGCCCAGCTCGATACGGCCGCCGTTTTTCACCTTGATCTTGGCGCCATAGACGACTCCATACTTCTCACGCTCACGCCCCGTCTCATCGACAATGGCAATCTTGGCATTTCGATTCATGACCACCCATTCACCCTCTTTATTTTGCACTGCAATTCCAGGGTTAGGGAAGTCGGCATTTTTCTTGGCATCGAAGCTCATGAACTTAATGGTACCGGCATGCTTGGATTCGGTCACTGTCTGCTCAACCACTTTGCTCGCCGTTCCCCCGATGTGGAAGGTCCGCATGGTCAGCTGTGTTCCCGGCTCACCGATCGACTGTGCCGCAATGACACCGACAGGTTCGCCCTTTTCAACCAACCGTCCTCGGGCCAAATCGCGCCCATAACAGGACCGACAGACTCCACGACGAGACTGACAGGTCAGCACTGAGCGAATCTTGACATGGTCGACCGCGGCTTCCACGATCGCCTTGGTCCGATCCTCATCAATCTCCTCGTTGAATGATACGATGATCTCACCGGTAACCGGATCGCGAATATCTTCTGCAGCCAACCGTCCTAACACACGCTCTTCTATCGGCTGAATAATTTCTCCACCCTCGACCAAAGCACTGACAATGATGCCGTCGGTGGTACCGCAGTCGATTTCGTTGATAATCACATCCTGCGCAATATCCACCAAGCGACGCGTGAGATAACCGGAGTTCGCAGTCTTCAATGCCGTATCGGCCAATCCCTTACGGGCACCATGGGTCGAAATGAAATACTGCAACACCGTCAATCCTTCACGGAAATTGGCGGTAATCGGAGTCTCAATGATTTCACCGGACGGCTTCGCCATCAACCCGCGCATACCACCCAACTGGCGGATCTGTTGAGAGCTTCCGCGAGCACCGGAATCCGCCATCATGAAGATTGGGTTGAAGGACTCGGCCTTGTTCGGATCGCCACCCGCACCCAACTCTCTCATCATTTCATTGGCAATCTGTTCAGTCACATGCGCCCAGATGTCGATCACCTTGTTATAGCGCTCGCCGTTGGTGATCAACCCCTCGGCATACTGCCGTTCGATCTCCGTGACCTCTTGTTGGGCCTTGCCCAGCAAGTCTTGCTTCTTGGTCGGAATATGCATGTTATCAATACAGATCGAGATGCCGGCTCGCGTGGCATACTCAAACCCCGTGTCCTTGACCTTATCGAGAAACGTGACAGTCTCACGGTGACCGCACTGGCGATAGACAGTATCGATGAGCTTGGTCATTTCTTTTTTGGTCATGAGCTTATTTGCGTTGGCGAACGACAATCCCGGAGGGAGCACGTCCGACAGGATGACTCGCCCGACGGTAGTTTGAACGAGATTTCCCTCGATCCGCACCTTGATTCGCGCATGCACTTCCAATTCTCGCGAATCGTATGCAATGCGCACTTCTTCCGGTGAACCGAATACTTTCCCCTCCCCCTTGCATCCTGCGCGCTCTTTGGTCAGCCAATAACAACCAAGCACCATGTCCTGCGACGGCACCGCAATCGGCTTGCCGTTGGCGGGCGAGAGAATGTTATTGATTGACATCAACAACACACGTGCCTCAACCTGCGCTTCGACCGACAGCGGCACATGGACCGCCATCTGATCGCCGTCGAAATCGGCATTGAACGCGGCGCAAACCAGCGGATGTAGCCTGATAGCCTTGCCTTCGACCAACACAGGATCGAACGCCTGGATTCCAAGACGATGCAATGTCGGGGCACGGTTCAGCAACACGGGATGTTCGCGAATCACCTCATCGAGCACGTCCCACACTTCCGGCCGTTCCTTCTCGACCAAGCGCTTGGCACTCTTGATTGTGGTCGCCGCGCCACGCTCCTCCAGCTTGTGAAAGATAAAGGGTTTAAAGAGCTCGAGTGCCATCTTCTTGGGCAGTCCACATTGATGTAGCCGAAGCTCTGGTCCCACGACAATGACGGTTCGACCGGAATAATCGACCCGCTTACCAAGCAGGTTCTGGCGGAACCGCCCCTGCTTCCCCTTCAACATATCGCTCAGCGATTTAAGCGGACGTTTATTGGGCCCACGAATCGCGCGACCACGACGTCCATTATCGAAAAGCGCGTCGACCGCTTCCTGCAGCATGCGCATTTCGTTTCGAATAATCACGCCCGGGGCCTTCAGTTCAATCAACCGTTTCAGACGATTATTCCGATTAATCACGCGGCGGTACAGATCGTTCAAGTCCGATGTCGCAAACCGTCCACCGTCCAGAGGGACAAGTGGGCGCAACTCCGGTGGCAGTACCGGGATGACATCCATGATCATCCATTCAGGCATGTTTCCAGACTTACGAAAGGCCTCGATGACTTTCAGCTGCTTTGCATATTTCTTCTTAAGCGCTGCGGAAGCCGACGTTTTCGCCTTCGCCTTAATCTCATCCCACTTGGCATTAATATCAATCTTGCGGAGCAGCTCTCGAATGGCATCAGCGCCGATACCGACCTTGTAGGAACCTGGGCTATAGGCAGATTGGAGTGAGCGAAGCTTTTCCTCTGAAACCAATTCCTTTTCCGTCAAATCCGTCGATCCTGGATCGACACAGACATAGCTTTCGAAATAGAGAATCCGCTCAAGCCCTTTGAGGCTCATATCCAGCAAAGTTCCGATCCGGCTCGGCACACCCTTGAGGAACCAAATATGTGCAACCGGCGCCGCGAGCTCTATATGACCCATACGCTCTCGACGGACTTTGGACTGAATAACCTCGACACCACACTTGTCGCAGACGATACCACGGTGCTTCATACGCTTATATTTGCCGCAATTGCACTCCCAATCCTTGATCGGGCCAAAAATTTTCGCGCAAAAGAGCCCGTCTTTTTCCGGTTTAAACGACCGATAATTGATGGTCTCAGGCTTTTTCACTTCGCCATAAGACCACGACCGAATTTTTTCTGGCGACGCAATCCGAATCCGCATCGAATCGAACGACACGGCATCGCGTGGCTTCTCGAACAATGTGTAGACGCCTTCCAAGGTAGTGACCTCCTCTGATACCGGCCATTATGGCCGACACACGAATGGGTTAGTCTTGCGACTTGACCAGTTCGACGTCGAGTCCCAAACTCTGCAGCTCTTTGACCAAGACGTTAAACGACTCAGGTAATCCAGGCTCCAAGAACGGCTCACCTTTGACGATCGCTTCGTACATTCTCGACCGGCCCGGCACATCGTCCGATTTTACCGTCAAGAATTCTTGTAGCGTGGACGCAGCCCCATACGCCTGTAACGCCCACACTTCCATTTCTCCCAATCGCTGACCGCCGAATTGAGCCTTACCGCCAAGTGGTTGCTGTGTGACGAGCGAATAGGGACCAATCGACCGCGCGTGAATCTTGTCATCGACCAAGTGGTGAAGCTTCAAGACATACATGTAGCCGACCGTGACAGGGCTGCCGAACATTTCTCCGGTTCTGCCGTCCATTAACATCGATTGCCCACTGGTCGGCAGATTTGCCTTCTTAAGCAATTCCTTAATCTCTGTTTCTGATGCGCCGTCAAACACCGGGCTCGCCACCTTAATTCCCAGTGCCTTGGCGGCCCAACCCAAGTGAGTTTCAAGAATTTGACCGACGTTCATACGTGAAGGCACCCCTAGCGGATTCAGCACAATTTCCACTGGCGTTCCATCCGGCAAACACGGCATGTCTTCCTCGGGTAACACCCGAGAAACCACGCCTTTGTTTCCATGCCGTCCAGCCATCTTGTCGCCGACCTGAATTTTCCGCTTCATCGACACATAGACCTTGACCAGCTTGATGACACCCGGCGGAAGCTCATCCCCCCGCTTCAACCGCCCGACCTTTTCGTCGTACAGCGTCTGAAGGATTTCGATTTGCTCCTTCGCCCGTCGCTCGACGTCTTCCAGCTCTTTTTGCTCATCAGGATCGCTTAAAATGATGTAGCGAACGGTCTCATCCGGCAACCGCTTCAGAATCTCTACGGTCAGCTTGCCCTTCTTTTTCAGAATGACATCGCCACTCTCCGGATCCATCAAATCACGGCCGACCACTTTTCCCAACAGCAGCTTTCTGATCTTCTTCGTCTTTTCTTCGTCGATGATGCGGAGCTCTTCGTGGTGATCACGCTGGAGCTTCATGGCATCGTCGCTTTCAATACTCTTGGATCGCTCGTCCTTATCGAGTCCCTTACGCGAAAAAATCTTCACATCGACGACAATGCCCTCGACTCCCGGCGGCACCGTCAGCGACGTATCCTTCACATCGCCGGCCTTTTCTCCAAAGATGGCCCGCAACAGTTTCTCTTCTGGTGTCAGCTGCGTTTCGCCTTTCGGCGTTACTTTACCGACTAGAATATTCCCGGGCTTCACTTCGGCCCCGATACGAATAATTCCGCTCTCGTCGAGATCGCGAAGCGCTTCTTCTCCCACGTTTGGGATGTCGCGAGTAATGTCCTCTTTCCCCAACTTGGTATCGCGAGCCTCTACTTCGAACTCTTCAATGTGAATCGAAGTGAACGCATCCTCGCGCACCAGCTTTTCACTCAACAAAATGGCATCTTCGAAGTTATATCCACCCCAGGGCATGAACGCGACGAGAATGTTCTTGCCCAATGCCAGTTCGCCGTGATCAATGGCGGGGCCGTCGGCTAAGACCTGTCCCACTTTCACCGGCTGCCCAAGCCGTACCACCGGAGTCTGTGTGATGGTCGTGCTCTGATTCGATCGCTGAAACTTGATCAGATCGTATACATCTAAGCCAGCATCGTTCCTTTTCCGACCCTCTTTCGAATCGGCACGCACAACGACCCTCGTGGCATCCACGCTTTCCACGACACCGGCGCGCCGGGCCTGCACGACATAGCCCGAATCGCGCGCAACCACGGTTTCCATTCCCGTACCGACTAATGGAGCCTCCGACTTGAGCAACGGCACCGCCTGACGCTGCATGTTCGATCCCATCAAGGCACGGTTGGCATCGTCGTGCTCCAAGAACGGCACCAAGGCAGTGGCCACACTCACCACCTGTTTCGGCGACACATCCATGTACTCAATTTTGTCCGCAGTGGCTGTCACGAAATCTCCAGCAGCCCGCGCCGATATGTTTTCGGATACCAGGCGACCAGACCCATCCATTTTGGAGTTCGCCTGCGCAATGATGTACTTGTCCCCTTCGATCGCGGAAAGAAACTCGATTTCGTCAGTAACCCGTCCCTTCACCACTTTGCGATACGGCGCTTCAATAAACCCAAACTTATTGATACGCGCATAGGTCGCCAATGACGTGATCAAGCCGATGTTCGGGCCTTCCGGCGTTTCAATCGGACAAATACGGCTGTAATGCGACGGGTGAACGTCGCGAACTTCGAACCCTGCCCGCTCTCTGGTCAACCCGCCGGGACCGAGCGCGGACAGTCGCCGCTTGTGGGTAATCTCTGCAAGTGGATTCGTTTGGTCCATAAACTGAGACAACTGGCTGCTGCTGAAGAATTCTTTTACGGCAGCGACCACAGGTTTTGCATTGATCAAATCATGAGGCAGCACCGTTTCCATATCCAGCAGGTTCATCCGCTCCTTGATGCTGCGCTCCATGCGGACGAGTCCCAATCGGAATTGATTTTCCAATAACTCCCCAACCGAACGGACCCGGCGATTGCCTAAATGGTCGATATCGTCGATTTCACCCTTACCCAGCTTCAAATTCACGAGATA
>JACMLT010000291.1 GCA_014379455.1 Nitrospiraceae bacterium
AACAAGATCTAAGCCCTTCTGCGACGTCAACCTGGCAATGACGCCTAGAAGCGGAGCCGATGATTCCGGCAAGTAAAACTCACGCTGAAGCGCCTGCTTACACCGCAGTTTTCCTGAACGGTCGACCACAGAGTATTGGGCCGGCAGATAGGAATCGGTTTCCGGATTCCATCGATCAATATCAATACCGTTCAGAATGCCCAAAAGTCTGTCCGCACGATTGTGCAGTACCCCCTCAAGCCCAAAACCAAATTCTGGCGTGAGAATTTCTCTCGCATAGGTAGGGCTGACCGTTGTGACATAATCGGCAAACTCAATTCCTCCCTTGAGCAGATTTACCATGCCGTAATACTCAAGGCCCGTAGGAGCAAACAGCGACGGGGGTAGCCCAGTTTTCTCAAATTGCTCCCTGGGAAATAGACCTTGATATCCCACATTGTGGAGCGTGAACACGGTACGCACGCCCTGTACCTCTTGCCGATCTTGGCATACGGTCTTGAGATAGACTGCGCACAACGCTGTTTGCCAATCATGCAGATGGAGAACCTGCGTATTCCAACCGTACGCGGTCCAGAGATGGGCTATCACCTCAATTGTTGCGCGGCAGAAGAATGCAAACCGGTCGAGATTATCGGGATAATCGATCCCGCAATCTTGATAGAGCCCAGGCCGGTCAAAAAAAGCACTGTTCCTAATCGTCCACACCCGCATCCGGCAATCATCTTCACCGACGAAAATGACATCCTCTTCAATCAGCGTGTCCACAGGGCCTTGCGGTGTCGGTACATGGAGCCGACAAACTGGGCGAAAGGGTCGGCCTGACTCACCGAGACACCGGTAGTGTGGGAGGAGAAGAATGACATCGTGGCCGAGCTTCGCCAGCTCAAGAGGCAGCGCACCGGTGACGTCGGCAAGCCCACCAGTCTTGGCGTAGGGGACTGCCTCGGAAGAAACCATGAGCAGATTCAAAGGATGTTGGGTCACGGAAGACCTACAGAACACATCATATTATGAAGCGGCTGGCGCTTCAAACCTGGAACGGAACTTATCTTCGTGCTGCCAACTCCTCCCCAACTCATGAAGTTGCGCCGCAGTCAACTTTTCACGGTAGACTAACCGTTCCTCGAAAAACACCACCAGCCATCCGCGATCTGGGTAAGCCAGAAACAACGCCTCACCGGCCTCAATACGGACCTCCCATCCTCGAGGGGGTTCCCCAGCTGCCAACCTCGACCGTGGAATCAGTTCGTCATCTTTCATGCCGAAGAACTGCATGAACTCAGTATGCTGATATGTCGGAAGGCCCCACCCTCCGACAAATGCACGTGGTGTCAGCTGATGAAGCAGCAACTCATTGGCACGCACGTGGCGTTCTTGTTTTTCCAGAGGAGGCATCCCATGGCAACCAAGAACCGATCCGAGCGCCACCACAACCAACACACAGACCCATCCCGCGCGCCTCAAAAAATGAATGCCCTCGACCCACTGAGCCTCGTATCGTATCGATTGCAGCTTGCCCATAATCGTTCTCACAACAAACGTCGGCTCCTCGGTTCAACAAGTTTCACCGGCTGACACACGTCGCACTGACAGAGCCGTCGAAGAAAGGAGTAGGAGTAAATACCCGTGTCATGGCCGTCGCTCCAGCTGAATTGCAGTGCATACCGTCCGACCGGCTGCACATCCTGCAACATGATCAACAGGGGCACATCGTCCGGCTGCAAACGCCGGGCGCCAGACCACTCGTCTACACAGGCTGCGCAGGGACATTGTTGGCGGAGATACCTCACGGGATAGACAGCGTTGTGCCCATCATTCCATTCGATGCCCAACACACCCTTCTCAATCCAGGCCATGTCTTTTGGTTCACATACCGTCTCTGTCATGCTCAGGAATTCCCTTCCACCGCAAGCACCAGCATCAGACTCATGAGGGATACGACAGAAAATTCACCGGGGGCAGCTGTTTACCTGCCACAACCGTGACATACCTTTCAATCGCGTTTTCCACTTCATGTCGAACTTGCCCAGCTGCCTTGAGACGATCGACCATTGCAGGCGAAAGCTTCAACGCCTGCTGAAGAAATGCGAGACTCCCCCGCGAAAGCGGCAAACAGCGGAACGCCTGGTGCCCAGCACAGACTTGGCAGACCAAGCCTCCAGAGAGGGGCGAGAACTGCAGCGCTCCTATCAAGCGGCCTTTACCACAGGCGACACAGTGCTCGGTCTGAGGGCGAAACCCGACGAGCCCAAGGAGACGAATCTGAAATAACAGCACCGTCAACGCTGGGTCCTGGCTCGTCACTAACGTGCGCAAGCCCAGTTCGAGCGTCTCGAAGAGCTGCGAGTCAGGGTCGCCGTCCGGCGTCACCGCACCCACCACATTGACCATCCGTGCGGCCGCAGTCATCAGCGCTAAGTCTTCGCGAAACGGCATGAACGGCTCCACGAGATCGACTTGAGATATCCGATAGAGCGAATCGCCAGACTTTTCAAATAGGTTCAGATGGCAGATCATGAGCGGTTCGAGCGCCGCGCCGAGGCGGCTTTTCATCCGACGAGCCCCCCTCGCCACCGCACGGACCTTTCCTCTCTCCTTGGTATAAAAGGTCACGATCCGATCCGCATCGCCCCACTTTCGACTGTTCAGGGTAATGGCAACCGTTTTGATCAGCGGCATAAGGGGAACCCGTGAGATATGACACGTATACCGTGAACGGTTCTCGATGAAGAGTGCTCGGCAGTTCTACGTTTCACGCTTCACCGTTTACGGCTCCTGCTAACGAAGGTAGTCCATGAACAGAGTGGCCAAGGAGAGATAAATCGTAATGCCCGTGATATCGTTAGCCGTTGTCACAAAAGGACCGGCTGCAACGGCAGGGTCCACCTTCATTCGCTTCAGCATGATGGGCATAAACGTCGCCATACTGGTCGAAACCATGAACGCAATAATCAATGACAGGCCCACAACCATGCCGAGAAACCCTTGATGCCAAATCCAGCCGACGAGCGTGAGAATTACACCGCAGGCAAGCCCCATCAAGAGTCCGACTTTGATTTCCCGAAAAAATACGGCGCGCACATCTGTCAGCTCGATCAGCCCTGTCGCCAATCCTCGAATGATGAGAGTCGAAGACTGGAGACCCACATTTCCACCCATCGCGGCAATGACCGGGATAAAACTGACAATGGCTACGACTTCCTGAAGCGTGTATCTAAACTCCCACAGAATCGCGCCGGACAACAAGCTACCGACAAGATTTGTAAAGAGCCACGGGAGCCGATGTTTCGCCGACGCCACACTGGAGGATTTTGAGACCGAGTCCTCTTCAATCGCGCCGGCCATCTTCAGCATGTCTTCAGTCGCTTCTTCACGGATGACATCGACGACGTCGTCAACCGTAATAATTCCCACCAATCTGTTGTCGTTATCGATGACCGGGATCGCAAGTAAGTTGTAACTTGCCACCTGACGGGCGACTTCTTCCTGGTCCATATCGACCGTCACGCTGATCACGTCGCGGGTGACGATGTTTTTCAGCGGCGTAGAAGGTGGGACTGTCAGCAACCGCCGCAGCGAGAGCACTCCAACCAAGCGGTCATTCTTATCGGTCACATAAATATAGAACACCATTTCCGCGTCCGTCGCCAACTGGAGACGCTGGATGGTGGCTTCCGCCGTCGCATCCTCAGGGAGTGCGAAGAACTCCGTCGTCATAATGCCGCCGGCTGTATCCTTCGGATACTTGAGAAGGTCGGCGACTTCCGTGGAATCTTCTGCCCGCATCAGCGAAAGAATCTCTTTCGCCCGTTCTTCCGGGAGAACCCCCAGGAGGTACGCCACGTCGTCGGGGCCGAGGTCTTTGATCAGCCAGGCGATATCCGAGTGCAGCAGGTCCGCAAGCACCTGATTGATACTGTCGCTATCGAGTTCGCTCAATACTTGGCCGCGCTTCGCCTCGCCTCGCACCAGTTCGAAGACTTCTCGCTTTTCCTTGGGGGACGACAGATGCATAATCACTTGCGCCACGTCAGCCTGATGCATCCGTCCCAGCATCTTGGCAAGATTGGTGATCGCACCGCGGTGCAACAGCCGTTGCACCGACAACAGCACGATATCGGATTTGGTCCGGCCTCGATCAGTCTGATCACGCAGCGCATCACGGAGGAGATCTCTATCCCCTGGGCGAGGGCGCGGATCCACCGGATTCGATTCTGTCATACGTTCTGTCGGCTGCATCACGATCCTGCTAATAACCTAATTCCACGAGGGCATGCTCATCTTCTCGCCACGACTCCCGCACTTTTACCCACAGCTGTAGAAACACTTTCATACCAAAGATCTGCTCCATATCACGCCGGGCATCGGTCCCGACCGCCTTGAGTCTCTCTCCGTGCTTCCCAATGACGATCGCCTTATGCGACTCTCGTTCGACCAACACCGTTGCACTGATGCGAGCCAGCTTCCCCTCCTCGACAAATTCGTCGATTTCTACGGCAACCGAGTAGGGCACTTCTTCATAGGTTTGGAGCAAAATCTTCTCGCGAATCATTTCAGCCGCCAAGGTTCGCATCGACTGATCGGTGACCGTGTCTGCATCATAGGCCCCCTCCCCTTCTGAGAGATGAGCCACGGTCACGGATAACAACCGATCGACATTATCGCCGGTTTCAGCCGAGACTGGCACCACGTCCGTCCATCCGAACAATCTGGCATAGGATTCCATCACCGGCAGCAACTTGAGCTTATTGACCAAGTCCACCTTGTTCAATACGAGAATGACCGGGCGCGGACGCTTCCTGACTGCCCCTTTCACATGGTCGAGGACCAAGAGATCTCCGGGGCCTGGAGAGCTCGTCGTGTCCATCAATACGTACAAAATATCCGCCTCTTCCAACACATCGACCGTGGTACGGACCATGCGGCGATTGAGCAGATGTTGTGGTTTGTGTAACCCCGGCGTATCGAGTAAGGCAATCTGCGCGCCCGGTGCGTGCACAACCCCCAGAATTCTCGTTCTCGTCGTTTGCGGCTTGTCCGAGACGATCGCAATCTTCTGCTCAAGCAAGCGATTAAGCAACGTCGACTTACCGACGTTCGGCCGTCCAATGATCGCCACGATGCCAAACTTCATGGGGTTACGGACGCGGCCGCTCCTGTGATGGTGGTGGAACCAGTTGATAGACAGTTTCACCTTTGCGCACATAACCAAGCTGCTCTCTCGCTAGCTGTTCGATTTTCGCGGGATCGTGTTCCAGACGATCGATATCCCCTCGAAGCGTGCGGGTCGTCCGTTGTAATTCCTGAAGATCCATATCCAGCTGTTGGGCGTGCTCACGCATGGAGAAGTAGCGCGGGAGACCCATGTCGCCAAAGACCAACACGGCTAGCAACAGCAAACACGCAGCGACTCCAATATAGTGCACGACCGTCACCATGCGGCGCCGCCAATCGAGCCACTGCCGTCCCCGATTCTGTTTAATAATCATCGTCACTCGCTCGTCGTCAGCATAGACCCGGCACCGCCTCACGACCTCGATAGACTGCATTCGAACCCAGCTCTTCTTCGATACGGAGCAACTGATTATACTTCGCCACACGATCCGTTCGGGACAACGACCCGGTCTTGATGAGCCCGCTATTGGTCGCAACCGCCACGTCCGCAATCGTCGTATCCTCTGTTTCCCCGGATCGATGTGAGATGATGGCCGTGTAGCCGGACCGTTTCGCCAGTTCAATTGCCTCCAGCGTTTCCGTCAATGTGCCGATCTGGTTGAGCTTGATCAGAATGGAATTTGCGATCCCTTCCTTGATCCCCTTGGCAAAGATTTCCACATTGGTCACAAAGATATCGTCGCCGACCAACTGGACCCGCTTGCCCAACTTCTCCGTCATCAACTTCCAGCCCTTCCAATCCAACTCGCTCAACCCATCCTCGATCGAGAGAATCGGATATCGAGCCACAAGCTTCCCATAGTACTGGATCATCTCCTCGGAAGAACGCTCAGGATTCTTTTCGGCTTCTAGAAAATACCGACCCTTCTCATATAGTTCGCTGGCGGCACAATCCAATGCCAGCGCGATATCGCGCCCCGGTTTATAACCGGCGGCCTCGATCGCCTGCACGATCAGGCTGAGCGCTTCTTCATTCGATTGCAGATCCGGAGCAAACCCGCCTTCGTCTCCGACCGCCGTGTTCAGCCCTTTTTTCTTCAATAGCGACTTGAGTGTATGAAACACTTCCGTCGCCATCCGGAACGCCTCGCTGAAACTCGCCGCCCCTACCGGCATGATCATGAACTCTTGCAAATCCAACCGATTGTCGGCATGGGCCCCACCGTTGATGATGTTCATGAGCGGCACCGGGAGCACTCGCGCATTCGTCCCACCAAGATATCGGTACAGTGGCTGGCCTGTCTCCACCGCCGCCGCCTTCGCCACGGCCAGTGACACACCAAGAATAGCGTTGGCGCCGAGCTTGCCCTTGGTTTTCGTGCCATCTAGATCGATCATTGCCTGGTCAATGCCGACTTGGTCGAACGCTTCTCTCCCTAACAGTTCCGGCGCAATCAACTTGCTGATATTGGCCACAGCTTTTGAGACGCCTTTCCCCATCCAGCGCTTCTTATCGCCATCACGCAGCTCAATTGCTTCCTTCTCTCCGGTAGAAGCCCCCGATGGCACCGCTGCTCTCCCACGCGCTCCACTCTCGAGTGTGACCTCTGCCTCAATCGTGGGGTTCCCCCGTGAGTCCAGAATCTGTCTGCCTTTTATCTCCCTAATCGCACTCATGCTCTAATCTCCTACTTAGACAAATCTGTAATAGCCAGAAGTGGAGCGGGAGTGCCTTCGACTGCACGGTGATCCTCTGCGGCCGCGTGTTGCGCGAGCAAAACAGCCCCCCACCCTCACCCTAACTTCTTTTTCAGTAGCTCATTCACCTTCCCAGGATTCGCCTTGCCACCGCTCGTCTTCATCACCTGCCCGACCAGAAACCCGAGCACTTGTTGCTTGCCTTCCTTGAACTGCGCCACCTGCGTGGGGTTCTTCTCGATCACGTCGCCGATGATCTTGTCGAGCGCCACTTCGTCGGATACTTGTATGAGCCCCTTCTCCTGAACGATCTGCTCCGGCGTCTTCCCGCTGCTGTAGACTTCGGGGAAAATCTCGCGTGCGACTTTCAGACTAATCGTCCCCTGCTCGACCAACTGAAGCAGACTGACCAGCCGTTCCGGTGCAACAGGGGACGCACTCGCGTCGGTTCCAGAATTATTTAACTCTCTGGTCAGCTCACCCATCACCCAGTTGCTCACCGTCTTAGGCTGATTGAACAGCGTCACGCAGGCTTCAAAGTAGTCGGCCACTGCCTTTGATGCCGTCAACACTCCGGCATCATACTCAGATAACGCAAACTCACTGACAAACCGTCTCATTCTGGTTACAGGCAATTCAGCTACATGTTTGCGACAGCCATCGATCCATTCCTTGTCCAGCTTGAGCGGCACCAGGTCTGGATCAGGAAAGTAGCGATAGTCGTGCGCCTCCTCTTTGGAGCGCATCACCACCGTCTCGCCACGTTCAAGATTCCAAAGCCTGGTCTCCTGATTGATTGTGCCACCCTCGCTCAACACCTTCGTCTGGCGCTTGATCTCGTATTCGATGGCATCCTTGACGAACTTGAACGAATTGATGTTCTTGAGTTCAACCTTGGTCCCAAACTCCTTCTGGCCCAACGGACGGAGCGAGAGATTCGGCTCACAGCGGAAGCTCCCTTCATCCATATTGCCGTCACAGACCTCGAGATACATGAGCACATCACGGAGACTCTTCAAATAGGCCACGACTTCCTCGGACGACCGCAAGTCCGGCTCAGTCACGATTTCCAGCAGCGGGGTTCCCGCCCGATTTAAGTCGACACGGCTCCCGTTGGTACCGGCGACATGGACACTCTTCCCTGCATCTTCTTCCAGATGGGCGCGACGGATACGGACACGCCGTCTGCTTTCATTCACGGCAATCTCAATCCAGCCATGTTCACAGATCGGAGCCTCGTATTGCGAAATCTGGTAGCCCTTGGGAAGATCCGGATAAAAGTAGTTCTTGCGTGCAAACATATTGTTCGCCGCAATGGTGCAATTCAGAGCCAGACCCGCACGCACGGCCATCTCCACCGCCGCCTGGTTGAGTACCGGCAACGAACCGGGGAGCCCTAAGCACAAAGGACAGGTCTGGCTATTAGCTGTGAGCCCAAACACCGTCCCGCAGCCGCAAAATAGTTTGGACTTCGTCCGCAGCTGCGCGTGCACTTCCACGCCAATGACGACTTCGTAGATCATCGCCTAGCCACGGTCTTCTTCACGCAACCGGTCACGCTCGCGTCGCATCGCCTCACGACCGGCATCAAACGCTTCGCGCAAGACCGCCTTCTTCGAATCCACAAACTCTTTCCCCTCTTCCACGACTTCTTCCACTGTTTCGCCGGCGAGACCTGCCATATCACGCAAATTTCCTTCTGCCCGACGGGCATAACCACGCAGCTGATCACGCGACTCGCCTCCGGTCCGTGGAGCCAGCAATAATGCCGCCACTGCACCCAACGCCGCGCCGCTCAAGAATGCGAACAAGGCCCCTGATGATGAAGAATTCCGATCATCCGCCATTGTGATGCCCTCCTTCTTCTCGAAACCGTTCCTTCATGACTTGAGTTGCGGCTTTAATGCCCGCAACCACGCTTGCCACATTGGTCAACATCGATCCGCTTGAACCCTTCACAGCATTATGCATGTGCTGAACCGATTCCCCCACTTCCCCGACCGCGTGCAAGAGGGTGGCAGCATGTTCAACTCCCCCTCGGGCGTGTTTCGTCGCTTCGTTCATATTATGACTGATCGCCCGGATTTCGACGATCAGCGGCGGCAGATCGTGGTTCATCTTCGCGAGAAGCTGTTCGGACTCCCCCACCGTCTTGCGAACTTGAATCATCACGGGCACGAGATAGCCCACCAACACCACAAACGCGACAGCCACAAGAATCGCAGCTATTTCGACGAATGTCATAGTTCCTCCGTTAGGCGATAGGCATGAGGCGTGAGGGGAATATGAAGCTTCTTGTGTCCAATTCGCCTTACCCCTAACGCTTCACGCCTCACGTTTCACCGTATATTAGGCTTCTTCGTTCGCCACTGGGTATTCTGCTCGTACGCATAGGCCGCTCGCAAGAGCGTCTCCTCTTCGAAGGGGCGGCCGATCAACTGCAGCCCGATCGGCAGTCCGTCCCGACTAAATCCACAGGGCAGCGAAATCGCCGGCACACCGGCGAGATTCGCGGAAATGGTAAAAATATCCGATAGGTACATCTGGAGCGGATCATCACTCTTTGCTCCAAACTTGAAAGCCGGTGTAGGTGTCACGGGCGTCACGATGAGGTCAACCTCCTGAAACGCCGTTTCGAAGTCTTGGCGAATCAAGGTTCGCACCGCCTGCGCCTTGCCATAATAGGCATCGTAATACCCAGCACTGAGGACATAGGTCCCCAGCATGATCCGGCGCTTCACTTCGAGCCCGAACCCTTCCTGCCGCGTTTTCAGATATAGATCGAGCAGATCTTTGGTCTCTTTGGCACGAAGTCCGAACTTGACCCCATCATACCGGGCCAGATTCGAGCTCGCTTCGGCCGTGGCAATCACATAGTAGATGGCGACCGCCGCGTCTGTCCGCGGCAACTGAATTTCCTTGATCTCCCCACCGAGCACTTTTAGTTCCTGAATCGCCGCCCGCACAGCCTGCTCGACTTCAGGATCAAGTCCCTCGGCAAAAAACTCGACCGGCACACCGACTTTCAGTTTTTTGAGATCTTTCTTCTTGAGTGCTCTCAAATAGTCCGGCACCGGAATATCGGCCGATGTCGAATCCAACGGATCGTGTCCGGCGATGACGCCAAGGAGGAACGCGGCATCCCTCACATCTTTAGTAATCGGTCCGATTTGATCGAGCGAAGAAGCAAAGGCGATCAACCCGTACCGAGAAACCCGCCCATAAGTCGGCTTGAGACCCACCACTCCACAGAAGGCTGCAGGCTGACGGATCGACCCGCCGGTATCGGACCCCAAGGCCGCGGCACATTCGTCGGCTGCGACAGCCGCTGCAGATCCTCCACTGGATCCACCCGGCACACACTCCAGATTCCAGGGGTTGCGGCTGGGGCCAACGGCGGAATTCTCGGTCGAGGAGCCCATCGCAAATTCATCGAGGTTTGTCTTCCCAAGTAGCACATACCCTTGGGCGCGCAGCTTGGCAATCACGGTCGCATCGTACGGCGGAACAAAGTTCCCGAGCATACGGGACGCGCAGGTGGTAAGAACCCCCTCGGTACAAATATTGTCTTTGATCGCCAATGGCATACCCATCAGAGGTAAGGTCTTACGCCACCCTTTCAACGAAGCATCGAGCGCGCCGGCCTGTTCCACCGCTGCGTCTTTGGTCTGCGTGATATACGCCTTCACCTTGGATTCCACCTGGCTGATCCGTAATCCATAGGCGCGCACAATCTCCGCCGCCGTCACTTCGCCGGCAGTGAACTGTTCCTGAAGCTCGTAGAGCGAGAGGCGATGGATCGACATCAGCGTTTCGTCTTCCCGGTCACAATCCGGTTCTTCTCGTTGACTCGAACGATCTTGGGAGCATGCCGCTTGATTTCCTCGTTCGAGTAATACTCGTAACAGAAGATGATAATCTGATCGCGGACCGCGCCTTTCCTCGCCGTTGGCCCATTGAGGATGATCTCGCCCGCGCCTCGTTTGCCCGCCACGGCATAGGTCATGAAACGCTCGCCATTATTCAGATTGGAACAGACGATCGCCTCATAGGGCAAAATCCCCGCTGCATCCATCAAGTTCTCGTCGATCGTCAGACTACCTTCGTAGTCGAGACACGACTCCGTCACCGTGGCCCGGTGGATTTTCGACCGCAACATTTGCCTAAACATTCAGACCTCGCTTAAAGGGGTTGTCGATCTTCGATAATTTTTGGCACGACAAAAAACCCGTCGATCGACTCCGGCGCATTGTCCACCACACGATCGACGGACAGGGATGGGCACACCATGTCGGGGCGAAACACATTGACCTGTCCCAACACCGTCGCCGTCGGTTGAACGCCTGTTGTATCATGCCGCTTCAACGTTTCTACATGCCCGAGGATCTGGCTTAACTGTTTTGCAAACGCAGCCTGCTCACTCTCCGTCAACTCCAGCCGAGCCAGCTTCGCAACCTTCTCAACTTCCTGCTTCGTGATTTCCACTCTTTCTTTTCCTTCCCCTCTTCAAGGACGTTCAAAATAGTCTTCCCGCAAGGCCGCAGGCGAGTTGAAACCGGAAGCGTACCCTCTGGGGTACGTTGAGGATTTCAACGAGACAGGAACGCCGCTGGAAGCCATTTTCAACATCCTGTTTACTCGACCGTCACGCTCTTGGCCAAGTTCCGTGGCTGATCCACATCCGCGCCGCGCAGCACCGAGATATGATACGCCAAGAGTTGCAATGGAATCGTAAACAAAATCGGCGAGAGCAGTGGATGGGTATCGGGAATCGTGAACACCGCATCGGCGATCTTCCCCAACTCCCGCTCACCTTCCGCCACGAACGCGATGACTGGTGCATGCCGGGCTTTCACTTCCATCAGATTGCTCACGGTCTTTTCGTACAACCGGTCCTTCGGCGCCAATACGACCACCGGCATGTCCTTATCGATGAGCGCGATCGGGCCATGCTTCATCTCTCCCGCGGCGTAGCCTTCCGCATGAATGTACGAAACCTCTTTCAGCTTGAGCGCTCCTTCGAGCGCGATCGGAAAGTTGATGCCGCGACCGAGGAACAAGAAGTTCCGCTTCTTGTGATACCGTTTGGCAATCGCGACAATCTCCGCCTCGCGACCGAGCACCCGCTCGACCAATACCGGAAGCCGGACAAGGCGATCGAGCCAGGCCTTGCCGTCCGCGACAGACAGGATTCCACGCACACGACCCAAATGCAGCGCCAGCATATAGAGCGCCGTGAGCTGCGCAGTGAAGGCTTTGGTCGAGGCAACTCCAATTTCAGGCCCGCAGTGCGTGTACAGGACGCCGTCTGATTCGCGGGCCAGAGTACTGCCCACGACGTTCACGACCGAAACGACACGCGCCCCTTTTTCCTTCGCTTCACGCGCGGCGGCCAGCGTGTCCGCCGTCTCGCCTGACTGCGAGATTGTAATAAAGAGATCGTCTTTCCCAACCAACGGATCGCGGTAACGGAATTCGCTGGCGATATCGACCTGCACCGGTGTACGGACCATCTCCTCCAGCAGGTACTTCCCCACCAGCCCCGAGTGCCACGAGGTACCACAGGCCACAATCCAGATCCGTCCGACAGCGGCAAACTCTTTCGGCGTCAATCCGATATCCGGCAGATCCGCTTCGCCGGTCTCGTAGGAGTAGCGGCCGCGCATCGTGTCAAGAATCGTCTGCGGCTGTTCGTGAATCTCCTTCAGCATGAAGTGTGGGAATCCGCTCTTTTCTGCCGCGGAGGCATCCCAGGTAATCTTGGTCGGTTTCCGTTTTACAGGACGTCCCTCGATATCGGTGAAATGGATATCCGTCGCGGTCACGACCGCCACATCGCCCTCTTCAAGGTAGGTCACGTCACGGGTATGAGCGAGCATCGCCATGACATCGGATGCGACAAAGGACGCCTTGGCGGTTGTGCCCACAACCAGCGGACATCCGGAGCGTGCCGCAATCATCGTCCCCGGTTCTCGCTCCGAAATGACGGCGAGCGCATAACTCCCTCGCACATCCTTCGTGGCGGTTCGTACCGCCTCAGCCAGCTTCATGCCCTGCTCAAGATATTTGTCGATCAGATGCGCGACGACTTCCGTGTCCGTTTCCGAATGAAACTTGTAGCCCTCTTTTTCCAATTGCTGTTTCAACGGCTGATAGTTTTCGATGATGCCGTTGTGCACGAGCACGCAGCCTTTCGAGCGGTGCGGGTGGGCGTTTTGCTCCGAGGGCTTCCCGTGCGTCGCCCATCGCGTGTGGCCGATTCCCACGGTGCCCTTGAGTTCTTTCTCCTTAAGCGCCTTCTGAAGATTAGCGAGTTTTCCGACCGTGCGCCGAATTTCGATTTTGCCGCCTTGCAGCACCGCGACGCCGGCTGAGTCGTAACCTCGATACTCCAATTTGGCGAGGCCGCCGATCAGAATCGGCACCGCCTCCTGCTCACCCACGTATCCGGCAATTCCACACATACTTACCCCCTGCTGCCTTTCTTCACTTGCCTACCCTTTGAAACTGGCAGCCGTTTTTTCATACGACCTGAGGGCTTCGGTTCACGTTTCACATTTAACGTTTCACGCGTTGCGCTGGTTTGCAGTGCCCGCCGGCGCGCGGCCCATCCTGCACGATTCACTTGAGGAGCCCGCGCGATCGCCAGAGCATCCGCAGGCACATCCTCCGTCACCGTAGTGCCGGCTGCAATGATGGCCCCCGCTCCCACCGTCACCGGTGCGATCAACTGCGTATCGCTGCCGAGAAACACTCCATCCCCGATCACGGTCTGAAACTTCTGCACACCGTCGTAGTTACAGGTGACGGTGCCGGCGCCAATGTTGACCCCTTTCCCAATCTTCGCGTCCCCCAGGTAACTCAGATGGTTTGCCTTCGATCCTTCGCCCAAATCGGTTTTTTTCATCTCGACAAAGTTCCCGACCTTGGCCTTCTTTCGCACCACCACACCGGGACGCAGATGGACGAACGGGCCCAGGTGCGCGTCGTCCTCAATGTGAGACGCGGCAAACAGGCAGTGATCGAGAATCTCAACGCCATTGCCGACGATGCAATCTGTCAGTCGAGTAGAAGAATGCAGCACACAATCTTCCCCAATTACTGTTACCCCTTCGAGCGTCACGTTGGGATACAAGATCGTGTCTTTCCCGATCGTGACTGTGGCATCAATCCACACTGAGGACGGATCGATCATCGTCACCCCGGCATCCAGCCAGCGATCCCGAATCTGCTGCCGCACCACTTGTTCCGCCTGGGCAAGCTGCAGGCGAGTATTCACCCCAAGCCCTTCATCGGGATTGTCGAGCACCACAGCAGCCACACGCTGCCCGGAATGTTGCGCGAGATGGATGATATCCGTCAAATAGTACTCCCCTTGGGCATTGCTGGGATCGAGTTGTTCCAAGGCGCTGAAGAGAAACTCACCGTCGACCACATAGGTGCCCACGTTGATTTCACGGATCGCCTGTTCCTCTGCATTGGCGTCACGATCCTCGACGATACGAGAGACACCCCGCTCGCCTGAATGCGCACGCACGACCCGTCCGTATCCGCTAGCATCTGCGAGCACTGCGGTCAATAGCGTCACAGTGGCACATTCCGCTTCATGAACGCGAAGGAGTTCGCGCACAGTCTTTTCCTGAAGCAGCGGTGTATCACCGTTCAGAATCAAATACCTGGACGGGGCGCCCCGTTTGCCCACCGCAAACACAGGGCGGCTCTGCAAGACCGCATGGCCCGTGCCCAATTGCTCCCGTTGTTCCACAATCGCAACTGGAGACCCGCCGGTCTTTCTTGACGTCGCGCGGTCGATCACCTGGCGAACCAGATCGGCCTGATGCCCCACCACGACAGCCACACAATCCCCGGCCACGCGCAATCCAAGCCCAACTGAATAGAGCACCATCGCCTGACCGGCCACCGGATGCAGCACCTTCGCCTGCTTTGAGCGCATGCGTTTCCCAAGCCCGGCAGCCATCACGACCACTGCGAGGCCGGCAATCTTTCCTTGCTGATCAGAGTTAACCGGCTTCTTCACCGTCGAGACCTCAGTGGATCGTTGATGCCTCATCCGATCGGCACTCCTGTTTCAGGCTGTTTGACGGCACTCCACTTCGTCGAGGTCGTCACGGCTGAAGCAAGCGACGTAGACGGTGAACAGAGCCCGCCCGAGACGATGAGTTTCATCGCCTCTTCGACGCTCATATCGACGGATGTGACTTCATGTTCCGGCACTAACAGAAAATAACCAGACGTCGGATTCGGTGACGTCGGCACGTACACGTGGATCAGCGGCTCCTGCACGAGATCCTGCATTTCCCTTTTGGTCACGCCCGTCACGAAAGCAATGCAATAGTGGCCGTTCTTAGGAAATTGAATCATCACGACGCGATTGTACGACGCCTGCTCAGAAAACGACAAAATATCCATCATGGATTTCAACGTCGAGTAGATCCCTCGCACAAGCGGCACACGATTGAGAGATTCCTCCCACCACTTCACAATTTGACGGCCCATGAAATTGGTGGCAAACAGCCCGGTCACAAACACCAAGGCGATCAACGCCACAATCCCCAACCCCGGCACATAATGACTCGGCACCAACCGGACCAAGAGATCGCCAAGAATCCCATCGACAGCCACAAACAGAGCCTTCAAAATAAGGATGGTGCCCCAGATGGGGATAATTACCAGCAAGCCCGTCAGAAAGTAGCGTTTTAGCAAGGTTTTCAGCATAGATACGAGTCGACAGATAAGAAGGTTCATCATACAGAGAATTTCGAGAGCCTCGCAAGCCTTTTCTTGCTATTTTCAACAACTTGGAATACCATCCCGCCCGTTTTCTTCACCGACGAGGATGCCCGCGCGATGGGAACAAAGAAACAGCAGACTCGTGGCCTGTTCATCACTCTGGAAGGGGTCGAAGGCAGCGGAAAAAGCACTCAGATTCGTCACCTCGCAAAGGTGCTCATTCATGCCGGATACCGTGTGCTCCAAACCAGAGAGCCGGGTGGTACATCCACGGCCGAAGCAATACGCCGTATCCTCCTCACGGCGTCGTCCCACGAACGAGTCACACCCCAAGCTGAAGCCCTGTTGATCCTCGCTGCCAGATGTCAGCACGTCACGCATGTCATCAGACCGGCACTCGAGTACAGTACTGTCGTCCTCTGCGACCGGTTTTCAGATTCCACATTTGCCTATCAAGGATTCGGGCGTGACCTTGATCTGAAGTGGTTGCAGGCGGCTAATACGGTTGCAACCGACGGACTCACACCCCATCTCACCCTCGTACTCGACCTCCCGGTTTCAGTAGGCTTGGCCAGACGGCGGGCTGATCGTGGGCAACAGAATCGGTTGGATCGTGAGACAGAACGTTTTCATCGAAAGGTACGCCGAGGATTTTTGGCACTCGCTGCCAAAGAGCCTCACCGCATAACGATCGTGAATGCGAATCGACCAGCGCGCGAGGTTCGGGACGAGCTCACCGAGATCGTGGTAGGCTGGGTGGCTCGACACCATCATCGTCCACGCCGCACGAGGTAGCATGCCCTTTCGCGACTGTATCGGCCACCAGCAGTCCATCGGATTGTTACAGTCCGCTGTCACCCATGAGCGTTTGGCTCACGCCTATCTGTTCCACGGCGAGGAAGCGATCGGAAAACGATTGACGGCCATTCGTCTCGCACAAGCACTCAACTGCGAACGGCCCCCTGAAGCGGAAGGTCTCGACAGTTGCGGTATCTGCCGATCCTGCCGACAGATCGAAGCCCGCACGCATCCGGATTTTTTCGTCATCGAGCCGGACCAAGAGCAGGCCACCCAGCAAATCAAGATTGAGCAAGTCCGCGAGATCGAGCATCACATCATGTACCGCCCGCTCATCGGTGAGCGAAAAATCTGTCTGATCGATAATGCAGACCGCATGACGATTGGCGCGGCCAACGCACTACTCAAAACCTTGGAAGAACCACCGGCCCATAGCCTTTTCCTCGTCATTTCAAGCCGCCCCTCTGCCCTCCCGGCCACTATCCGGTCACGCTGTCAGGCCCTTCGCTTTACGACACCGGCTCGCACACAGGTGGAAGCCGCGCTCATCCTGAAGCGCGAAATCTCTCCCGCAGACGCGCGATTCCTCGCCATTGTCAGCGAAGGCCGTCTCGGGGAAGCTCTCACCGCCGACGTGAAAGACACTCGCGCGCGCCAGCAGGAACTCGTAGATTTAGTTTGCCCCCAATCCCTGCAATCGATCGGAGCCATCCTGTCCTCGGCGGAAGCGATTGCGAAGGCCGATCGTGCCCAAGACATGCTTGCCTGGCTAGCTCGGTGGATTCGCGACCTCGTCTTGATTCAGGTCGAAGGAGATCGCGACCAGATACTCTACCTCGATGATCTCGCAATGCTCGAAGCCTACGCGCAACAGGCCAATACCGATTTGCTGTTGGACCTGCTCCGTGAGATTGAGAAGACCGAGCAGCGTGCCACACGGCACCTTAATCTCCACATGGCGCTGGAAATGATCTTGCTCCGTTTGCGCGATGCAGTGGCCGCATCATCGGTGCCCGTGCCTGCCTAGATTTCGCCGTTTATTACCTGCTATCTTTTGCCACGCCACATGAGTCACCCCAACAGCTTCTACATCACGACCCCGATTTATTACGTCAACGACGTGCCGCATATCGGCCACGCCTATACGACCGTAGCTGCCGACGTCCTCGCTCGCTATTGGCGCCTACGTGGACGCGACGTGTTCTTTCTCACGGGGCTCGATGAACATGGGCAAAAAGTTCAGCAAGCCGCAGCCAAAGCCGGCATCGACCCCCAAGTCCATTGCGACAAGCTGGCCCCGCAGTTTCAGGACCTCTGGAAACGGCTCAATATTTCGAACAACGCCTTCATCAGAACGACGGATATCTCACACAAATCAGTCGTTCAACAATATCTTGAGGATCTTTTCAGTAAAGAGCTGATATATAAAGATAATTATACTGGTTGGTATTGCACATTCGACGAACGATTCTGGACAGAGAAAGACATTGAGGCTGGCCTCTGCCCTGATTGTAAACGGCCAGTCGAACGCATCAGCGAGCACAACTATTTTTTCAAGATGGGGCAGTATCAGAATCGCTTAATCGAACACATCGCGCAGCATCCGAACTTCATCCGCCCTGAATCACGCCGCAATGAAATCCTGGGATTCTTGACCACCCAGAAGCTTGGCGACCTGTCGATCTCCCGACCCAAATCGCGTCTCTCGTGGGGAATCGAACTGCCGTTCGACAAAGACTACGTCACGTACGTTTGGTTCGACGCGCTTGTGAATTATGTCTCCGCATTGGAATATCTCAGAGCTACACCATCACGAGAGCAGTACTGGCCTGCCTCGGTCCATCTGGTCGGTAAAGACATCCTCACCACCCACGCCGTCTACTGGTCCACGATGCTGATGGCACTGAACCTTCCCCTACCAGAAACCATCTTTGCCCATGGCTGGTGGACCGTGAATGGAGAAAAGATGTCGAAGAGCCGTGGCAATGTCGTCGATCCCAACAAGATGGTCGACCAATTCGGCGCCGACGCCTTCCGATATTTCCTATTTCGAGAAGTGCCCTTTGGACAGGACGGCGACTTCTCTCAATCTGCGATGGTCACCAACATCAACAGCGACCTGGCCAACGGAATCGGCAATCTGTTGAGCCGCACACTGACGATGATCGAGCGGTTCGCCAACGGCACAATTCCCGCGCTTGGCACGCCGGCCCTTCCTGAGCTTGAAGCCCTGATCGCCGCAACAGCAACCACCCTCCCTGAACGAATCGATCAGGGGTTCACGGCACTCGCCTTTCGAGAAAACCTCCAGGCCATCTGGGAACTCATTGGCCTATGCGACGAATACATCGATAAGGCTGCGCCCTGGCAACTTGCCAAGAATCCTGATAACCACCCTCGCCTCAACACGGTACTCAACACCGCATCAAAAGCGCTGCGATTGCTGTCGGTCCTCATGTATCCCTACATGCCCCAGACGGCGGTGCAACTCGCCCAGCAACTCGGCCTTTCGTTCGATTTTTCAAAGCCAATGCCTCAAACAGTTTATGAGTGGGAGACGCCACTTGCTGAGGTGAAGATCTGCAAAGGCGCGGGCCTCTTCCCACGTATTTCAATCGGGTCCGAGACCATATCTGTTGGGCTGAAAGAATCTGCTGAAGTGAAGGAGATAGATAAAGAGGACAAACCTGGAAAACCACAAGGAGCCAAGACCGTGAATGACGCAACAACTCCCCCGCAACCAACTACAGTAACTCTAGCGCCAACAACTGCTACGCCGAAGACCTCAGCCCCTGCGGCAGCAGCGGCGCCTGCTCAGATCACCATCGACGAGTTCATGAAGATTCAGCTCAAAACCGCGAAAGTCCTCACCGCCGAACGTGTCCCAAAGTCGGAGAAGTTGCTCAAACTGCAAGTCAGTCTTGGAGAGGGGACGGAGCAACGGCAGATCGTGGCGGGCATTGGCAAGAAATACGAGCCAGAGGTCTTGATCGGAAAAACTATTGTCATCGTGGCGAATTTGAAGCCGGCTAAGTTGATGGGCATTGAGTCGCAAGGTATGGTCCTCGCGGCAGGCGACAGCGAGGTCCGAGGGCTCATCACTCTCCTTGAAGACGTCGAGCCAGGCACGAAAGTGAAATGAGTCTGGCTGTTGCCTCAGCTCGGCTGCTGCTCTATGGCGCTGCTCTGATGCTCAGCCCCTGCCTCGCGATCTCGGCTGACAACGAACCCCCACCCAGTCTCCGGCTGAACGATCCCCAAGCGACGACTATTTTAGTCCGCGTCGTGGGCCATGGCGCGATGGTGCTCGGTCGAGAGGTCGGAGGTGCGCGCATCACGATCACCGACGTGGCCACCAAACACATCTCACCCTGCGCGTCGTGGTCGCTGACCCCTCTAGCGGAAACGCGGCTGTGGAGAAGGCGAACTATCCCGTGCTCAGTGAGCAGTTCCCACTCAAAAACCCACGATGATCAGTTCAGGAAAGAACGCCATGCCCCCATGGGCAACCTTCCCCATCTACCCTGAACGCTTGCTGTGAGGCAAAGGTCGTGCGACACTATCATCGATGTCAACCCCGGCCTTGTACGAACATCTCCGCTCCCGGTTATATCTCGCTCTGGCACTGAACGCGGGGATCATCGTCGCTGAGTTCATCGGCGGATGGG
>JACMLT010000032.1 GCA_014379455.1 Nitrospiraceae bacterium
AAAATTAATAAAATGTTTTGGAACCCTGAGATCCGGGAATCAACAATTTTTCCCGGCGTGACTGCGAACCTAGTCGGGCAAATGCAAAAACTGAACCATGGTGTGCGTGCAACCTACCGTTTCATTTTTCAGGCGAAACAAAAGAAATAATCTTTGTGGAGTCTGCTCTCGAACGAGAACTGTATGCGAAAGTGTCCATCGGCCCCAAGAAACATACAACGTGGTCCCTTGCATCAAAAAAAAGCCCAAGGCCTCTTGCGATGACCTTGGGCTCCGTCCTGAAAGACTCTGGCCTTAACTATATATGCGCGGCAGCGCGGAACAGCGCCCCACAATTTTAATATTGGTTATCATATCTAGAAAGTTTCGTGCAAGATCACTCCCACCGCCACCAAATTTTTTGGCTCTTCTCCTTCGTGAACGGGTAAACGCAGCGCGAGAACCGGCATCTTCGGGGGATAGGGGCGTGCATTCTACGTGTGATAGGGGCTGGAAATTTGGCATGATCGCCAGATGCGAACACACCGAAGCCTAGGGGACACCTACCGCTTTCCGGCTTCCGGTCAAACTCAACGGTGCAGGGCATCTTCGGTGATCCGGAGGCCCGCGTCATCCAGAGTGGCTGGCGGCCAACCCGTTCTACACCACGCGCTTCGCCTTCTTCGTGGGACGGCGCTGCCGGAGCATGACGATCAAGGATGTCGCCGAGGAAACCCGGCTGGACTGGAAGACGATCCAAGACATCGAGGCGCCGGATATGCGAGAGCAGGTGCGACGGGCGGGGACGCCTGCGCCGAAGGTGGTCGGGATCGACGAGATCTCGATCCGCAAGGGGCACACCTACCGCATCGTGGTCAGCGACTTGGCACGACGACGGCCGATCTGGTTCGGCGGCCACGACCGCTCGGAAGCGAGCATGGACGAGTTCTACCAGTGACTGGGTTCGACGAAGAGCAACCGAATCAGGCTGGCGGTGATGGACATGTGGAAGCCGTTTCGGGCCTCCACGCTCAAGGCGGAACACGCGCCACACGCAGCCATTCTGTTCGACACGTTCCACGTGCTGCGTCACCTGGGTGCAGCCTTGGATACGGTGCGCAAGACCGAGTATGCCAGGCTGACGGGCAAGGGCCGGCACTGCATCAAGGGCCAGAAGTCCACGCTGCTGTCGCATCGGGAGAACCTGACGACGGATGGGCGCCGGAGTTTGAAGCTGTTGCTCAAGGCCAACAAGCGATTGCGCACGGCCTACATCCTCAAGGAGGAGTTTGGGCAGCTCTGGGACTACGAGCGGGAAGGCTGGGCGCGTCGCTTCTTCGAGCACTGGCGCGCCGCACTCAAATGGCAGCGCCTGAAGCCCTACGAGAAGTTCGCCGAGATGATCGACCGGCACGGGGACGGCATCGCGGCCTACTGCAAGCCGGAGAACAAGGTCGCCTTGGGATTCGTCGAGGGCGTGAACAGCAAGATCCGCGTCATTCAGCGGTGCAGCTAGGGCCTACGCGACGAGGAGTACCTGCGCCTCAAAATTCTCATCTGCATGCTCGACCCGATATGAAATCAGGCCGAAATCATCCACTCGGGAAGGAGATGACCTAAAAAATGAAAACTCTAGAGAGTGTGCGCATGAAAGAGAATTGCTCTATGTAAGAATGCTGATTGCGAGTGAGTCCACCGACTTTCCGGAATGTACAACGTGGCCTCCCACTCGGGCGTAGTTGAACGAAGTGGGCACAGATCTATTTGGTCTGTCTGGTTCAGCCAAACACATGAATCAGACCAGATACACAAGAGAGAGCAATCTGCCCTCACATTTCACGGACCAAGGTTTGTATCGTTTGCGGACCATTGCCGCAACCTGCTGAAGATGGTGATCCTTATCATCGCCCGGGAGACCGATCTCTTCGAGGGTTCGGCCATCTGGGTGCCTAGCGGGCCGACGCGAAGCCGTTTCGCCTGCTGGTGTTGCCGGCCCTGATGACAGTTTGGCTCTCGGCCATGCGCGATAACGCCAACACAGTGTTGCCTATGGTGTCTCCCACATCGGCGATTACCAAGCGATTGGAACTTAGTTTCGTTGTATTTCTGGTGACAGAGGCACTTGCTGTGAATAGTTGGTGAGACAGCCGCGCGGGTTGGAGATCCACCCAACATCATATTGCTGGCAAGGTTGAACTGTGGTGTCTCGACTTTCTCGTAGTCTTGGATCCCATTGCGGCGCTGATCATGGCCGTGGTCCTAGGTGTACTGTGGCTGGTCTTTGGGCGAACAATGACCTTGGCCCGGCATCTCCGAACGGCGGGTTAGGCGTTGAGTTGACGGGGGCCGTGTGAGATCGACCGTTCTTGCACCGAAGTCTCTGGCGCTCGAGATCGTCAACGTATGGTTTTGCGTACACTTCTTCATTCATCTTGAACCGTCCACGTGTGGTCTCATTGGCGCGAGCGCCTCCATGTTGATCGGTCGTGCGGGGACGGATACCGATGAATGCATGAGAATTTACATGAGTTGTCCTATTTGACCGATGTCGAATGGAAAACCATCTTCTTTTTTTTATCGGGTTGTTTATACGGATAGATGGATTGGCGAAGGTCGGCATGATTTGCTAACCAGCGATCAGTTGGCTTTTATGATGCAGGGGAATCCTGCGGGGTCTGCGATGGCGGCGCTTTGGGGGTCGGCCATACTCTCAGCCGCGGGGAAAATGCACCTTACGTTTTGGTGTATCAGTTGGACCATATTCCGCTGTGGGGAGGGAGCTGGCGCTGGGGGTTTGTCTGGGAGAGGGCATGATTATCGGCGCGAGTGCCCACATTGCGATTGTGTATATCCCGCGCAAGCCGACTATTCGTGAGCGATTTGTATCACTGGTTCGTCTTTTTCTTCTGATCTTTGCTCGTAAGTGGATCCAAGTTTCAGTAAGACGGACCACACCGAATTGACCCACCAGACGAAACCATACCAACCAGTTGAGATTTCAAAAATGGGTCTACGGCTTGGATGGTTTGGGCTGCCTATTCGGCGGTAGGAACTTTCGGACCTCGCGAGTGTGTCTCCAGTAATTCATAAGATTGATCACGAGTTGGTGTGAAGGATTTGCTTACTGCTGTATGTCACGGGCTACACCAGCAAGACCCCTGTGAAGTCGACAGGATACAATGACTCTGCTATCGGAGGTGAACTCGTTTCCCTTCGTAAAGGATGTGCCTTCTGAGGGTGGAGAGGGAGTTCGTCCATCAAAAGGCCGCGTAACTATATCGTAGTTAGTTTTCTCCATCCTACGGCATGATGCTTGCTCTGTTGACCTCTGAAATCTTAGTAGGCTGAGGAAATAATGAAACTGGAGGCTCAGGCATGGCGACACACTCTATTGATGAAGAAATGCTCTCCCATTTCGTCGCCGTTACACAGCGAGAACAGAACATAGAGAATAATAGTTATGCCAACCAGGCATCTGTCATGCTGCCGTCTGCAGCAACCTCCCCGCA
>JACMLT010000292.1 GCA_014379455.1 Nitrospiraceae bacterium
AACATCGCCAAGTTCAGCGGTATGCTCCAGGGACGGCGTGAGCTGAGCACGGTGGGTCGGATGCTTCTTACCGAACTTGCGCCACTGGTTGATGCTCACCAAGGCACCGTCTACCATCTTACCGGCGATTCCACGCTGAATATGCTCGCGAGCTACGCGCACAGTGGGAGCGGCGCGCTCTTCCAGCAGATCTCCCTCGGCGAGGGCCTCGTCGGCCAATGCGCGGTGGAAAAGAAGCGCATTCTGCTCACCAACGTGCCGCCGGATTTCATCTCGATCTCATCCAGTCTCGGCAGTGCGCAGCAAGTGAGCATCATCGTGCTGCCCGTACTCTTTGAGGGGCAGACCAAGGCCGTGATTGAGCTGGCATCACTCCAGAACTTTAGCGCGGGGTCTCTCGCGTTTCTCGAGTTGCTCACCCAGAGCATTGGCGCGGTGTTCCATACCATCGAAGCCACGATGCGCACCGAGGGGCTGCTCTCACAATCGCAGCAACTCACCGTCGAGCTGCAGAGCCGCCAGAGTGAACTTCAGCAGACCAATGTGGAGCTTGGCATGAAAGCCAAGCTCCTCGCCGAGCAGAACGCCGAGGTCGAGCGCAAGAATTCCGAGGTCGAACAGGCTCGCCGCGCGCTCGAGGAAAAGGCCGCCGAGTTGGCGCTCACCTCGAAATACAAGTCCGAGTTCCTCGCGAACATGTCACACGAACTGCGCACACCGCTCAATTCCATCCTCATTCTGAGTCAGCAGCTCGCCGGAAACACCGGAGGCAATCTCTCGGCCAAGCAAATCGAGTTTTCACGCAATATCAACTCCTCCGGCTCCGACCTTCTCCATCTCATCAACGACATTCTGGATCTCTCGAAAATAGAGTCCGGCACCGTCACCGTCGAGGTCGAGGACATCTCTCTCAACGGCCTGCGCGACAGCATTGACCGCAACTTCCGGCACGTGGCTGAAGCCAAGAACCTGCCTTTCCGCGTGGAGATGGCCGAGGACCTGCCTCGATATATGCATAGCGACCCCAAGCGCCTCAACCAAATTCTCAAAAACCTGCTGTCCAACGCCGTCAAATTCACCGCCCACGGCCGGGTCGAGATTCGCATCGGCTTTGCGACGGAGGGCTGGAGCGCCGAGCACCCGGTGCTCAATGCCGCCCCGCACGTCCTATCCTTCGCCGTTGAAGACACCGGAATCGGTGTCGCGAAGGAGAAGCAACGGCTCATCTTCGAAGCCTTCCAGCAGGCCGACGCCGGCACTTCCAGGAAATACGGTGGCACCGGGCTCGGCCTCGCCATTAGCCGTGAACTGGCCATGCTGCTCGGCGGAGAGATCAAGCTCGTGAGCGTCTTCGGACAGGGCAGCACGTTCACCCTCTATCTGCCGTTGCACTACTCAGGCCCAGAAATCGCCAAGATCGTACGGGGCATCAGCCCTGTGGGCGAGAGGGACAGGGGGATCACAGCCCTGCCAATCATGCGCGAAGAGCGTGTCGAGGACGATCGCGCCGAGTTCGAGGAGGGCGACCCCGTCCTGCTCATTGTCGAGGATGACCCACATTATGCCCGCATCCTTCTGGGCATGGCTCGCGATAAAGGCTTCAAGGGCATCGTCGCCTCCAAGGGCGCGCTAGGCCTTTCTCTCGCCAAGCAGTTCCACCCCGTGGCAATTTCGCTCGATATTTCCCTCCCGGACATGCTCGGATGGACGGTGCTCAACCAGCTCAAGCTCGACCCGGCGACCCGACACATCCCTGTGCAAATTATTACTGTGTTGGAAGAAGAACGCCGTCACAGCCTCGCGCACGGCGCGTTTTCCTACCTCGTCAAAGCGCCCACTACCGAAGGCCTGAAAATGGCGTTCGAGCGGATCAAGGACTTTACTGGCCCCCGCACGAAGCGGCTTCTGATCGTCGAGGACAACGACATTGAGCACCAGGCCATCGCCGAACTGCTTGGCTATACGGACATTGAGATGGTGGCTGTCGCGACCGGCGGCGAGGCGCTGGAGGCCATGCTCGACAAGTCGTTCGACTGCGTCGTGCTCGACTTGCGCTTGCCCGATATGACAGGATTCGAACTGCTGGAGAAAATGCACGCGGAGCCGGCCTTGGCGGACCTGCCAGTGGTCGTCTTCACGGGCAAGGAGCTGACCGCCGCGGAGGAGATGCGGCTCATGGCGATGGCCAAGAGCATTGTGCTCAAAGACGTCCGGTCACCTGAGCGACTGCTCGACGAGACTGCCCTCTTCCTTCACCGCGTCGTCACCGACCTGCCGGAGGAGAAGCAGAAAATGCTCGAGCGGCTCCACGGCTCCAATGAATTTCTGCGTGGCCGCAAGATCCTTGTGGTCGATGACGACGCGCGCAACATCTTCGCCCTGACCTCCCTGCTCGAGAATCAGGAGATGGAGGTGATCAGCGCAACGAATGGACTCACTGCCATTGACATCATTCAGAACACGCCTGACGTGAGCATGGTGCTCATGGATATCATGATGCCCGACATGGATGGCTACGAGACGATGCGCGAAATCCGCAGTATCCACGAATTCCGCACTATCCCGATCCTCGCACTCACGGCGAAAGCGATGAAAGGCGATCGTGAGAAGTGTCTCATCGCCGGCGCGAGCGACTACATCGCCAAGCCGGTGAACACCGACCAGCTGCTGTCCTTGATGCGTGTATGGCTATTCCAATCAGGGAACAAAGGAGTCATCAGGCCATGAAGATCGATAAGATCCCATCATCGATCGGTGACCAGACGGAAGACCCGCAATCCCGGCAGCTCCCGAATCCAGTGGGTCCAGCGTCCGCCTTTGACGGCGGCCCCATTAACATCCTGATCGTGGACGATGAACCGAAAAATCTCACCGTACTCGAAACCGTCCTCGACGACCCCGGCTACCGGCTGGTCCGGGCGGAATCCGCCGACGAGGCGTTGCTCGCTCTCGTCAGTGAGGAATTCGCCCTTCTCATCATCGACATCCGGATGCCGGGCATGACCGGGTTTGAATTGGCCCAGCTGATCAAGGAACGGAAGAAGACTGCCCGGGTGCCCATTATCTTCCTCACCGCCTTCTACAATGATGACCACCACTCGCTCGAAGGCTATGGCGCCGGTGCGGTGGACTACCTCTACAAGCCGGTCAACTCGGCCGTTCTCCGTTCGAAGGTCGCCGTCTTCGCGGAGCTACATAGGAAGAGCCGCACCCTGCTCAACGAAGTGATCGAGCGCCGCCGGGCTGAGAATCAGCTGCGCGAACTGAATGAAACTCTGGAGCAGCGGGTGACTGAACGCACGGACGCGTTGCGCCTGAGCGAAGCGCGGTATAGGGAACTCGTACAGGCTCTTCCTGTAGCCGTCTATACCTGCGATGAGCGTGGGCGGATCCTGCTCTACAATCAAGCCGCGGTCGCCTTGTGGGGGCGCGAACCGGAAGTCGGCAAGGATCTGTGGTGCGGATCGTGGAAGATCTACCGGCCTGACGGCGCTCCGCTTCCATTGGACGAATGTCCGATGGCGATCACCTTGCGTGAAGGCCTGGCAATACGCGGCCAGGAAATCGTCATTGAGCGGCCAGACGGGACAAGACGCCATGTGCTGCCTCATCCCGAGCCGATGCGGAATGCCGAGGGAGTGGTCGCCGGCGCCATCAACATGCTCATCGACATCACCGACCGCCAGGAGGCCGAGCGGGCGATCGCTCATTTGGCTTCCATCGTGACGTCGTCGGTCGACTCTATCATTGGGATAGATCTGTTCGGCATCGTGACGAGTTGGAATCGCGCTGCGGAAAAATTATACGGGTATGACGCACATGAAATAATCGGACAGCCCGTGAGCTGGATCATCCCTCCTCACCTCCTAGACCAAGAATCCCTTATTCTCGAACGGATTAAGCGGGGCGAGACCATCGAGCGTTATGAAACGATCCGGCATCGCAAGGACGGGACAGAAGTCACTATTTCGCTGACCGTGTCGCCTGTGATCGACCCTCAAATGAGAATCATCGGAGCCTCAAAAATGGCGCGGGATATCACGGAGCAGAAACGCATCGAAAATGCTCTGCGCCGAAGTGAGCAGGATCTCTCCGACTTCTTCGATAACGCCAGCACCGGCCTGCACTGGGTCGGACCGGATGGAATCATCATGCGGGTGAACCAGGCCGAGCTGGACCTGCTCGGGTACAGCCGTGAGGAATATGTCGGCCATCACATCGCCGAATTTCACGTCGATCAGCCTATCATTCAGGACATCCTGGGCCGGCTGGCCGGTGGCGAGACCCTGCACGAATATCCGGCGAGAATCCGATGCAAAGACGGTTCGATCCTCGACGTGCTCATCAATTCAAATGTGTTGTTCGAGGAGGGCAAGTTTATCCATACCCGCTGTTTTACCCGTGACGTGACCAGGCACAAGCGTGCTGAGGAGGCGCTACGGGAAAGCGAGGACCGGTTCCGCACGATGGCCGACAACATAGCGCAGTTCGCGTGGACGGCGGACCCCACAGGATGGGTCTTCTGGTACAACCAGCGTTGGTATGAGTACACCGGCACGACGTTCGAAGAGATGCAGGGCTGGGGATGGGAGAAAGTTCATCATCCCGACCATCTCGATCGTGTCGTCACAAAGTGGCGGCAAGCGCATATCACCGGCGAGCCGTGGGAAGACACATTTCCTCTACGCGGCCTTGACGGAGCTTACCGCTGGTTTCTCTCTCGCGCATTACCCGTTCGAGATGCAGAGGGTCGAATCATTCGGTGGTTCGGCACCAATACGGACATCACCGAGCTACGCGAGGCGCAAGCTTCTCTGCTTGCAAGCGAGGAACGACTGAGGAGACAGTCGTCAGTACTGGCCGAAGCCAACAAAGAGTTGGAAGACTTTTCCTATTCGGTCTCGCACGACTTGCGTGCGCCGTTGCGGACCATTGACGCCTTCAGCCGCATCGTGGAGGAAGATCATGGCTCTCATTTGAACGCCGAGGCGAGTCGCTGTTTGACCATCGTTCGGAAGGCTGCCGGTTATGCAGGCGAATTGATCGACGATCTGCTGGAGCTTTCCAGACTGGGTCGGCAGGGCATGAATTTCAGTATGGTCACAATGGCGACATTGGCTCAGGAGACGGTAGACGATCTGAGCACCCTTCAGGAAGGCCGGCAGATTCATCTCACCGTGGGACAGTTGCCTCCCTGCCAGGGAGACAAGCGGTTTCTGAAGCTCGTCTGGGACAATTTACTCACCAATGCCTTCAAGTACACCAAGAATCGGAATGAGTGCAGAATCGAAGTCGGGTGGATGCCGGACGACGCGAGCGCAGAGTCGGTGACCTACTATGTCAAGGACGACGGTGTGGGGTTCGACATGAAATACGTTCACAAGCTGTTCAACGTGTTTCAACGGTTGCATCAGAAAGAGGATTTCGAGGGCACCGGCGTCGGACTGGCTATCGTTCATCGCATCGTCTCTCGCCATGGAGGGAAGGTCTGGGCCGAAGGCAAGGTGGACGGCGGCGCCACGTTCTTTTTTTCCTTACGAAAGGCCTCAGTATGACGAACGGGACGGAGATTTTATTGATCGAAGACAATGCCGAAGATGTGGAAATCACATTGCGGGCGTTCCAGAAGTATCAATTAGCGAACAAGATTCATGTGGTGCGGGACGGCGAGGAGGCATTGGAATGTCTCTTCAGCACAGGGCGATACGCCGATCGGACCCTTGGCTCGAATACCCGATTGATTCTTCTAGACCTCAAACTCCCCAAGGTCGATGGGCTTGAGATCCTCCAGCGGTGTAAATCGGACCCGCGCACCAAGAACATTCCTGTGGTGGTTCTCACGTCTTCCAGGGAAGATCGCGATTTGATCGAGAGTTACAATCTCGGCGTGAACAGCTATGTCGTCAAGCCGGTCGACTTTTCCCAATTCACTGAAGCAGTTCGACAACTCGGCCTGTATTGGATCCTGTTGAACCAGCTTCCGTCTGAACTGTACTCCAAGGGGAAGGACTAGGCGCATGGACAACTTGCGCGTCTTGTTCGTCGAAGACAATCCGGTGGATACCGAATTGGCCGTTCGGGAACTGCAGAAAAGCGGCTTCGACATGAAGTGGCAGCGGGTCGAGACGCAATCGGACTTCATGAACCACCTGACCCAAGATCCTCCGGACATTATTATTTCAGACGATGCCATGCCGCGATTCAGTGCTGGCGAGGCATTACAGTGTTTGCGAGAAAGCGGGCTGACGATTCCCTTCGTCGTCGTGTCGCATGCCATTGGGGAAGAAGAAGCCGTGCAGCTGATGCGCAACGGCGCGGCCGACTATCTCCGCAAGGACCGGATGGGCCGCTTGGGCGAAGCGGTGCGCCATGCATTGGAGGAACGACGGTTACGTTCGCAATACGCCGGAGCGCAGGAAGAACTACGGTTCCTCAATCGAAATTTGGAGAGACGGGTCGTGGAGAGAACTGCCGAACTCGAGGCGGCCACTCGCGCGAAGGCCCACGAACTCTTCGAACGTCAACAGGCCGAAGGGCGGCTTCGCCAGCTGGCCGACACGCTCGAAGAGCAAGTCAAGGCACGAACACAGGAGCTCGCGACGTCGTATGCCAGGCTCCGTGCCCTCGCAACAGACTTGACGATAGCTGAACAGACCGAACGACGGCGGCTTGCCACAGAGCTGCACGACTATTTGTCCCAGATGCTTGTCGTGGCGCGCATGAAGGTAGGTCAACTGCTGAGGCAAGATCACGATGAAGACGTACGGATTACTTTGCAGGAGGCCGATCAGTTGCTCCACCAATCGCTCGATTACACCCGGACGCTGGTATCTGAGCTGACACCGCAAGCGCTGTACGAGCGCGGATTGAGCGCCGCACTTCGATGGCTTGGGGATCAAATGCGTCGGCAGCAGATATTGACCGTCGAGATATCTCTCGATACACCGGAGCTGCCCCTTCCCGAGGCGGATGCGGTGCTGCTGTTCCACTCGATTCGGGAATTATTGTTCAACGTGCTCAAGCACGGCCAAACAGATCGGGCGTCTGTACTGATGAGCTACGATCAGGACGTGCTGTCCATCACCGTGTCGGATCATGGATGCGGCTTCCATGTCTCAGGCTTGCGCGAGGACGGTTCGGATCGATTCGGTCTGCTGAGTGTTCGGGAACGGATGATAGCCCTCGGTGGCAGCTTCGACCTGCAATCGGAACCGGGCAAGGGAACCGTTGCGTCGCTCCATCTTCCCTTTAGGATGCCCGGCACACACATTGAGGCACAGGGGGAGGAGGGACGATCTCCCGCAAGAGCCGCACTGGTTGGGGAACACGACGATCTCAACGTGACGATCGCCTCGGCTGAAAATAGGGATGTCGCGACTCCGCTCCGTGTGCTGGTCGTCGACGATCATCAAATGGTTCGAGAAGGTTTATGCTGTTTGTTACAGGAGTACGACGACATCACGGTGGTTGGGGAGGCGTCGACGGGAGAGCAAGCGCTCCAAATGGTCCGTACGCTTATCCCCAACGTCGTCATTATAGACATGAACATGCCAGGCTGGAATGGGGCTGAAACTACCGCGCGGATTTTACAAGCGTATCCTTCGACGACTGTGATCGGGTTGTCCGTCCAAACGTATCCGCACATAGCTGAATCGATGCTGAATGCCGGGGCCGCGGCATTCTTGCAGAAGGAAAGCGTCGGGAAGGAGCTGTATTCCGCTATTCAAACGGCTGTACACCGGAGAACCAGTCCTGAGTCCTGAGTCCTCGCTCGCCCTGTCTCTTACTGCGCATGCTATCGGCCATCGGCCCATAGGCTCTTTTCTTCGGACGAGCGAGGCTCAGCCGCAACAGATTAGGCAACAGGAGTTCGCCTGCCCATGACGAGACTGATGGCGGCGACGATCAAGAATACGACAAACAACATATAGGCGATGTAGGTCGCCGTGCCTGCCACTCCAGTGATCCCCAGCACCCCCGCGACTAGCCCAATAACAAGAAATGTAACGGCCCAGCTCAGCATGATCGCACCTCCTTGAATAGAAATTGGCGAGGACTGTACTACTGGACAAAGGAGACTCGCTAGGTGGGCATCCTCCCCTCCCCAAAGGCCGGTCCTCACGACCTCCAGTAAGACCGCGACAAAAAAATCAGATTGGCGGCAGTATCGTTACGCTATTGTCAGCGTCAGCTCTGCATATTTCCCCATCGCTCGTCCCGCACAACTAGCTAGAAATGGAAGTTAAGGCCGGCCGTAATCATATGGCCGTTGTCGTTAAAGCTTTTATCCTTGATGTTTTGGTCTTTCGATTCAATGTTTTCTAGCCAAATGTAACGATAGGTGCTGTCGATCGAGATGTGGTCGTTGAAGAAAAACTGAAGCCCTCCTCCAGCATGGAAGCCGAATCGATTTTGCGTGTCGTCGAAATTCCCCGGTCCTTTGACGGTCGTGTAGTACCACCCTCCTCCGCCGAGCAGAAAGGGGGCCAAGCGAGTGTGGCCCAATGGATAGATCAATGCAGAGACTTGCACGGGGTAGGTGTGTACCCGCGTTCCTTCTGTATCCTGTCTCCTATAGTCGGCGGATCCTTCGAAAGATAGATATTTAAACGGATTGACTCGGACCTGTGCGCCACCGAACCACCGCGATTGTCCTTCCTGCGGATCGTAATAGGTGGCTCGACCA
>JACMLT010000293.1 GCA_014379455.1 Nitrospiraceae bacterium
GTTCAACCCCCAGACCTTTCTTGCCAAAGTTGGTCAGGGCAAGACGACGTTGAAGGCCTCTAAGGAACAGCTGATTTCGCAAGGGGATTCGGCCAATGCCGTGTTTTATGTCCAGGCGGGCCGGGTGAAGCTCACCGTGCTCTTACACAGGGGAAAGAAGCCGTGGTCGGGGTCCTAGAGCAGGGCAGCTTCTTTGGTGAGGGCTGCCCACGATGAGTCCAGCTTCTCCGAGCTGTTTATGGCCTATCTGCGTCTCGCAATGCGCGTATCCAAACGGACTGAGTTGATCATCTCTTCAATTCGTCCGAGAAGCGGCTGGCGCGAATCCTTCTGTTGCTGGCTCACTATGGGAAAGAAGGTAAGCCGGAGCGGTCATTCCGAAGATCAGCCAAGACACGCTGGCCGACATGGTCGGCACCACGCGCTCCCGCGTGAGTTTCATTTTAAATAAGTTCAGGAAGTTGGGCTTCATTCACTACAAGGGCAGAATGGAAGTGCACAGTTCACTCCTCAATCATTTTGCACGACTAGCATCGCTGATGTCCGCCGCCGCCGAGTCACTCGCCCTTCCATTGCAATTCATCACACGTGAGCTATTTTGATCAGCATATCTTTCATCCCAAGGCCTAACCTCTAGCTCCGGGCGAGCAATCTGGCCCTAACAGTTTGATCGCGATATCTGGCGAAAAGAGTGACAACTTGTCCATCTCAATTTTGAATGTGCGCGTGATGCTGTTCCTCATCGGCGCCCTCGTCTTTGCCTTTGTGGCGCCTAGTACAGGCCTCGCGCAGGATCCAACCTCTGTCGTCGGGCCAACGTCGCCCGCACCACCGCAGGCCGTTCCTATCGGCCCGCCCGAACCTGAGGGGTCGGAACAGTCTCCGTCCTGGGAGATGAGGCCCGGCAGGAGCTATCTCATACCGGCGGTTGAGATCCTCGCCTACGGCTTTCTGCTCAACCTGTATGATCGGCATTACACCGAGCCAAAAGATGAATACCGTACGACCGGCAACACCATTCACACGCATTTGACGGACTCGAAGTGGGTTCTCGACAAGGATCAGTTCTCCATCAATCAGTTCTTGCACCCCTACGGTGGCTCAGTCTACTTTGGCTTGGCTCGATCGAGCCGCCTCAACTTTTGGGAATCATGGCTGTATACGGGCGCGGGCAGTTTTCTCTGGGAAATCGCCGGCGAGAAGACGCTACCTTCCATCAACGACCAGATTACGACCACCTTTGGTGGAACATTTCTGGGCGAGCCGCTCTTCCGAATGGCCAATCTGCTGCTGGAGAGCGGCGACAACGGCAAGCCGGGATTCTGGCGTGAACTGGCAGCCGCGATCATCTCTCCACCCACAGGCTTTAATCGCCTTGCGTTCGGCAACCGATTCGACGAAGTCTATCCGAGTCATAATCCAGCGACTTTCCTGCGACTTCAAGTCGGCGGAACGCTGACCTCCAGTAGCCAGAACGTCTCATCCTCCATCAAAGAGCAGGGAGCCACCGGGGCCCTCACGTTTACCTACGGGCTTCCGGGAAAGCCTGGCTATACCTATACACGGCCGTTCGACTACTTTGACGTCCAACTTACCAGTACAACGGCCAACACGATCCAAAGCATTGAGACGCGTGGGCTTCTGATCGGTACCAGCTATGCGTCCGGCGATTCCACGCGCGGCATCTGGGGCCTGTACGGGAGCTACGACTATATCGCCCCGCAAATATTTCGCGTCTCAACGACCGCGCTCTCACTCGGGACCACCTGGCAGACCTGGCTCTCCCAGGACGTGGCGCTTCAGGGGACCTCCCTTGGCGGCGTCGGTTATGGCGCAGCCGGCAGCGTCCAACGGGCGGATGAGCGGGATTATCATTATGGCGCTACTCCACAAGCCCTTCTCGCACTACGTCTCATTCTTGGCGAGAGGGCTATGCTCGATGTCACGGGACGCGAGTATTATGTCACCGGGCTGCTCTCTGCGGACCCTCAAGGAAGGGAAAATATCCTGCGAGCGGATGGATCCTTCACCGTGCGCATCTTCGACCATCATGGTATCGCCATCCGGTATGCCGTGTCCCATCGCGAGGCGAATTATCCGCAAGTCGACTTTAGGGATCAGACGGTCAGCAGCGTGAGCCTGATGTATGTATTACTAGGAAATAGCGGATTCGGCGCCGTCGATTGGCGCTAGCCAGCTTTACTCGCAAGGGTTCGGTATGAAGAGTTTGTCCGGCATCAACCGTTCTACTACGATAATCGATTCGCATCCATCTGCTTCATTCTCATCCTGCTCTTCGTGATATTGAGTTCCAGTCGTTCGAAAACTCGTGGGTGATTAAAGGCCGACAATCCGATGGCAGGTTCTTTTTATCGGGGTTCGAGCGGCCCTGGTGGCGCCATTCAATTCTACGAACATGGGCATTTTTGACCAGACGCTCCTTCCTCTAGAGGCATAGTATCGAATCGTAATCCGCCATCAGGTCCTCATTGTTGTATCGGGTGATCAGTCAGACAGGAGTTCCAACATGCTCAGCACTATCTCAAATTTTCTGAAGGGGACACGGAAGTCGCCATTTGCTTTCTCACAAGGAGGTACGTCGTGACGAATCGTTCTCTTGTACAGAGTGCGCCAATCTTCGCCTTGGTCTCCATCCTGGCTGTTGCCTGCACGGCGACGACGCAGTAGAGCCATGCCCCGAGTGATCGGGAGTTCGGCAGTCTGATTTCCAGTAATGCGAACGCGATGATCGAGGAGGGCCGCCAGACCTTCCGCTATGACACCTTCGGTGACGAGGGATTCTGGAGCGACGCTCTCAAGCTTCACCAGGCTATTGCGGGTGCCGCGCAGGGAGGCGTCGGCCCCGGTGTGTCGCCAAAGACAGCTTTATCAGTGGGGCTCAAAGTTGACGGCGCAGTTCACCCAAAGAACTTGTCGCACAGATTATGGCTGGAAAAGTGAATATGGACGATCCCGCGATCACCCTGGCGCTTCTCACGCTCAACGGGCTGACCAACAAGCAAGCGGGCGAGCTTGTCGAATATCTCAAATCGCTGTAGGCAAGATTGGATAGAGGCTGGACAAGACGTCCGGCAGGGCTGACGGCTAAGTTTAGAATGA
>JACMLT010000294.1 GCA_014379455.1 Nitrospiraceae bacterium
GGTTCTGGGCAGATTGCCCAGGGGCCTCGGGTTGAGCAATTCGAGCGTCACATGGCCACTTTCGTCGGCGTGCAGGGTGGGGTGGCGGTCAGTTCAGGGACTGCGGCGCTGGAGCTGGCGCTGCGGGCGCTTACGATCGGAGCGGGTGATGAAGTGATCATGCCGAGCTATGTGTGTGCCGCGCCCTGGCTTGCAACGCAACGAGTCGGGGCACAGGCTACACTTGTCGATATTGATTTGAATACGTTCAACATCGACCCACTCGCAGCCCGTCGGGCGATAACCAAAAAGACTCGCGCGATCATTGTCCCGCATCTGTTCGGGCTGCCGGCCGACTTGACGGCGCTCGAGGGGCTCGGGATTCCGTTGATCGAGGATTGCGCGCAGACGCTCGGGGTCACAGAACAAGGTCGGCTTGTCGGCACGGTTGGGCGGCTCACGGTCTGTTCCTTTTATGCGACGAAGATACTGTGTGCTGGAGAAGGCGGGATGGTGTTGTCGAATGAGGAGACGTTGCTCGAACGCGTCAAATCGCTGCGTGAATATGATGGCGCAGCGGCACTGGATCCATCATCATTCAATCTCAAGCTGACCGACCTGCAAGCGGCGCTTGGGCTCTCCCAGTTAGGGCGGTTCTCTGCCTTTCACGAACGGCGCTCTTTCCTTGCCGCAGCGTATCGGAACATGCTTTCTTCTAAGACTGCCGTCTGTCCGAGTGCTCCTCCAGGCAGGACACATGGCTACTATCGATTTGTAATCAGGCTGTCGCATGCACAGACTGACCCTGGTGGTCTTGCGAATGTGATCAGCCGGTTGGAGCAGCAGGGGATCCACTGCCGCAAGCCTGTTTTTCGCCCGCTTCACCGTTATCTTGATCAGTCTGGTTTCCCTCATAGCGATGAAGCGGACCGAACGGCGCTGTCGATTCCGCTCTATCCTGATCTCATAGACGATGAAGTGATGCAGATTCAGCAATCGTTGATGCAGGTGATTTCATGAAGGCTATCGATATAGAGATTCCATCCTTCGCGTTGCGCAGCACTCGACGCTGGCTGACACCGATTGCGTTGGGGGCGCTCCTGGGTGTGGTGACCTTAGCGATTCCCATGGTTCGTCAATTCTTTGTACTCGAAGGTCTTCGGTGGCTCTACATCCTTCTTTTTGCATCTCTCGGTGCCGGCGCGTTGACGCCGTTCACGGTGCATCTCAGTCATCAGTGGGGGCTGGTGGATCAACCGTCCGACCGGAGGATCCATGTGCATCCGACTCCCAGGCTCGGTGGCGTGGCTGTGTATCTCGGATTCCTCGGTTCGGTGCTGTTGAACTCGATTTTACCGGACTTGATGATCGCGACCCTCGCAGCTGGATCGCTATTGTTGGTGGTCGGCGTCATCGACGATGTGTGGGAGCTGCCTGCCGCGTCCAAGCTGGTCGCTCAACTGGCGGCGGCGGGAATCGTCATAGCGACCGGCAAGGTTCTGACGCTGTTTCCAAGCGGTCCATTCGGCGATGTGGCGAATGTCTTGCTGACGTTGCTCTGGATCGTCGGGATCACGAACGCCTTTAATTTTTTCGACGGGATGGATGGGTTGGCCACGGGGCTTGCCATTCTCATCGCTGGATTCATGGGCGCGGTGGCGTTTGAAACGAATCAGCCGGGATTGGGCTGGCTCGCCATCGCCATCATCGGGGCAGGGATCGGATTTCTTCCCTATAACTATCGAGGGCGTAAGCCTGCCGTCATTTTCCTTGGAGACGGGGGAGCGACCTTCCTGGGATTCATACTTGCCTGTCTTGCCGTGAAAGGGAACTGGGCGGATCATAGTCCAATCGTCTCGTTCAGTAATCCGCTCCTTATCTTCGGCGTGCTCATCTACGACATGATTTATATTACGGTGGAGCGGATAGCCACAGGGAAAGTGCACTCCATCAAGGAATGGCTCGACTATGTGGGAAAGGACCACCTCCATCACCGGTTAGAACGCGCATTGGGGTCTCGCCAAGCCAGTGTCGCAATGATCTGTTTGATGACAATTTGCCTGGGGCTTTCGGCGTTAGCGCTCCGTCATGCTGGAACGACTGAAGCACTGCTGTTGCTGGTACAAGCCGGCTTGATTGTGGTCATCATCACGATCTTGGAATGGAGTGGCCGCCACAAGCACTAACCCCTTGCACTGGTCCTCAGTTCCCGCTACAAGATCCCTCCATGGTGCCTACCGTTGAATGGAAAGACGGCGCAGTACGGTTACTTGACCAGAGCCGGTTACCGGAGTATGTCGAGTTTTTAGACTGCCGGGATTATCAGACTGTTGCCGATGCGATTCGTCACCTCAAAGTCAGAGGTGCGCCGGCGATCGGTGTGACGGCGGCTATGGGGGTTGCACTGGGTGCACAGAGCGTCATCGCGCCCGACTACGAGTCCTTGGCCAAGGAGGTGTGCGCGATTTGCGATCATCTTGCGGCGACCAGACCGACAGCAGTCAATCTATTTTGGGCCATCGAACGGATGAAACGCCTGCTCGCCGCATTGCACGCAGAGCCGAATGCATTCATCAAGACCGCGCTACTGAAGGAATCGCAAGTCATTCTGGATGAAGATATCGCGCTCTGCAAGGCGATGGGACGCCATGGAGCAGAACTCATTGCGAGCGGCCAAACGATCCTGACCCATTGCAATGCCGGTGCGCTGGCGACAGCCGGCTATGGCACGGCACTGGGTGTCATTCGCGCGGCCTGGGAGCAGGGGAAACAGATTCAGGTCATTGCGGATGAAACCAGGCCGGTACTTCAAGGCGCGCGCCTTACGGCCTGGGAGTTGATGCAGGACAAGATTCCTGTGACGCTCATCACGGACAATATGGCCGGCACACTCATGCGGCAGGGGAAGATCCACCTCTGTATCGTGGGGGCCGATCGCATTGCGGCAAATGGGGACGTGGCCAACAAGATAGGCACCTATTCAGTGGCCGTCCTGGCGAGAGCCCATGGGATTCCCTTCTATGTGGCCGCGCCCTATTCCACAATTGATTTGAAGACCAAAACAGGAGTGGACATTCCGATCGAACAACGGAATCCCTTAGAAGTCACCACCATCCACGGCAGTCATCCCATCGCACCAGCCGGAGTCGCAGTCTACAATCCCGCGTTCGACGTGACTCCGGCAGAATTGATCACCGGCATCATCACCGAGCGGGGTGTGTTCAAGCCAGGCGATCTCGCTGCACAGTTTCAGCCGTAGCCTGTTTCGCCATAAGACGAAGACGTTCTACTTTTTATGATGGCCCAGCTATCGCTGTGGAAGGCAACAGAATGACTATTCCCAGGCCAACCCGGCTCCTATAGTTTGTTGGTCTCGAGCTGTGTCTTGTTCTCCATGAAGAACGTAACGACGGGCGTGAATGTGATTGAGGTAGGCAAGCGCGTCTATTCAGCTACCCTCTTGTGTCCATCCTAGTACAGCGTTTATCATGACGCCCGCCGTGCCGCCACCCATTCACCAGGAGTCTGACGTATGAAGAAGCGATCGCCCATGGCCGCCATTCAGTCTTCACCCACCACCCGCCTCGAACGTGACAGTATGGGCGAGCTGGCTGTGCCGGCGACCGCGTACTATGGCGTACAAACCGCCCGCGCCATTGAGAACTTTCCCATCAGTTCGCTGCGCTTCCCGCGCGCCATGATTCGGGCCTTGGGCCGGATCAAGCGGGCGGCGGCCACCGTCAATCAGTCCCTGGGCCTCCTCGACAAGTCCACCGCCAGTGCCATTACACAGGCCGCCACCGACGTGGTCGAAGGCCGACTCGATGCGGAATTCCCCGTGGATATCTTTCAAACCGGGTCAGGCACCTCGACAAACATGAATACCAATGAGGTGATCTCCAATCGGGCCACCGAACTGTTAGGGGGCGCACGCGGCAGTAAGCTGGTGCACCCCAACGATCATGTTAATCTGGGCCAATCCAGCAACGACGTCATTCCCACCGCCATTCACATCGCCGCAGGGGAGCTGATCCGACAGCAGCTCATTCCGGCTCTTACCAGCCTGCAGAAATCGTTGACGCACAAAGCGAAAGAGTTCGATCAGATCGTCAAGATCGGGCGCACCCATTTACAGGATGCCACCCCAGTGCGGTTGGGGCAGGAATTCGGTGGATATGCGAGGCAGATTGCACTGGGGATTCACCGGGTGACACAGGCCCAAGCGGCCCTGAGCGAAGTGGCACTGGGCGGCACCGCTGTCGGCACCGGACTCAATTGCCATCCGAAGTTCTCCGCCAAGGTCCTGGCCCTCATTTCCAAGGAGACCGGCTGTATCTTTCTCAAAGCCAGGAACCACTTTGAAGCGCAGTCAGCGCAGGATTCACTGGTGGATGCGAGCGGAGCGCTCAAAACCCTGGCCGTGAGCCTGATGAAGATCGCCAACGACATCCGCTGGTTGGGCTCCGGCCCCCGCTGTGGGCTAGGGGAGATCAATCTGCCTGAAACCCAGCCGGGCTCCTCCATCATGCCGGGCAAGGTGAATCCGGTCATTGCCGAATCGGTCACGATGGTCTGCGCGCAAGTCATCGGCAACGATGTCACGATCACCGTGGGCGGGCAGGCGGCTAACTTCGAACTGATCGTGATGCTGCCGGTGATGGCCTATAACCTCTTCCAATCGATCGAACTGCTGGCGGCTGTCTCGACAAACTTTGCGACTAAGTGTATTGATGGGATCACCGCCAATGAGGCACGGTGCAAGAGTCTGATCGAGCAGAGCCTGGCGATGTGTACAGCGCTGGCCCCGGAGATCGGCTATGACGCGGCGGCAAAACTTGCCAAGGAGGCGTATAAATCCGGCAAGACTGTGCGACAGATAGCCAAAGAACAGAAAGTCCTTTCTGACAAGCGACTCGCGCAATTGCTCGACCCCTGGCGCATGACTGAGCCGGGCGGGCCGGTGGGAAGCGCGGGGGGTTAACAGACAGGGGATGAGGGTCTGTTTAAGATCCTATCGTGTGTCCTTGGTCCAATTCCCTATATCCGTACAGTTGCGACCAGTCTAAACCATGCCGCCATGCATGACCTTCAATGCCGCTGCCAACTGGTGCAAGGGTAGTTCAGCTTCTCTCCTTACTATCCTCTCATCCCACGGTGGAAACGTTTCGCGGTTTACCGATTACTACACAGGCTTGAGCAGCTTCATCAAGTTATCAAGGCCCTGGCATAGGCGCAGGAGTCACGAGCTCAAGTGTTTGGCCTTCGTGACGTATGTAATCCCGATGTATCATTCCAGCCGATAACGGCGTCTGTATCCTATTCCGGTTCAAGATCCTGCCAGAGACAGAGTCTCCCTTTGGGCACACCCTCCACGGCTCTATTCAATGTGACCGGGTGAATCAAATTCGATTCACCCCGGAATCCTTTTCGATTCACCTTGATCGCGCCCCATACTTTTCTCGTAGCGTGGAACAAGCTCTATTCTGGGAAAACTGCAGACTGTGACCGAGGGCACATGCATTTTATGGCGGGCACGCGCTTTGCTGGATGTCGGGCTATTCGGCCGCTGGATTACTTGGAAATGTCGTCGTGAAGATATTAAAAAGTTATTCCCTAAGCTCTAGTTGACTAATTTATATTGCGCGGGCTATAAGCAGCCTGCATGACCGGTTTCACGACGATTGGGCGCGCTGATTGATCGACCTAGCCCGTGTGTCCGGCTAATTCGAATAACAGCAAACAGGCATCTTGATCCTTCGTTCTATCACCACAAAAGGAGGTTTCGATGAGGAAGTACGGTATTCTTGGGGCTGCTCTCTGCCTCGCGGCAGGAGTAGCCGGTTGTTCGGGCGATGATGATGCTGCTCCGCCTGCGGCCAACCCATCTCCGCCGCTGAGTACGGTCAATACGACATATTTTGATGTAACGGATGAGGCGGGCCGGTGGTTCGATACCCGTGCCACGATCGCCGGTACCAACTCACTCGCGGTTGTCCCGCCTGGTCAGAAGATTCGGTTCCTACAAACTCGTTCATTTAATGGACCCTCTCGCGTCGAGAGTTTTCATACTGTCACGAGCCTGATTTTTCCAGCCGCGTCAGCACCGGCAGAGCGGATCGATCAGGACGTGGCGAATAAAGATGACCAGGAAGTGA
>JACMLT010000295.1 GCA_014379455.1 Nitrospiraceae bacterium
ATCTTTCTTGAGAAAGCTGGGATGCGGATTGATGTGGGTGGGATCGGCAAAGGATACGCAGCGGATCAAGCAGTGGCGGTGATGAAGAAAGCCGGAGCGTTGGCGGGGATCGTGGCCCTCTCAGGGGATATTAAAACATTTGGACAGTTGCCTGGGGGGAGAAAGTTTCCCGTCGGTATCCAACATCCACGCAAAGAGGGGGTGGTGTTTGCCTTCATCGACTTGGAAGATGAGGCCATCTCAACGGCCGGCGATTACGAACGATTTTTCGAGCGTGATGGTGTTCGGTATCACCATATTCTCAATCCGCACACGCTCCAACCAGCGCGCGGTTGCCAGAGTGTCACGGTGATTGCCCGTGAAGGCATCTGGGCGGATGGGTTGGACACAGGAATTTTTGTCATGGGGGCTGAATTAGGAATGCAGCTTGTCGAAGCGTTACCGGATGTGGAGGCCATCATTGTCGATCATGAAGGTTCGGTCCATGTGTCATCAGGGTTACGGGGTCGGATCCGTAAACCGTGAAGCAGAGGGTTATCGGTCCAATCGATAGTTCATGGGAATTTTGATCGTCATGCGTGACTGCCCTAATGGGTGCGGGAGATGGAGTGGAGCTGCTTGCCGCATGGTTTGAATAGCAGCTTCGTCGAGCATGGGGTACCCCGAACTCTGAAAGACACCCACTTCACTAATGCTCCCGTTCTCGTCGATCACAGCTTTCACCACGACTTTTCCCTCAGCCTGATCTGCCCTAGCCGAGGCGGGGTAGCGTTTCAATTCTTCTACACGACGTAAAATCACCTCAGAGAGCCACCCGTAGTCGCGCTTCGTTGGGGCGTCCGATGGGGCCGAAGAAATGGCTGCCACCTGGATCTGTGCCGGATCTTGATCAGATTGTGTGGTCTGTTCAGGGATTGCGGATTGCGCGCTTGACGGCTCCGTCTCGGCATTCGTCGATGTCGAGACTGCCATCGGCATTTCATCCGGTCTTACACCGGATTCAGCTGCGGAGGCTATCGGTGCGACAGTCTTATGTCTGATTGGTTCGGCTGGTTGTATAGTGTGAGTTGTTGGCGGTGAAGGAGTCGTGAGTTGAGGTAAGGAAGGTTCAGCTACTCCCGTAGTGGCCATTTGCTCTGAACTCGAAGGAGTTGTCAGCGATGCAAACGCCTGGGGCGACGAGGACGTCTGGGGCGACGCAGACCGTCGCACGGGGGGTGGAGGGGCTGATGTCGTCGACTGAGTTGAATGAGCCTGAGCCTGGTTCGAGGATGATGCTGTTGGCTGAGCCGATGATACCATGGCAACATTCCACTTGAACGCTTCGTCCTGTGGGGCGAGCTGAATGTGCTTTACTGTAAGGATCACTGTGAGCGCCACGGTGCTGTGCAAGAGGACGGAAGCCAGCCAGCCTTGGACGTGAGCGCCCTTCTGGACTCCGACGCGATGTGGCTCAGCGGCGATCACAGGCGAATAACCTCCAGGCTGACCTGTTGAAAGCCCAGCCCACGCACTTCATCCACCACTGAAACGAATCGTTCGAGCAAGGTGACTTTATCCGCCCGCACGATGACCGACGATGCTCGAGGTTCTGTCGTCAGCGCACTCTGAAGCCCTCCTTCAGGGACGGGGTGGTCGTTGAGAAAGAGCGCGCCGTCGGCAGTCAGGGTGATCACCAGAGGGGCTTCTTTGCGATCGCCGACCTCCTTGGCTTTTGCCAAATTGACTGGAATCTGTCCGCTGCTGATAAAGGTGGCGGTGGTCAGCACGATGACCAACAGGACCAGCATGACGTCGACGAGGGGGATGACGTTGATTTGGTCAATGTCCCGTTGCATGTTGTTCCTTATGTCGGGCGAGGAGCTCGGCCACTTTCCGCCGGAGTACGTTGTTCATCACGACGCAGGGAATTGCGACCAGTAGTCCGACCGCCGTGGCCTTCAGCGCAAGGCTGAGCCCGATCATGATGGCATTGACGGCCATGGTTCCGGAGGTCCCCATCGTGTGGAATGTGAGCATGATACCAAGCACGGTACCCAGCAAGCCAATATATGGAGCATTCGCGGCGACTGTGCCGATAATGACCAGGTGTTTGGTGAGCGCCATCTCCAATCCCAGGCTGTTGGGGTATTGCGTGAGATCGACACGGCGGTAAAAGAGCCATCGTTCCACTGCGATGGCCACGGTCCATACGCTGAGCGCTAACAGGAGCCCAATGACGCCATAATCGACCAGGTTTTGTAGCGCATTCATGGGCGAAATCTCACAGTTCCTTTTTCATTCACAGACCTGCAGGTCGGGAACAGTCGTGAACCTCTATCAATGCCAGATCGTGAAAAAGTCTGTCAATGCTTTCGTACGATCGGTCGGATTGACTCGCATGCCTATCTGGTGGATTTCTCTTGCCGAAAGAGCACGGTATGGGTCGCCATGACGCGAATTTCTACTGCCGTGCCCGCCTGATAGACACTCGTGGAGCCCTGACTACTATGAACGATTTGACCAGAGGGGAGACTGACGGTGTACAGATTCTCTGATCCGTGGAATTGGCGAGAGAGCACGCGCGCGCTGGCGCCTTCCGTGGGGACGAGGTGAATGTCGTCTGGCCGAATCATGACGACCACAGTGGTGCCGTCCGCGCATTCAATTGTGTCGGGAAACTCTCCCAGTTCGGTGTGGACCATGCCGTGGGATACGGTTCCAGGAATGAAGTCTGCTTGACCGACAAAGTCGGCCACGAAGGGCGTCGCCGGCATGTGGTACATTATTTCCGGTGTATCGAATTGTTCCAATCTGCCCTGGTTAAGTACGGCGATCCGATCGGCCATGGCAAAGGCTTCGTCATGATCGTGCGTGACGAGCACAGTCGTCGTCTTCGTCCGTCGTAAGAGATCGTGCAACTCTTGGCGCATGCGCCCAGCCATATCAGGGTCCAAATTACTGAATGGCTCGTCGAGCAGTAATACGATGGGATTTTGGGCAAGGGCGCGAGCCAACGCGACCCGCTGTTGCTGGCCGCCCGATAATTCATGAGGATACCGCCGCTCCAATCCTTCTAACCCAGTGAGGCGCAGCATCTCCTGGACTCGTGGGGTGCGCTCGCTTCGGGCGAGGTGATGGAGCCCGAAGGCGATGTTGTCCTTCACACGTAGGTGGGGAAACAACGCGTACTCCTGAAAGACCATTCCGACATGTCGGCTCTCCGTCGGGATCATGACGTCCGGTGACGAGACGAGTTGCCCGGATAAGAACAGTTGGCCGGAGCGAACTGGTTCAAATCCGGCGATCGCCCGCAAAATGGTCGTCTTCCCACAGCCCGAAGGACCCAGCAGGCAGAGAATTTCCCCTTCTCGAGCCGCGAACGAAATTTCTTGGACCGCCGGGCGTCCGGTTTCGTAGGCGCAGGAGACATGCCGCAGCTCCAAGACCGACGAGGCTGGCGTAAACAGATTGCCCTGGAACGTGCGCTCCCCTGAAGGGCGAGGTGCGGTGGAGTGGTCTGAGATCACAGAATCACGATCCTTTTTTTAGCCGGATGCGAACAACTATTCAGGTCTTGGATAAGATGAGACCACCCTTGCAGGATGCTCGAAAAGTTTGTCCGGCAAGGCCACAGCGAGTGAAGGCCCGAGGCGTACCCTCTGGGGTACGTTGAGGGTCTAAACGATGCGAGAACAAAGCTGGCGGACCTTTTCAGCATCCTGCTACGCGGCGCGCCAATCTTTCGAGACTAACAAAGCCAATGCCGGGAGACTCAATAAGACAATGAGGAGTGCGGACGGCGCGGCCAGTTGATAATACTCCTCGCTCGCTTCCATCCAGACGCGAATGGCCAGGGTGTCGAACCCCACCGGCCGCAACAAGAGCGTCGCAGGTAACTCCTTCATTGTCTGCAAGAACATCAAAACCCAGGCCACGACAAATCCGTTTCGAACAAGTGGCAGCGTGACCCGTCGCCAGGTATCACGCATTCCAAGGCCTAGCGTGCGTGCGACTTCTTCCAAATTCGGCGACATGTGCTGTAGTGCCGGTTCCAAGGACTGGAGCCCAGCCGGGAGAAAATGGATCACATAGGCTACGATGAGGATCAGTACGGAGCCATAGAACACTGGGGCAAGTTTGGTAAACAGGACGAGGACGGCCAATGCTGCCACCGGTCCTGGAAGCACATAGCCGGCATAGGCGGCTTGGAGACAGCCCAGGTTCAGTAACGTCGGGCGGCGGCTGGCGAGATAGGCAAGCGGCAAGCCGATCAATACGCCACCGGTGGCGGCACAGGCGGCCAGGAGACCGCTGTTCCAGACGAACCCGAAGAACCGGTTGTCGAGCGTCCCCTGCGCCTCAGGCGAGAGGCTCCATTGAATCAAGAGCGTGGCTGGCAGTGCGAAGGCTGCGCCGACGATCAATCCGAGATACCCGGTGACGGCAATGGTGCCAAGCCAGCCATAGCGGCGCCGTTGCGGAGCCCGGTAGCGGCCGGTGGTCTGATAAAACCGGCTCCGTTGTCGGAACCACCGTTCCGTGATCAGGAAAATCAGCGCGAGCACGACCAGTAACAGACTCAAGATGCTCGCCGCGGCATTGTCAGACCGTCCGGTCATTTGCTGGAACACGGCGTAGGTGAGCGTCTGGTAGCGGAGCAATGATACCGCACCGAAATCCGACACGACGTACAAGATCACGAGGGCCACTCCGGCGGCAATCGAGGGGCGCATCAGCGGCAATGTCACACGCCAGAGAGTCGAGAGACGAGAGACGCCGCTGGCCCGTGCCACCTCTTCGAACGACACATTCATGCTGAGGAGGGCGCTACGACTCAGGAGATAGACAAAGGGAAACGTATCTAATGCCATGACGAGTGTCGCGCCCCAATAGCTATGGGGCGAAAAGATTCTGGCCTGAGGACCGGCCACGAATTGCCAAAGATGCTCGACGGGGCCGCCGAACCCCAAGAGATAGGAATAGACGTAGGCTAGCACGTAGGTCGGCATCGCCAAGGGAAGGACCAGGGCGCCTTCCCATAGCCGGCGACCGGGAAACTCTACGCGTGTCACCAGCCAGGCGGTTGAGACGCCCAGGATCAGTGTGATGACGGACACACTGCCGGCCAGCGAAACAGTGTTGAACAGTAACTCGGGAATACGAGTCGCCCACAGGCGGCTCCAGACGACTGGATCGGCCGAGAGGGCTTGTGCGGTGACATAGCCGAGCGGGAGCAGGATAATTCCTGCAGTCGCCAAGACAACGAGTTGCAACGGCGAAGTAAGTTGGCGGCGAATCGTGTTCACGATGGGTCCCTTCGAGTTACCGGAGACCCACTTGTTCGATCAGTGTGAGAGTCGGTTCGCGCAGTTCGGCGAGTTTGGAGAGGGGGACCAGTGCCGCGCGGAAACTCTTCCGTTCCACGAGCGCTGGGTCTGCCTTCACATCCTGGTGGAGGGGATATTCCTTGTCGAGATCCGCGAATAACTTCTGCCCCGCTTGCGCGACTAAGAATTCCACAAGCAGTTTGGCGCTCTCGAGATGTTTGGTCGACTTGATGATGCCGACGCCGGCGACATTCATGATCGCCCCCATGCCACCTTCTTGCTGATCCGGCATCAACACGGCGATCGGCGCTCCTGGTTGAGCGGCCAGGTGGCGATACACGTAGTAGTGATTTACGATACCCAGCGCGACCTGTCCTTTGGCGACAGCATCCACGATCTGCGAGCTTTTCTGGTAGACCTGGCTGTCTGCATTGGTCTTGAGGCCTTGTAGGAACTGCTTGGTCTTTTCCTCGCCATAGGTGGCGCGGATGACCGACACGCCTGCTTGCAAATACTCGCTGCCGGAATTCGGAATCGCAATCTTATCTTTCCATTTCGGATCGGCGAGGTCGAGGAGCGACTTCACTTGGCCTGGTTTGACCATCGTGGTGTTATACGCCACGATCCAGAATCGTCCGGAGAGTCCCACCCACGCGCTATCCGATGCGCGAAACTGTGCCGGGATGGCTCGTTCAACTTCCCGCATATTCAATGGGTGGAGGAGGCCTGCTGTTCGGGCCAGTTCTAAACTGCCGGCGTCGTTGGTAATTAAGAGATCTGCCGATGTACGATCGCCTTCAGCCTTCAGCCGATTGACCAGTTCAGTCGTGCCGGACGACAGCAGCTCGATGTGAATGCCGGTATTTGCCGTAAAGGCGTCGAGCACCGGCTTGATGAGACGTTCCGAGCGACCGGAGTAGATCGTGAGTGTATCGGCAGCCGGGGCCGAGGGTACAAAGATCCCGGACGCAAAGAGTAGAAGGAGGCTTGAGAGGATTGTTCGGCATAATGTGGGCACGGAGCATACGAATGACATATGGAGATCCTTGCGAAATTGAAATTGATAAGCTGTCTCAAAATGATACTAAAAAAAAGCCGGTTCGTCAATGACGGCAGCGAGAACAGAGGCCGTACAGCTCGAGTCGGTGGGTTTTGATGATAAATCCGTTTTGGGTGGCCACTTCTTCCTGGAGCCGCTCAATTTCTTCGTTTTCAAATTCCACGATCTTCTCGCAGCCGGTGCAGATGAGGTGATCGTGATGGCCCTTGTGCGACACGTTGTCGTATTTCGTCTGAGAGCCGAAATGCCGAGCTTGTGCGAGGCCAGCATCGCAGAACAGATTGAGTGTTCGGTAGATGGTCGCGAGCCCCAGATGAGGATCGGCTTTCGCCAGCTGGTGATACATGGCCTCCGCGGTAATGTGCTCTTGCCGGAGGAACGCATTCAGAATCAATTCACGTTGGCGGGTGAGCTTGAGCTGATGCTTGCCCAGGTGTTCTTTCAACGCCTGCATTTCCTTCACATGTGTATTCGTCAAGACGGGCCTCCTATAGGGCTCATTAAAGACGAAACGTGCCTGACTGGTCAAGGGGTGTTGTGCAGAACGGCATAGATAGGGGAGGAATTGACGGAGATCTTCGGCGCTGCCTATAGTGCTCCACCCAAAAAAGACGGAAGAATGGAGAGATTCCCTGCATGCGGACACCCAATCAGATTACGGTCGACCGGGCTCTGTTGCTCTATGTTCTGCATCTGACGGAACCTCACGGGTTGCTCAGCGATGTGAAGCTCCAGCAACTGTGTTTTTTGTGCGAGCTGCAGATGTTCGGCAAAGGCTTTAAAGGCTTTCACTTCGAGTTCTTCCGGTTTGCCTATGGGGCTTTCAGTAAAGATCTCGATAATGATCTGATGTCGCTGCGTCGGAAAGAACGGGTGGAAAATTTCACGCTGTCGGACCAGGCACAGGAAGAGGTCATTCCGTTGCTGGAGAAAAGCATTGAGGGAGTAGAGACGAACGAGAAGGTCGCGGAGATTCTGAAGGCGGTGGTGGCGGTCTATGGGCCTCAAGATAGCGGGACAATCACCCAATCGGTCGAGTCAGTCGAATTGAGCACCCCACAGCAACCCGAATTCAAGATCCCAATCCGCGATATTGTGTTCCATACGACGATCTTGGTGCCGTCTCGCATCGAGGTACAGGCCGAGTTCATGTTACCTGCTGTGAGCTTGGCGAAGCTCAATCAGGCGATGGGATATTAGCGGCAGGCTGCTGAAAAAGTCCGTCAGCGGCGTTCTCGCCTCGAAAGCACCCTCAACGTAGCCCTGAGGCTACGCCTCCGGTGCTTTCTTCGGCTGTGGCCTTGCTGAACGGCCTTATTGAGCAGCCTGCGGGAGTGTTCTCATTGTTGCTGCACGTGCGAACCATAGCTTTTCTTGCATGCCAACAGTGTTTTTCCGCAACCCTCTAGAGCTTGTACAGTTCCCCATACTTCCGTTCCACATAAGATAAGAACGGTTCAGGATCGAGGCTTTTCCCTGTCACTCGCTGGGCGAGGTGATCCGGCGTGAACATCCGGCCCCAGCGATGAATCTTTTGTCCGAGCCAACGCCGCAACACCATCAATTGTCCTGCCGCAATTTCATCCTCCAGATGGGGGATCTCCAGTTTGGCCTGCTCATAGAATTGAACAGAGTAGAGATTGCCGAGCGTGTACGTCGGGAAATAGCCGAAGGCGCCGAACGACCAGTGCACGTCTTGCAGCACGCCTTCCGCATCGTTGGAAGGAACAATGCCCAGGTACTCCTCCATTTTCTGGTTCCAGATCCCCGGCAAGTCCTCCGGACGCGTCCGCCCTTCGACGAGATCCTGCTCGATTTCGAATCGCAACATGATGTGGAGATTGTAGGTGAGCTCATCGGCTTCGACTCGAATCAGCGACGGCTTCACGCGGTTGATCGCCGCGTAGAATTGTTCCACATCGAGGTCGCGCAATTGATGATGAAAGGTTTGCTGGAGCATGGGGTAAAAAAATCGCCAGAACGGTCGCGACCGGCCCACGCAATTTTCCCACATGCGTGACTGGCTTTCATGAATCCCGAGCGAGACCGAATCGCCCAGCGGTGTGCCGAAGTAGCGGGGGTCGAGACCCTGGTCGTATAACCCATGGCCGCCTTCGTGGATACAGCTGAACAGGCACGACTGGAGATCGTGTTCGTGTACACGGGTGGTGACGCGCACGTCTGTTGGATGAAATGACGTCGTAAAGGGATGGGCC
>JACMLT010000296.1 GCA_014379455.1 Nitrospiraceae bacterium
CGCATGATTGATGACGGCTTCTGCTGCAATCGCCGTCCGCTGCTATGACGAGCCTTTGACCGGCCGGCTCGCCCCCTCACCGTAGAGAAACTTCATATCCGGGACGGCCAAGGCGGGTAAAATCTCTTCCTAACTCTCACCCTCAAGCATCCTTACGGAGGAGGCTTGAGGACAAGCAGCATGTCACAGTGTTTCATCGGTCTTTTGTCTCTGCCCCGGAGCCGTCAAAATCCACACTATCTGCTAAACTTATCCCAGGAGCCTGTCCGACATTAACCATTCCACTGCGGCGAATGATGGCCACGCATTGATGTTGTTCTCGACCTCGCGGTTTTTGGGGCCTGCGGCCGCGTATCTGCCTGACCCTCCTTCGCCTCCTCTCGAAGGCAATGTCGGAGGCTCTTAGCAACGGTACTGAGATCTCGGCGTAACAAGGGGGATTGCCATGTGGTTTCGTTATGGATCCGGGCTCATGATGATGGGAATGCTCTGGGGATGTGCCACTGTGAATGGTCCACCCCTGCCGGGGTCTGCGCCATTATTTCAGGCCGATGCCACGGATACAGTCATCTTGCAAGCCGTACAGCACGAACAAGACACGTTGCTGAACACCTGCGCACAGCAACAGTCCTGCGATCAGGTACATTTTACCCGTGCGATGATCGCGTTGTTCCAGAATGGAGAGACGGCAGCGACGTCCTTTCAGGAGTCGATGACCGTTGCGCCGAAAGGCCCATTTGCGGATTCAAGCGCGCGCTGGATTCAATTTCTTGCCAACCGGACGGCCCACTCCGCTTCCGCCGATGAGTCGAATGGGGCGGTAGCAGTGATGAAAGGTCTGGTGCGCACATGGCTTGAACAACAGCGTGCGGCAAGTACATCGGCCCCCATGCGGGATGTGGAAGCCGCCAAAAGTCAGGACCGAGCAGTCCCCACGCTTCGGCGAGAAATTCGCACCCGCGATAAGCGGATTGCAGAATTGACAGAACAGCTCAGTACCCTGAAGCAGATTGATCTGGAGGCGCATAGACCCAACAAGTTGAGTCTGCCGAAAACTTTATCTAAATAATCACTCATCGAGGCTTGGGCGAAGAAGGAATGGTCCATAGATCATAGCGAACAGCACATAAGCCCCACTCCAACTGCCTGCGGCTGCACCCAACACGAGATTGGTCGGGAGACCTGTCATTGGCCCGAATACCCTCAGTACTGCACCCAGATTGACCAGCATATAGATGAGGACTGTCAGAGGACCCGCGTGCCGAGGCCTCCCCGTATGGCCCAGACTGGCGCGGGTCATGACCGCCAGAGTCATCGCCCCCACGGCGCCCGCGGTAAACGCATGCACGGCATCCTCTTGCGGCAGACCGATTCCAAGAATTGAGCCTCCCAGTATGAGTAGCGACAATGCGAACCAGCCGTATCCGAAGTGCAGGATCAACACCAACGGCTCGCGCCATGTGGTCCAGCCGTACCAGCGTGCCAGACGACCCAGATTGACGAACCCGGCCGCCACAAATATCCACCCAGTCGCCATGGAGCGCGGCTGAGCAATCCAGAACGCCACGGCGAATCCTACGAGCGCGATCGACACACCATCGTAGCGGGAAAAGGATGCAGGCTGTTCCGTCCTGCCGGCGTTCGTCAGGAGTTCGCCGGTAAAGGTAGGGATGAGGCGCCCACCGATCAGCGTCAGTAACATCATAACCATCGCGAGCGCCATGCGTTCAGGACGATCTGTTTCCGCCCCGCTCAGGGTGAGCACATGGAACAGGATATTGGCGCCGGCAAGCAGACTGACCAGCACCCCCATGGGCGCGCGATCCCAGCTTTTGGAGACAACAATTTCGCGCCAGACGAGCCCCGCTACCGTGACAAGAAACCCCGCGTCGACAATCGCGGACACGAGGGGCGTGAACCATGGAACGGCGATCAGCACACGCCCCGCCAGCCAGAGGATAGAGAGCGATATCAACTCATGTCCTCGAATCGGCGGGCGATCGGTCCAGTTGGGAATGGCCGTGAGCAGAAACCCTGTGATCACGGCGGGGAGAAATCCGAAGACCATCTCATGCACATGCCAGTCCCGCGCCGGATAGAGAAAGGTCGAATGGCCGACTTCGGCAAGCACCAGAATCCAGATAGGGATTGCCACACCGGCAAACAACGCGGCACCAAGAAAAAACGGTCTGAACCCATAGGAAAAGAACGCAGGCCCCTGATAGCTGGGAATCTCGCTCGTCTGGTCAGCCATCGATTCGATCCCTAGCCCGCATGATTCATGAACCTTCTGCTGTAAGCGCGGATACGCTGCTGCGACAGGCAGTCTCGCCGTTCAGCGCTTCGACATACTGTACGAGTATGCCTCAGCGCTTCACGCCTCCGAGCGCCTGTCTCGCGTCGCGTCTGCACGTTTTCGCAACGAACCTTCATGAATAATGCGGGCTCATGCTCAACAAGTCAGAAACTCGGTAGTGGTGAATGTGTCTTCCCTCAATAAGAGGAGGCTCATCGGTGCGATGGACTCATCCGATGGAATGCGTGCCAAGCTACGTGCTGCCAACAGCCCTGTCAACAGATGCTTGATCACACAGTGTGTTGACCGACTGGGCAGCCATCCCATCTGACCTTCCTTATATAGATTCAACCCTCTCGCAATGATCACCGTATTCCCCTTCATGTATTATAATGGGGTGACTCTACGCTCAATGCTATGCATCTGACATCACTGCATCGTATATCAAGAGAGGAGGAACACCATGGTCACAGCAACGGTGGAAATCCCAACTCACCAAGACGTATTGAGCTTTGTCGGCGCGCCTCGGACGATGCTGATCGGCGGCAAGTGGCTCGACGCTGCGTCGGGGAAAACATTCCCAACCTACAATCCGGCTACGGGTGAAGTCCTCGCCCACGTGGCTGAAGGCAACAGTATCGATGTTGACAAGGCAGTCACAGCCGCGCGGAAAGCCTTCGAGAGCGGCCCGTGGCACACGCTCACAGCCTCGGAGCGCGGACGGCTCATCTGGAAGCTCGCCGACCTTCTCGAGTCTCACCTGGAAGAATTTGCCCAACTAGAGTCGCTCGATAACGGGAAGCCCATCGGCGTGGCCCGCGCGGCAGATGTACCGCTGGCCGTCGATCACTTCCGGTACATGGCGGGTTGGGCCACTAAAATCGAGGGCAACACGATCCCTCTTTCAGTGCCCTACACGCCCGGCGTTCGGTATCATGCGTACACGCTCCGCGAACCGGTTGGTGTCGTGGGTCAGATCATTCCCTGGAACTTTCCGCTGCTCATGGCGGCCTGGAAACTCGGCCCAGCGTTGGCCGCCGGCTGCACCATCGTCCTGAAACCTGCCGAGCAGACGCCGCTCTCGGCACTGCGACTCGGCGAGCTCATCTGCGAAGCGGGATTCCCGGACGGGGTGGTCAATATCGTGCCAGGCTACGGGGAAACCGCCGGGGCGGCGCTTGCGGCGCACCCGGACGTAGACAAGGTCGCGTTCACCGGATCCACCGAAGTGGGAAAGCTCATCCTGAGGGCAGCGGCAGGGAATCTCAAGAAAGTCTCGCTGGAACTCGGAGGGAAGTCCCCCAATATCGTCTGTCGCGACGCCGATGTGGAGGCGAGCATTCCTGGAGTCTCGAGCGCGATTTTCTTCAACCAAGGACAGTGTTGCTGCGCAGGCTCCAGGCTTTTCGTCGAGAAGGGTATCTTTGACAAGGTGGTGGCGGGCGTCGTGGAGGATGCGAAGAAGATCAAGGTCGGGCCGGGGATGGACCTCGCCACTCAAATGGGGCCGCTCGTGTCGGATGAGCAGCAACGGCGGGTGCTCGGCTATCTGGAGTCGGGTTTCTCCGAAGGCGCCAAGGCAGTGGTCGGCGGGCGCAAGCTGGGCAATAAGGGCTACTTTGTCGAACCGACCGTGCTGGTCGATACCACGCAGAAGATGAAGATCATGCAGGAAGAAATATTCGGGCCGGTTGTATGCGCAGTCCCGTTTACAGACTTGGATGAGGTGCTCCAGGCGGCGAACGACTCCATCTACGGCCTGGCGGCGGCGGTGTGGACTCGCGACGTCGGCAAGGCCCACCGCATTGCGGCCGAGCTGCGTGCAGGGTCTGTGTGGATTAACTGCTACAACATCTTCGACGCGGCGCTGCCCTTCGGCGGCTATAAACAATCCGGGTGGGGCCGTGAGATGGGCCACAACGCACTGGAACTGTACACCGAGGTGAAAGCCGTCACCGTTCGGCTGTAAACAATCACGGGAGCACGAAAGAGAGCCGAAAAAAGATAGACTGTGCCATGTTTAGAGTGCAAGACCAGAAGCCA
>JACMLT010000033.1 GCA_014379455.1 Nitrospiraceae bacterium
ATTGAACTAGTGATGGTGGGGAGGCTCACCCCCGATGAGTCACTGGTCTACGACTTTTCCCACGATGAAGAAGGTGTGGGGATCATCATGCCGGTAGTGAGGATCGAACGGGTTGAGTATCTGCTGCCACGGTGATGTCAAATTTCCGCTAATGGGCGTCCATTGCGCATCGAAATCCTGTGCCACTGGGTCGGCTGTCCATGGTGCCCCAGTCTCGGTCGCTCGTGCGAAGACTGACAGCCGGCTTGAGCCAGGATCCGCCGCGCATCGCTTTGATCGCTCCACGAAGAGGGCCCTGAGGATCTGAGAGCGGCGCGTCTTTGTAGTAGTTCGGGTTATACCAATCCTGTACCCATTCCGCGACGTTGCCTCCCATGTCATACAGGCCGTACGGGTTTGCACTTTCTGGAAAGCTGGCGACCGGCATGGTGAGCACGTTTCCCTTGAGGCCCTTCTCTTTTGAAATCTTCGCGCCCTCACCTTTGACCCAAAAGGCGTCCCAGTCCGCTCCGCTCTGAAAGTCGATGGTTCGCTCTGCCCAATAACTGGCACTGTTGGCTTTCTTGAAATCCCACTCGTTTCCCCAGGGGTAGCGGCGGCCATCGGTACCGCGCGCGGCCTTTTCCCATTCCGCTTCGGTTGGTAGTCGTTTGCCAAGCCAGACGCAGAACGCCACGGAATCCTCCCAACTGACATTGACCACGGGATGGGTGCCGATACCTGATATTGGTGCATTGTGTTCCCACAATGTGGACGCTGGGCTCGAGTGCACTGGCGCGCGATGTCCGGTTGTGCGAACAAACCGTACATAGGCATCATTCGTGACCTCGTAGCGATCGATCCAGAATGGCGCAAGGTACACGAGGCGTTGTGGCTGTTCGTCGGGAAGCCCATCGCCTCCTTCAGGATTCCCCATCAGGAATTCTCCGGCAGGAACCAGTGCCATGTCGATCGGCAGAGGCGCGCTGAGCGCTGACGATAAATCGCTGACAATGGGAAGGAGGGACAGGGACAGAGAAAAGGAGATCAGCGTAGCCGTACAGAACCGACTCACCGTGACGTCTTTTTTAATCCGCAGACTTTGGCGACGGCATCGCGATACGCCAGCCAGAGCGTCAGACATTTCTTGAGGCCGCGCAGTATGGTCTGTTGTTGAGCCTGTGTCGTGGCATAGTTCACCACCATGGCATAAGCATCGTGGCGGTGGCCGGCTTCAACCATTTGGTGGGCACGAATGAGATCCATGGAATCGACGGGCAGGCCGTGGTATTTCACCAATGGGTGGTGTTGGACGATCGTTTCAATCTCCTCGGCGGTCTTGGGCTTGGAAGGATCGACGATTTCGGCGCGATCCTTCACGCTGCCTTCTACAAAGACAGTGAGGGCCGCTGCTCCGATGACCCAGTCCCGGTTATTCGAGACACGGTCGAGCCACGCGCGGTAGCGTCGGCTGGCCGGCAAGAGCCGTGCTGCTTCAAAGTCGCGCGCCGACAACCCGAGGCCTGCCATCATTGTGAGGAATAATTCCGGATGCGATTTTCCCAGCGAGAGCCCACCGGTGTCTTCTTCGTAAATATTCTCGGCGAGCATTCGACGGATCGAGGTTGGCGGATTGTTCCCGTGAATGCGCGCAAGGAATACAGGAAAGTCACGCACGTAGACACGGTACTCCTGTTGGAAGTGGTGTGAGAGCTGATCGACAGTGACCGTTCCGTCGGCGAAGGCCGGCCACGCCCAATGATGTTTACGGTCCATGATACGCAAGAGTTCTTCTTGGAATCGACTTTTCGTCATGGGACGTGTCATATCTGTTGCCTTCCTAGTGAACGGATCATTACAATTCAAAGGCGTGGAGGTCTATGCATGAATCAGATGACGATTCAGAATCCTGAAGACATTCTGTCTATGCTGGCAGAAGTGTCTCTGCAAGGATCGGGTTTTGTGACGGACTGTCTCCTCGACTATGTGCTAGATGAAGGCTTCACGGAACCAATTTTTCTCAATGTCAGCGGGGAAGACCCTGACGCCTATTTTAAAGGCCAATCTCCTGCCTGGGCGGTGTATCAGATCCGAGAGTGGAAACGTGTGTTGACCGTTTCAGGCGGTTCCGGCAAAGAGCGCCGCGTGCAAATTACAGAAACTCCATAGTTCTTTGTGAGTGTAAGAGGGATGCGAAAAAAAAGCAACGAAACGACGGAGGAACAACGGCTTGTGGTCGAATTGGTTAGGGAATACATCCCATGCCGATGATCCGGCTCACTGAGCCGCAAAGCATGGGCGAGCTGGCGATGATCACGAGTCTGTTGGAGGGCAGTGGCATCGCGTTTATCGTTCAAAACGAACACATGAGCAGTTTATATCCGGGCCTCCCCCTGCTCAACTCGTGTGTCATGGTCGACGAGTGCGATCAGCTCCGCTCGGAAGTACTCCTCAGCCGACTACGATTGGCGGTGCGGGACGTCTCGTCGCAACTGTAAGGAAACACTAGCGTTGCGGCTTCGGGTTGTGCGGATTGGCCGGGGACTGAGCGGGGAGCCGTTCGCCTGAGCCTTGGAACCAACCGCCGATGAGGTTGCCCTCTTCAAAGTACAGATAGCGATGTTTCACCACCGCAGCGCTTTCCCAATCTTCAAAAATCCATTCTTCGCGACGGATGCCTTCCTTGGTAAAGGTTGTGTTGATCGTTTGCGGTCCTCCCCAGGCTTCTAATACCTGCTCTTTCGACATCCCGACCATGACGCGATGCTCTGCGATATGTTCTTGAAAACCAGGGTCTTTAAGTTGTGCGATGAGAGGCCAGATCACCATGATGAGCACGAACAGACCAAGCCCGGCGTAGATGATAAGCCGAACTTGACGTCGGCGGATGAACGGGATTGGTTCTTCTAGATCGGTTGGAGCGGCGTTCATGGATTCATGGGTAGCCATGCTGGTGTAAGGCATAATGCATCGCATCGTAACAACGTGAATTGCAGAGAGTCAAGCGATGTGAACCTAATTGTCTCAATCTAATCAATGAGATGTGCGCAGTATGTATACTTGTGGTCATGGATTCATTCAAACATGCGATGACGCTTGGAAATCGGAGACGCGGCGTTCTATTTATGAGTGGTACGGCCACCATGTTGGGAGTCCTGATCCTTTGGATCAGCAGCCTCCTGTTACCGGAAATCGGTTCTGCGACGACCATCTATTCCTATATTGATGAACGAGGGACTCCTGTTTTGACCGACAACTTCGAGAGTATTCCTGAACGGTATCGTGCAAAGGTGCGGGTGACCGAGCAGACCCCTCAGGGCATATCCGAGCATTCTGCCGCCATTAAACTACAGCAGAAGATGGCCGATTGGGCCCATGGGACAGATGGGATGCTCGGTTCATTCGCTCCAAGTATTTCAGGACTCACTCAATATCAGTCTCGACTGCTTAGCTTCGGCGGCCTCGTTGCGGTGATCTGCCTCCTTGCCAGGCTATTGGGGCGTGGCCAGGCCATCCGGTTTCTCTCTCTCTGGGGATTAATCATGTTAGGTCTGACCGTCCCTGCGTTGTTCTTCACCTCGCAGGATGCCCCGCTGGATCGATTGAGCGGCCAAGCTGGAAAGATCCAAGAGAAACAGCAAGAACATCTCCAACGCGCGCCCTAACCGTTACGTCCCTTCACCATCGCTCTGTCATGAAGCCCAATTGGGCTAGTCCGCATACTTTGGGAGAGGGATCTTCTTGGACATAGGGGGCTGAGGAGCGAGTCGGTGCTGGGAAAATTCTCGTGAGTAGGGATTCATGATGGGGTCATGGGTGTGTCGCTGGCGTTGCTTCACCAGCTCGACACTTTGTGTGCTGATTTCCACACGATCGATCAGTGCTTTGGTCGTGAGAGGCTCTGGCAGACCCTGCAAAGAAAATAGCTGATAGGCTAACCTCCACTCCAGCTTGTCCTTGGACGCCTCTTTCACAATGAAACGAGCGTCTGATGACGCAGCGCCTTTAAACAACAGTACCCAAATATTCGATCGGAATGAAGAAGAAGCTGGATCCTCTGACGGGAGAAATTCCGGGACAAGTGCGGGGATCTGAGCGAGGGGGGCGGCGGGGGAGAATTCAATATCGACGAGACGAACGAATAATGTTCGATTCTCGCTTTCATCGTTGGGATCGACGGTATAACTGAACGAATAGCGGACTTCGATGTTGTTGCGTGTAAACGTATAGACGTCCTCGCCATTTTCCGGCGACACAAGCTTCCGGAAATACTTCTCCCAATCGGTAATGGCATAGTACGTAAAGACACGCAGCGCAGACTTTCGATCGCGCACCGCCTGTGGCATCCCAAGTTTTTGATGGAGCTCCGTTTGCGTGAGCCCCAAGTAGCCGTCCTCAAAATAGGCGGCTGCGAGGATGACTGAAGGCTGGAGCCAGAGGCCGGTGGTCAAGACGAGAAGCAGGAAGGATGTGAAGGTGGTCTGGATAGAAAGACGCAGGAGCACAGTTTCTCTCCGGCTGATGGCGGCATCGTATCGGGGGTGCCCCACCCTGTCAAGGCGCGACGACTGGGATTGCTTGCCGGTATAAGAACCTCTCAGTTATGATGCTCCAACTTCCTTCACAATCACAGCGGATTTAATCGCGGAGACAAGTGGTATGAGTGCATCCTTAGAATCGTTACTGCAACAACGCATTCTGGTCCTCGACGGGGCCATGGGAACCATGATTCAGCAGCGGAAGCTGGATGAGGCCGCGTTTCGTGGCGAGCGATTCAAAGATTGGAAAAAGGATCAGAAGGGGCACAACGATCTGTTGAACCTCACGCAGCCCGCCATTATCGAGGAGATCCATCGCCAGTACTTCGAGGCCGGCGCCGACATCGTGGAGACGAATACGTTCAACGCGCAAGCCATTTCCCTGGCCGACTACGGCATGGAGTTGTTGGCCTACGAGATTGCGAGAGCCGGAGGAGAATGTGCCAGGCGTGCGGCGGCGCAGGTCATGAAGTCAGAGCCTGGTCGGTTATGTTTTGTGGCCGGGGCGATTGGACCGACAACGAAGACGTCGTCTATTTCGACCGATGTCAACAATTCTGCGGCGCGCGGCACCACCTATGACGAACTGGTGCGGGTCTACTACGAGCAGGTCCGTGGGTTGGTCGACGGCGGAGTCGATCTGTTGTTGGTCGAGACCATCTTCGATACGCTCAATGCCAAAGCGGCGTTCTTTGCCATCGATAAGTTTTTCGATGATCACCACATCAGGCTCCCCCTTATGGCCTCGGTGACGTTTATTCAAGCAGGCAGCAATCGTGGGGTGACGGGTCAAACGATAGAAGCCTTCTGGAATTCTATTTCCCATGTGCCGTTGCTCAGTGTCGGCATCAACTGCGCGTTAGGCCCAAAAGAAATGCGCCCGTTGATCGAAGAGCTCTCACGCCTGGCCCCGATCTCTGTGAGCTGCCATCCGAATGCCGGGCTGCCGAATCCGTTGCTGCCGACGGGATTTCCCGAGACACCCGAGAGCTTGGCACCTCAATTGAAAGAGTGGGCGCAGAATGGCTGGCTGAATATCGTCGGTGGCTGTTGTGGGACGACACCCGGACACATCAAGCTGATTGCTGAAGCCGTGCAAGGCCTTCCTCCGCGTGTCGCACCATCCGTCGAGCCGCACACCAGATTGAGCGGGCTGGAAGCGGTCACGATTCGGCCGGAATCGAACTTTGTGAATATCGGTGAACGGACCAACGTCACGGGGTCACCGGCTTTTTCCAAACTGATTCTTGGAGGCGATTATGAAGCCGCGCTCTCGGTGGCGCGACAACAGGTTGAGGGGGGTGCCCAGATCATCGACATCAATATGGACGAAGGCATGCTCGACTCCCAGGCTGCCATGGAAAAGTTCTTGCGATTGGTGGCGTCGGAACCGGATATCTCTCGCGTACCGATTATGGTGGATAGTTCGAAGTGGGACATCCTCGAATCGGGTTTGAAGGACATCCAGGGCAAACCTGTCGTCAATAGCATCAGCCTAAAAGAAGGCGAAGCCAAGTTCCTCCAGCAGGCCAAATTGGTTCATCGCTATGGGGCGGCCGTGGTGGTGATGGCCTTTGATGAGCGCGGCCAAGCCGATACGTATGAGCGCAAGATCGAGGTCTGTGAACGGGCCTATCGCCTTCTCACGGAGCGGATCGGCTTTCCTGCCCAAGATATCATCTTCGATCCGAACATTCTCACCGTGGCAACCGGCATCGAGGAACATAATAATTATGCGGTGAACTTCCTCGAAGCCACACGTTGGATTAAGCAGCACCTTCCGTTGGCAAAAGTCAGCGGCGGCGTCAGCAACATTTCATTTTCGTTTCGCGGCAACAACCGCGTGCGCGAGGCGATGCATGCGGCATTCCTCTATCACGCCATCAAGGCCGGCCTGGACATGGGCATTGTGAACGCCGGACAGCTGGCAGTGTACGAGGAGATTCCCAAGGACCTGCTGGAACTGGTCGAAGATGTGCTGCTGAACCGCCGGCCGGATGCGACGGAGCGATTGGTCACGTTTGCTGAGACGGTCAAGCAACAGGGCAAAGTGGTCGTGAAAGACGATGAGTGGCGCGCCGGAACGGTTGAGGAGCGCCTCTCTCATGCGCTGGTGAAAGGCGTGACTGACTATATCGAACTGGACATTGAGGAAGCTCGACAGAAGTATGCCAAACCGCTGCACGTGATTGAAGGACCGTTGATGGCCGGGATGAACATCGTCGGAGACCTATTCGGGTCCGGCAAGATGTTTTTGCCTCAAGTGGTGAAAAGCGCCAGGGTCATGAAGAAAGCCGTGGCCTACTTGATGCCCTTCATGGACGCAGAAAAACTCAAGTCAGGAGCCTCAAGTTCGAATGGAAAGATTCTACTCGCCACGGTCAAGGGCGATGTGCATGACATCGGGAAGAACATCGTCGGGGTGGTTCTGGGATGTAACAACTACGAGGTGATCGATCTTGGTGTGATGGTGCCTTGTGAACAGATTTTAGCAGCAGCACGCGAACATGGGGTTGCGATTATCGGGTTGAGCGGACTTATTACCCCATCGCTCGATGAAATGGCACACGTGGCACGCGAGCTGACGCGCGAGGGCTTCGATCTGCCGTTACTCATCGGCGGCGCCACGACGAGCAAAGCCCATACGGCTGTCAAGATCGCTCCGGGTTACAACCATTCCGTAGTGCATGTGCTGGACGCTTCCAGAGCGGTGGGCGTCGTCGGCAGTCTGGTCAA
>JACMLT010000297.1 GCA_014379455.1 Nitrospiraceae bacterium
CGCCTGTAGCTTACGGATCCAATACGAACACTCCGGCAGGGCCAGGACGGGGTTACTGGCCAAGTGCTGTTCGAACTGTAGCTCCTCAAAGTGCGCATCATTGAACGACCCAAAAGTCTTTGTTAGGCCTCGAAGTGTTCGGATAAGGCCCAGCTGCGAGGAGATTTGAACTATGACATGCCTGAACTGAATGCTAGTGGCGAACGTTAGACCGGTCTCAGCTTCACGCTGCACGTCGTCCAAGGGGTCCCCTGCCGCGAGATAGTTTAAATACAGCAAGTTCAGGCTGTATCCAGCGTACGTGAGATCACCGACCCTATTTGCAGCGTCGAAACAGCGTCGCAGTAGCTCCCGCACTGTCTTTACGTGTTTTGTCCAAGGAATGATAAGGGTTCCAAAGGACATATAGGTGCGGGCTTGGTAACGGTGTAAGCCACGCTGCTCTACCAGATCATAACCAAGTTTGCCGAACTGGAATCCGGCTCGATAGTCTCCAAAGTGTGGCCCAGCGAGTGAACCGAACCAGACGTAGGCGTAACACGATGCGTCGCTATTGCCGTGCTCCAGGCTGAGACAGACCATCCGGCAAAGCACCAGAGCAAGAAATCCCCCGTCAATGAAGTGCGCAGCCGTCACAATCTCGCCGAGAACGTCCAAAAGATCGAGCACAGCCGGATTGGTATTCAACGGCAAGTCAAGCAGAGACTCGATGTCCCGAATGCCGGCCGGACCTAGCAGAGACCAGATTCGCTCGTATTCGTGTAAGATGTCCTCTCTGGTTGGATGCAGGGACCAATCTGTTCCGCGGCCTCTAAGGTATTCGAGTAAGACTTCCGCGGCGCGGTCGCCGCGATCCAAAGCAGTGTAGAGCGTCAGGCGCAGACGTGTGACGAGAGCTGTGTCGTGTGCGTTCTCAGCTCTGTTCGCCAATGAGGAGAGGCGGTTCTCCGCGGCCGCCATATCCGCGGTTAGCAGTTCACATTCGGCGATAAGAAGTTGAATCTTGAAGACAAGCGGGTTGTTGGTAGTCCAGGTCTCGTCTTCCAACAGTGCTTGCGCCGCATGTAGGTACCGAAGCGCCGACGCATAAGCCGCTGAGGTCTTTGCGCGCTCACCCGCAATCAGATTCAGCCCTGCAATGTGTTCGCGCTCGGAGATCGAATCGATGAGGTGCGAGCCGGCGTTGAGGTGATTGACGATTTCGAAGATTCCTTCTGCAAGGTGTTCTGGTGGCGTGTGTGATGCTAAGCGCCTGCCGATTCGTAAATGCTCCTTTGCGCGCAACTCTGATGGGATCAGCGAGTATGCTGCCTCGCGAACGCGGTCGTGCAGGAAACGATATGAGTTCTTTGAGCGGGCAATGAGTTCATTAGAGACGGCTTCCGCAAGAGCGGCGTGCATTTGCACGGCTGAGTCCTGGTAAACCAGTCCCAGCATCCGGAACTCTGCCTCGTTCCCGAGGCAGGCTAACTGCTTCAACGCATTCTGGGTCTCAGGGATAAGGCGGCTCAACTTACCGACCATGAAATCCACTACGTTGTCGGTGTACCCTTTGGCGTGGATGCGCTCCAGGTCCCATAACCAACGTCCCTCGAGATGATCAAAGGTAAGGAGGCCCTCTTCAGCAATTGCAGTAAGAAACTGGATTGCGAAGAATGGGTTACCTGTCGTCTTCTCGTAAACTAATCGCGCAAGCGGACGTGCATGCGCCCGTTCACAATGCAGAGAATCAGCAACTAACTGCTCAAGGTCTTCACGAGTGAGAGGCACAAGCACGATGTCCTGCAGTGCCGCTCCGTTGTCGCGCATGTCTCTCAGGGTGCGCAGTAGCGGGTGTGTAGGGCCAACTTCGTTATCTCGATAAGCACCGATCAACAGCAAGTGCTTCAAGTCCGACTGCATTAGCAGATCTTCCATCAGGGCCAGGGTGGCCGCGTCCAGCCATTGGAGATCGTCGAGAAATAAAGCCAGTGGATGCTCGGGTCGCGCAAACACTCCGATAAATCGACGGAAGATCAGGTGGAATCGGCGCTGGGCGTCCTGCTGCGGAAGTTCAGGGGGTGGTGGTTGCTTTCCGAGAATCGCCTCCAGTTCCGGCACAAGAGCGACCATTAATTGTCCATTCGGTTCCACTGCCTGATGAATGGTATGGCGCCACCTGCTAAGCTCCTGTTCGGTCTTGCCAAGAAGTGAGCGGATGAGGCTTCGAAGAGCTTGCACCAACGTCGCATAAGGAATATCGCGCTTGTATTGGTCGAACTTACCCGATGCAAAGAGTCCATGGGGTGGAACAAGTGACCTGTGTAGTTCATTCACCACGGCGGACTTGCCGATTCCGGAATAGCCGGAAACCAGAACCAACTCCGGCCTGCCTCCGGCTACGACACGACCAAAGGCGGCAAGCAGAGTTTCGACCTCGCGTTCGCGTCCGTACAGTCGCTCGGGGATGGTCAGACGATCTGGGGTATCGTGCTGCCCGGGTGGGAAATCCGCAATGTGCCCATACGCGTCCCACTCAGCGAGGCAGCGCCGAAGATCATGCTCTAACCCTGACGCCGTCTGGTACCGTTCCTCGGGAGTTTTGGCGAGGAGCTTCATCACAATCGCGGAGAGACTTGCCGGCACACCCTCGGCTTGTTCGTGAGGCGGCACCGGGTGTCTTGCGATATGGCAATGCACCCATTCCAGCGGATCGGACGCATGGAACGGCAGGCTCCCGGTCAGCAGCTCGTAAAGCGTGACCCCCATGGCGTA
>JACMLT010000034.1 GCA_014379455.1 Nitrospiraceae bacterium
CCGTGGCGCAGAGTCCAATCGAATACCTCGCTTCCTATATTCCCAGCACTATCATGACGCCGTTTTCGAGCGGTAATATCATCGGCGTTGTCCTTCTTGCCCTGTGCCTCGGCGCCATCCTTCGCCGCTTGCGGGGCGAGGCAGACCAGGGTCGCGGAGCCGTCCATACCCTCGCACGGATCATTGAGCGCATCTATCGCTGGCTCGTGCAGATGCTCGGATGGATCATCCTTGCGGTGCCGCTCGCTGTGTTCGGTGTCGTGGCGCAGGTCGTCGGCAAGGCAGGCATCGGCGTCTTCGCCGTCCTCTGGGTCTTTCTCGCCGCCATGCTCTTGGGGCTCGCCATCCACGCGCTCGTCTACTACCCACTCGTCGCCTGGCTGGTAGGGAAGAAGTCGCCGAAGATCTATCTGGGGCAGGGGGCCGACGCCATCATGACCGCTGTGTCGTGCAACAGTAGCCTCGCCACCGTGCCAGTCACCCTCCGGTGCCTCGATCGCATGCAGGTCTCACCGCAATCGGCTCGGCTCGCCGCCTGTGTCGGCACCAATCTCAACAACGACGGCATTACCCTCTATGAAGCGATGGCCGCGCTCTTTCTCGCCCAAGCGCTGGGCTTCGATCTGCCGCTGGGCAATCAGCTGTTGATCGTCGCTGCGTCGATGATCGCAGGGGCCGGTGTGGCCGGTATTCCGGAGGCTGGGATGATCGTGTTGCCGCTCGTTCTCTCAGCCGCCGGCTTGCCGACCCACGTCATCGTCGCAGCCATTCCACTCATCCTGACGGTGGATTGGATCATCGCCCGAGCCCGCTCGGGGGTGAACGTCCTGAGCGACATGCTGGTCGCCATTCTGCTCGATGTAGGGCGTATCGCACCTGCCACCGAATCAATGGCGCTTCAGCCCCAATCTGAAGTCACCAATCCTGCAGAGCCGCAGCCATCCTGAGGAGCGCACAGGAAGATCCTTCCCTCTCTTTACAACAATGGGAAGATAAAATATTATCCAGCGCCGTTAGACCATTGGCCGAGAAGTGGTAGATAGACGATGAGCAAAATTCTGATCTCCTACCGTCGTGACGATAGCGCCGATGTCACCGGGCGGATCTACGATCGGCTCGTCCAGAAGTTTGGCCAAGGGGCTGTCTTCAAGGATGTGGATTCGATTCCCCTTGGTGTCGATTTTCGCACTTTTCTGGATGAACAAGTGGCCAAGTGTGAAGTGTTCCTCGCGGTGATCGGGGCGGGACTGGATGAAGAAACGGGGTAGTAAAGGAAAGTCTAGGCTCGATGACCCAGGGGATTTCGTCCGCATTGAGATCGAGTCGGCGCTGAAGCGAAAAATTCCGGTGATTCCAGTAATGGTGAGCGGGGCAACGATTCCGCCAGCAGAGCGGCTGCCGGTTAGCATTCAGGATTTGTCCTATCGTCACGGCATCGTGGTGCGAGTAGATCCTGATTTTCATCGGGATATGGATCGGTTGATCGAGTATCTAAAAAAGCTCCCTGCCTCAGGAGAGGTGATTTCACAACGTCCCGCCAAAGCCAAGCAACCCATTGGTGCCCAACCGCTAATTCTACGCGTTGAGGTACCGCCACACGAAGCCCCTTTCGAGATGGTGAAGGTGCCGAAAGGGCTGTTCCTGTATGGGGAGGGCAGAATCCGTAAGACGATCGACCAAGCTTATTGGATCGACAAGTTTGCTGTGACGAATGAGAAGTATCGAGCGTTCATCGTGGCAGATGGCTATGGGAATCGGGCGTACTGGAGTGAAGAAGGATGGAAGTGGAAGACCGAAAAAAACATCGCAGGTCCAGGGTACTGGAACGACCCCACATGGAACCAGGCAGATCACCCGGTCGTGGGAGTCAGCTATTACGAAGCAGAGGCCTATGCAAAATGGGTAGGGAAACGTCTACCGACCGAGCGGGAGTGGGAAAAGGCCGCGCGGGGCGAGGACGGGCGCGAGTACCCCTGGGGGAACGAGTTTGATAAGAACAAATGTAACATCATAGACTCGCCCAGGCTGCGCGACGTCTTCTCCTTGCAACCGGGGGCAGCAATTGGTCGTACAACGTCGGTCACCCAGTATCCCAACGGGGTCAGCTCTTATGGGTGCTTTGACATGGCAGGAAACGTCTGGGAATGGTGTGTGGACTGGTACGACGAGAGGAAAGATTCTCGCGTGCTCCGTGGCGGTTCCTGGCGCAGCGGCCCGGGGAACCTGCGTGTCTCCTCCCGGCTTAGGGGCGATGCCGACTACTGGAGCAACAGCCTCGGTTTCCGTCTCGTCCAGGACATTCCCTAACCCTGTGCCCTTTACTCTTTGGCTCTGCGCCTCTTGTTCGGTACGCTCGTGCTTGTAACCGTGGATGATTCCAACATCAGGGCAGATTATGTACAAAGCGTTTGTCTCTTCTACATTTGGGGATCTCAAGGATCATCGGGCCCACGTGATCCGCTCCTTGCGGCGAGCAGGCTTCTTCGTGGACCCTATGGAAGAGTGGCCTGCGGATAGCGAGGAGCCAAAGAGATTTTCCCGGAATCGCCTCCATGGGTGCGATCTGTGCCTGTTGCTCGTCGCGTTTCGGCGAGGCCACGTGCCAGATGGTGAAACGCGGAGCATCACACAGATGGAATACGACGCCGCCGTGAAGCAAGGAGTCGATGTTGTCCCGTTCATGCTTGTGGAGGATGCGCCATGGCCTCGAAAATTCGATGAGTTGGACAAGGATTCTGGGGTCAGAACCTGGCGCGAGCAGTTGAAGAAACGCCATGGAGTTGAACCGTTTGGCTTAGACCCTCGCTCAATCGATCTGACGGGGACGCTGGGCCGTTGGTTGATACAGAACAAGTCGGCCCAGGCCGAGCCGCAGAACCATGAACGCATTGCCTGGCCGGATGGCAAATCTCCCTATCCAGGCCTGCTGTGGTTCGACGAGGACTATGCGCCGTTGTTCTTCGGGCGCGATCGGGAGGTCGGCGACCTGGTCGGCAAGGATGAGCGATCCTGGGGGGCGTGTACTCCTTGTGAGTGGGGCGTCGGGATCAGGCAAGTCCTCCCTGGTGGCAGCCGGGCTGTGGCAAGTGGTGATCAATGGAGGGCGGCTCCCGGGGAGCGAGCACTGGGTCTGGCAGCGTATCCAGCCGAGCGATGGCGAGACCCCATTTCATTCGCTCGCGCAGGGTTTGAAACAGGCCTTTCGGGGAATCTCAAGGTCCGCACCTGAACTTGCCAAAGATCTGGCTGGGCGCCAGACGACAATCGGGGAACTTCTCGCTCCACACCTGGCTCAGGGGCAGGAATTGGTCTTGTTTATCGACCAACTGGAAGAGCTGTTCACGCGTAGCTTTCATAGCGAGGACATACAGAATGCTCTGGCACAGCTTGTGGCGGCTGCCCAACATAGGCCCAATCGGCTGCGCCTGGTCGCCACGGTGCGGAGTGAATTTATCGCACGTCTTGAAGAGTCGGAGCCGATTCTCCAAGTCCTCAACGCCGGGTACCACTATCATCTGGGTCCGGTGTCACCGAGTGCCTTGCAGGACATGATTGAACAGCCGGCCCAGGCCACTGGCTACGTTTTTGAACCTCAAGTGATTGACGAGATTCTGCACGAATCAGCTCAAGAACCTGGGAGTTTGCCGCTGGTGGTCTATGTCTTAAAGCAACTGTTTGAGCGTCGGCACGAGCGAACTTTTACGCGCGACGCCTACAAAGCCATTGGGGGGTGGCCGGCGCCATCGGCACGCAGGCCGATCAGCTTATGGCTGGATTGGCTATCGATGTACGCTCCGCCTTCGACAACGTGTTTGCAGAGTTGGTGCATCTCGAACGCGAGCGCCCGCCGACGAGAAAACGCGCGTCGTGTGCGCGCTTTATTCCTGACAAGGCTGCGAACCATCTGATCGATGCGCTGGCAGGGCCAGATTGCCGGGTATTGGTGAAGAGCGGCAATGAACGGGACTCAGTTGTCGAAGTCGCGCATGAAAAACTGTTTGTCGCATGGCACAAGCTCAAAGACTGGATCGAGAGCAGCGGAGTCGACTTGCGACTCATCGATTATGCCGAGGAAGCGGCGACGCGGTGGCATGATCTTGGAGGATATCTCCATGAGCTGTGGCGCTATGAGCGCGCGGTCGATTCAACAGGCCTTAGCTCGATTCAAGAAGTTGCCGTCTGTTCAACTCGACAGGCTGCTGCATCCACAGCGGATGCTCATTGAGAAGCTCACGAGCGAGACGCTTTCTCACCAAGAACGCCTATTGATCGGTCAAAAGCTCGCGGAGTTCGGCGATCCACGGTCTGGTGTCGGCTTGCGTCAGGACGGTCTGCCGGATATCGCATGGATTGAAATTCCGCAGGGTCGTCTTAGGCTTCAGGGTGTTGATCACATCTTCGAGGTCAAGCCGTTCCGGATGGGCAAATACCCGGTGACGAATAGTCAGTTTCAGGTATTCATCGACGACGGTGGCTATGGGAACGACGCCTGGTGGAAAGGCATCGAGAAGATCGACGCGGCGGCTGAACCGAGATGGAGGGACGCCAATGCCCCCAGGGAAACGGTCTCCTGGTATGAAGCCGTGGCCTTTTGTCGCTGGTTGAGTCATAGGACAAAGTCGACGATTCGCTTACCCACCGAGTGGGAATGGCAGCAGGCAGCTACAGGAGGCGATCCAGCGACCGAGTATCCGTGGCCTGGCGGCTGGGATGCGGCTCAGTGCAATAGCTGGGAAAGCCGACTGGGCCAGACGACCGCCGTAGGATTGTATGCAAGCGGAACATCGCGTCACGGGCTTCTCGATCTGGCGGGATATATCTGGGAATGGTGCCAGAACAGGTCTGAACAACCTGAGACGTTCAAATCAGTGGGCACGGAGGCTTCGGTAGCAGGTCAGCGTGTGGTTCGTGGTGGCTCCTGGGACAACGAACGGGAGATCGTGCGTCTCTCGAACCGGTCTGGGAGCCCCGCCGACGACCGAGGCAGTAGTGTGGGGTTTCGTCTAGTACAGGACATCCCGTCACCTTGAAATGATCCTTCCAAGTAGGTGTGCCATCTCTATAGGGATGCGGGCTGATAGATCTTCCACTGTGTGTTGGCGTCTCAGCCGCTCCCTCACGGCGCGCGAACTATGCCATTAGCCCTCCTAGCAAGGGCCTTCGGATGCCGGGCGTTGCAGGCGCACAGAAGAGCATCAGGCTCCATCCCTTTTCTTCTGCTGACAGTGTAGACTCACCCGTGGTCTTTTGCCCACGTATCAGAGGTGCCTCATGCGTGCGATTCAGCGTTTTGGTAAACAGCTTCAGCGACTGCGAACCAGCCGTGGTCTGACCCAGGAGCAGCTCGCTGTAACGGCTGGCCTGTCGCGTACGTTCCTGACCAGACTGGAGTTGGGACAGCATGATCCCTCGCTGAGCACATTGGTGCGAGTGGCGAAGGCGCTGAGGGTGTCGGTGACGGAGCTGTTAGGAGAGAGTGCCAGTGCGAGCCAGTGGTGGCAGGTGGGGGAGGCTCGCTTTGCGACACGAGAGGATGCTGAGAATGACGCTCGCACCACGGGCGAGATGTTTATCGCCCAGTATCAGAATAAACCAGGAGGCCCGGTGCGCCGTCTCCTCCATGTTCGCGGGACGAAATAGTCCGATTTGCTTACACGGGGATACTCTATGTCTCTTGTCGTGTCAGCAAGCAACTGGTGCCGTTTTCCTTGCCGGGTGTAGGCTACCTCCAATGGAAACCCTCGTGATCCTTCTTGTGGTCATCGTCGCCGGCGCGGCCGTGGTCTATTTCATGAATTCACCAAAGGGCATGCAAGTCGTTCGTAAGAAGACGGTGTCAACCATCCTCAACGATCTGCGAGCCCTCCAACTTTCTACGCCTGAGACCGCGCTCCATGACATCTACTATGCGCTGGCGGAAGAACGAACCAACAAGAGTAACTGGCTCACTGAGTTCAATTATTTATACAAGCTGCGGGATGCCGGGTGTTTCGATTCAAGAACGGCGCCGGAACCTGAACAGTTTGCTGAAATGCTGGCGAGTGTGGAGGAGAAGATTCGACTCCAGGCTAGTGGTGTAGCCGGAGGAAGCTAGTCGCCATAGCGCAGGTCACGGTCACTGGCGAGCGAAAGATATGATTCTCCCCATTGATGGGAATTTTCAAGGCTCCATGGCTTCTCATTTTCGAGCGTCCTGAACCGCAAGCCATATAACCCTCCATAGACTAGGTGAGTCAGGCCCGCGCCAGAGTCTTCGACCAATAGGGCGTAAGCTGAGCAAGCAGACATCTGTTTATCATCCCTCCAGACGGTGACCCAGTACCGTTCCCCGCAGGGTTTCGGTCGTAGAGCCGAACTTGCAGGACCAGTCGTGCGTGGGCGATTTCCTTGAACCGGGCAAAGACACTTGTCTCACAATTCTCGTTTGATTCGACTTCGACAATCACAGGAAGTTCCTTCGCTCATGTAAGCTGACCTTCATTGTAGCGCAGTGAGGAGCCACAAAAACACGAAGAGCCCGGCGGATGATCCACCAGGCCCTTCACTGTGTACTCCAAGCTATCGGCTAGACGCCAGTAGCTCTTTGTCTTCTCTTAGTACATGCCTTCCATGCCGCCGTGGTTGTGTCCACCGCCACCGCCGGCCGGCTCTTTCTTCTCTTCTGGAATCTCGGTGATCATGACCTCGGTCGTGAGCATCAATCCCGCGACGCTCGCGGCGTTCTGCAACGCGCAACGAGACACCTTGGTCGGGTCGATGATGCCGGACTTGATCATGTCCACATATTCCTCGGTCGCGGCGTTGTAGCCACCACTGAGGTTCTTGTCATTGCGCACTTTCTCGACGATGACGGAGCCTTCCATCCCGGCGTTCACTGCGATCTGACGAATCGGCTCTTCGAGTGCGCGGCGGATGATATTGACACCTACTTGCTGCTCCGCCACAAGCTTGAGCGAGTCCAATGCGCCGATGCAACGGAGATACGCTGTTCCGCCGCCGGGGACGATCCCTTCTTCGACAGCTGCCTTGGTGGCGTGCAACGCGTCTTCGACACGCGCCTTCTTTTCCTTCATTTCGGTTTCGGTCGCGGCGCCGACATTGATGACGGCCACGCCGCCCACGATCTTCGCGAGGCGCTCTTGGAGCTTCTCACGATCGTAGTCGGAGGTCGTCTCATCGATCTGTGCCTTGATCTGCTTCACACGGCCTTCGATCTTCTTCGGGTCGCCGTAGCCTTCTACGATCGTGGTGTTGTCCTTGTCGACGGTGATACGCTTGGCGCGGCCAAGGTCCGTGAGCTTCACATTTTCCAGCTTGATGCCGATGTCTTCCGAGATCACCTGGCCACCGGTGAGGATCGAGATGTCTTCCAGCATGGCCTTGCGACGATCGCCGAAGCCAGGGGCCTTGATGGCCGTCACGTTGAGCGTGCCGCGGAGCTTGTTCACCACCAGGGTGGCCAAGGCTTCGCCTTCCACGTCTTCTGCAAGGATCACGAGGGGCTTGCCCATCTTGGCAACCTGCTCGAGGACCGGCAGCAAGTCCTTCATGCTGCTGATCTTTTTCTCAGAAATGAGAATGAGCGGGTCTTCCATGACGGCTTCCATCCGCTCAGCGTTGGTGACGAAGTAAGGGGAGATGTAGCCGCGGTCAAACTGCATGCCTTCGACCACATCCAACGAGGTGGTCATGGACTTGGCTTCTTCAACCGTGATCACGCCGTCCTTGCCGACTTTCTCCATCGCTTCCGCGATGAGGTCGCCGATGGTCTTATCGTTGTTGGCTGAAATCGTCCCGACTTGGGAGATCTCGGTTTTGTTCTGACAGGGCTTGCTCAGCTTCTTGAGCTCGGTAATGACGACTTCGACGGCCTTGTTGATCCCGCGCTGAATTTCCATCGGGTTCGCGCCGGCGGTGATGTTCTTCACCCCTTCACGATAAATGGCTTGTGCGAGCACGGTTGCGGTCGTGGTGCCGTCGCCTGCTGTGTCACTGGTCTTGCTGGCGACTTCACGCACGAGTTGGGCGCCCATGTTCTCGTACGGGTTCTTGAGTTCGATTTCTTTCGCAACGGTCACACCGTCTTTGGTGATGGTCGGAGCGCCGAACTTCTTATCGAGAATCGCGTTACGGCCCTTGGGACCGAGTGTTGCCTTGACGGCGTCGGCGAGCTGGTTCACCCCTCTGAGGATGGACGCGCGCGCTGAGTCACCGTACATCAATTGCTTTGCCATGGTATGCCTCCCTTAAAAGATATCGTCGTCGTGTGTGATGATGATTAGCTGGTGAAGACGCCGAGGATGTCTTCTTCCTTGAGGATCAAACAATCCTCGTCTTCGATGCGGAGCTTACTGCCTGAATACTTGTCGAAGAGAACCTGTTCGCCGACCTTGACATTCTCAACCTTCTTGCCGATAGCCTGCACGATGCCCCGCTGTGGCTTCTCTTTTGCGCTGTCCGGCACGTAAATCCCACCGGATGTCCGATCCAATTCCTCGGTGTAGGTGACGAACACCCGGTCACCGAGAGGTTGAAACCCCTTGGATAGGTTTTTCTTTTCTGTCGTTTCCTTAGCTGCAGTGCTCATAGCAACACCCTCCTCATGAAGTTAGACCAATGAATAGCGACAATGTAGAACAGGTTCGGACTCGATGGTGTAACGGTAGTACTCCAGAACGAGCAGAAGTCCTGATCCTTGGACACGGGAATGGAGATAGCCCCGTGTTTATCCAAGTCAAGGGGGGGTAAGAACGAAATTCTTCTACGCACCCTTAAGAACACCAATTCGGGGATCATAACCTATTGAAGATTTGATATGCCAGTATTTCCTTTCTTGAAAAAATGAAACTGATCAGATTCTCAAGCTGTCGAAATCTTTAATATCTTTCTTGATGTAATCCCGCAAGCGCTTGATGATGCGGGCTTCGAGCTGCCTGGTTCGTTCTTTTGTAATGGAATACTTCGCGCCAAGGTTGTCGAGCGTGAGTGGGGTTTCTGAGAGGATTCGATTCCGCAAGATGTCTTCGTCTCGTTCGTTGAGTGTCTTGACGAATTCTGCGAGCTTGGCGCGGAAGAGCGTCTGTAGTTGGGTGTGTGCCAACTGCTCATCGGCAGGGACCTGCTGGGAGGGGAGGACGTCCAGCAGGCTGCCTTCCTGGTCCACTCCGATGGGCTGGTCCAGCGAGAGTTCCCAGTTGCCGAGCCGTTGCCCCATCTCAATGACGTCCCGCTCCCGCACATTCAAGCGGTCGGCGAGCAGCTTCGTGTCTGGAGCAAACCCCTCTCGCTCAAGTTTGGCCTTCTCTTTTTTGAGGTTATAGAACAGCTTCCGCTGATCTTGGGTTGTCCCGATCTTGACCAGTCGATAGTTGTTCAGCAAGTAGCGAAGGATGTAGGCCCGGGACCACCAGGCCGCATAGGCGTAAAACCGCACATTTTTTGCTGGGTCGAACTTTTTGATGGCATGCATCAGTCCGACATTACCTTCTTGGATGAGGTCCATGTGGTCGGCGCCTGTGTGGAGATATTCGGCGGCAATTGAGATGGACACGCGCAGGTTGGCCATGATGAGCTTGACTGCGGCATCCCGGCTACCTTGGACTTTATATTCATGGAAGAGGCGCAGCTCTTCTTCTTTGGAAAGATAGGGGTGGAGACGGACCTCGGCTAGGTATTGCTGAAGGGCCGTGACCGGCACCACGGCGGTGGATTCGGCGGTGTTAAGATCTTCCTTGGCTATACGGTGAGAGGCCTCAGGAGGCGGACCGATCTCGGCGATCTCTTCATCGGACGGATCGAGGACCTCCGGCTCGATGGCTTCTTGATTGAGATCCTGATTGCGGGGACTCATACCGGTCGAGATTATCATAAGATCCTGCAGTCTGGGTGCTGAAAAAGTTGGCTGGCTGAAGAGACTTGTCGCGTGTGAAGCGTATTTCGCAGGATAATCTTGCGGGTAGCGATTGGCGTATCTCGGATGAGATGTGAACCACGCTTCATGAATGACGAGGTGGTGTATCCTCCCTTGCGTGAACGAAAGGGCGTCACCTATGATGGCAGGATTCTATCAACAAAATCGGTAAGCGGAAGAGGTGAGAGCGGAAAGGGCGGCATGGCGATTCTGGGTATACTCCGGAGTGGGCACTGGCCATCTTTGGCCGGAGCCTGGTTGCATCTGACGGTCAGCTTCATGGTGTGGCTGCTGATCGGCGCGATGAGTATTTCGCTCGCGCACGATCTCCAGTTGAGCGAGCAACAAGTCTCGTGGCTGGTGGCACTCCCGCTGCTCGGTGGGGCAGGACTCAGAATGCTGGCAGGATGGAGCGCCGACTGGGTGGGCGCACGGTCCACCGCTCTCGCGATTCTGCTTGGAGAGTTGGCGGCCTTGCTGTGGGGATGGCTGGGTGTATCCGGCTATCATGAGGCGTTGGTCTTTGCGCTGCTTCTTGGCGTTGCTGGTGCAAGTTTTGCGGTCTCGTTGCCGATTGTCGGGCGAGCCTATCCACCGGCAGCGCAGGGATTCGTATTGGGCCTGACTGCGTCAGCGAATGTCGGTACGGTGCTGATCCTGTTTCTTGCGCCGCGATGGGTTGCCGTGATGGATTGGCACCAGGTCTGCGCGGTGATGGCCAGCATCGTCGTCGTCACACTGGTGCTGTTCATGCTTCTTGTGCCGCGGAGGCAGTCGAACGTGGCATCCCGTCGCGCCGAGTGGTGGCGCAATGCGGCGGAACTCATCCGCCGCCGGTCTGCCTATTGGCTCTGCTTCTTGTATGCCGTCACATTCGGCGGGTTTGTCGGGTTCTGCAGCCTGCTGCCGTTGCTGTTGCACGACCTCTATCAGCTGGATGCGGTCATGGCCGGCACCATCGCTGCGGTATGTGGGCTGTTCGGTAGCCTGGTTCGCCCCGTGGGGGGCTATGTTGCTGATCGGCTGGGGGGACTCAGGACCCTCTATTATGCGTTGCCGGTCATTGTTGGGTCGTTGGTGGCTGTGACGAGTCCATCGCTCCCTGTGGCTGTGACCATGATGGTGCTCGCGACCGGTGCGATGGGATTTGGGAACGGCGCGGTCTTTCAATTAGTGGCCGAATGGTTTCCGAAAGACATCGGCCTCGCATCGGGTGTGGTGGGAGCGGCCGGCGGTTTCGGGGGATTTCTCTTGCCTATCGTGACCGCAACCATGAAGGGGTTTACCGAGAGCTACGATACAGGGCTCTGGCTCTTCGCGGGATGTGGTGTCTGTGCCTGGGGAACGGTGATCGTCGCATTGCGGAGTCGGGTCGTCTCTGTGGCGGGATCTTCCTCCTGAAGGGGTTCCTTGTTGATCGTGATAGGCAAAAATATTTTGTTACATCTGCAAATTTAAATGATAAATTGACCCTCCGTTGAGAGCTGATCACTGACGGTCTCACAGTATGGGAATTATGGCCACACCTTTTCATAGCATCGAAGACGCCATTCGAGACATCAAACAGGGTAAACTCATCATCCTGGTGGATGACGAAGATCGCGAGAACGAAGGCGATCTGGTTATGGCTGCCCAACACGTCACCCCTCAGGCCGTCAACTTCATGGCCCGCCATGCCCGGGGGTTGATCTGTCTCGCCCTGACGCCCCAGCGAGTGGAAGAACTCCATCTCCCGCCGCAGGCCGTGGAGAACACGGCAACCTTCGGCACGGCCTTTACGGTGTCGATCGATGCCAGGAAAGATATTACAACGGGCATCTCGGCTGCGGATCGAGCCACGACGATTCATGTGGCAATTGATCCCAAGTCCAAACCCGGCGATCTGGCGCGACCTGGCCACATTTTTCCATTAAAAGCACAACAAGGCGGCGTGTTGAAGCGGGCGGGGCAGACCGAGGGATCGGTCGATCTGGCCCGGCTGGCCGGGCTTATTCCTGCCGGTGTGATTTGCGAAATTATGAACGAGGACGGCACGATGGCGCGCGTGCCGGAACTCGGGAAATTTGGGAAAGCGCACAAGTTGAAGATGGTGACGATCAAGGCGCTCATCGAATACCGCATGCAGCGGGAGCCCTTTGTGCGGAAGATGGCCAGTGCGCTGCTGCCAACAATGTTCGGCGATTTTGAAGCCGTGGCGTTTGAAAACGAATTGGATGGGGTGACGCATATTGCGCTGGTGAAAGGGCGTGTAGAGGGAGGCGATCCGACGCTGGTGCGCGTGCACTCAGGCTGTTTGACGGCCGATGCCCTCGGCTCGTTACGATGCGATTGCCGGGATCAGTTGCACAAAGCGATGGAGGTGATTCAAAAAGAAGGACGCGGAGTGCTGCTCTATTTGAATCAGGAAGGGCGCGGCATCGGTTTGCTCAACAAGATCAGAGCCTATGGGTTGCAAGATCAGGGGTGCGATACTGTGGAAGCGAATGCGAAGCTGGGGTTCAAGGCGGACCTGCGCGATTATGGGGTTGGGGCGCAGATCCTTGTCAATCTCGGGCTACACCAGATCCGACTCATCACGAATAATCCGCGCAAGATCGTCGGCATCGAAGGGTATGGATTAAAGGTGGTGGAGCGTGTGTCGATCGAGATTCAGCCGCGCGCCGCGAACCTGAAGTATCTGCGCACGAAGAAGAATAAGATGGGGCACATTCTGAAAAAGGTGTGAGATGGGGGAACGGCCTGCCCGCCCTTCTTTGCTCGCGAAGCCCTTACGATGAAGCGGTGGTCGCTCGACGCGCGCGGTTGTAGGACAAGCTGGTCGTTCCCCAGTTCATGGCGTATGTGCTGAAGTGGAAGAAACGAAGATATGAAGCAGCATAAAGGCTCCCAGGATGCGATGGGGTTGAGGTTTGGGATTGTCGTCGCGCGGTTTAACAAGTTTGTCACGAGCAAACTGCTGAGTTCCTGTGTCGACGGCTTGACCTCACACGGGGTGAAGGCTGACGACATCGAAGCGGTGCGGGTGCCAGGGGCGTTTGAGATTCCCTTGGTGGCTCGGACGATGGCACGGACGAAGCGGTTCGATGCGGTCATTTGCCTGGGGGCGGTCATCCAAGGCGACACGCCGCATTTCGATTACATCAGCGCAGAGGCCAGTCGTGGGATCGGGCAGGCGGCGCTGGATGCCGATGTGCCGATCATCTTTGGGGTGCTGACGACGCATACGATTGCGCAAGCGATCGAGCGGTCCGATCCGACCAAGTTCAACCGTGGAGGAGAGGCGGCCAAGTCCGCCATCGAAATGGCGACGGTCATGCGTCTATTGCGGGTAGGCGAGGAGATTCCGCCGAGCGCTGAGGTTCCGCGAGTCCGAAAAGCCAAGAAACGGGCGCCGCGAGAGCGCAAGTAGCCATGGGATCACGCCATCATGCCAGGGAGCGCGCGCTCCAGATTTTGTTTCAGTACGATATTCACGGCAAGCCGGGCCTGTGGCTGGATATGTTCTGGAAGGAGAACGAGGCCACGGATGAGGTGAAGGCCTTTGCCGAACGGCTCGTGGCCGGGGTGTTGGAAAAGAAAAAGGAACTGGATGCCGTTGTTGGCAAATACGCCACCAATTGGAAAGTCAGTCGCATGCCGATTGTGGACCGCAATATCCTCCGTGCCGGCGCCTATGAATTACTGTGGATGGATGACGTGCCAGCCAAGGTGACCATGAATGAAGCCATCGAATTAGCGAAAAGTTTCGGCGACGACGATGCGTCGAAGTTCGTGAACGGCATTCTGGATCAAATCTTGAACAAGGAATTGACGCTGGCTGCCAAGCGAACCGAAGCGGCAGGCGTAAAAGGTAAAACGTGAAAGGTGAGACGTTGAAATCTAGAACGAACAGTTTTCTCTCTTGCGTTTCACGTCTCACAAGGCCGCTATGATTGACCGCTACACCCGTCCCAGGATGAAAGCCATCTGGGAATTGAAACGGAAGTACGAGATCTGGCTCGCCGTCGAACTGGCCGCCTGTGCAGCATTCGAACGGACGGGACAGGTCCCGCGCGGCACCGCGGCTCGTATCGGGAAGAAGGCCAGCATCGATGTGAAACGCATCGCCAGAATCGAGAAGGTGACGAAGCATGATGTCATTGCCTTTCTCGAATCGCTGCTGGAATCGGTTGGGCCGGAGCATCGGTTTCTCCACATGGGGCTGACCTCATCGGATATTGTCGACACCTCCTTGGCTGTGCAGATGACGGAGGCGCTCGACCTCATTCTCGAGGATCTTGACGAGCTGATCGCTGTGTTGAAGCGGCAAGCGTTGAAATACAAACATACGGTGATGGTTGGCCGCTCGCACGGCATTCATGGCGAACCGATCTCGTTCGGCTTCAAGCTGGCTATTTGGCACGAAGAAGCCTGCCGGCACCGGGACCGGCTGAGGCACGTTCGGCTGGACATTGCGGTGGGGAAGCTTTCCGGTGCCATGGGGACGTTCGCACATCAAGGGCCTGAAGTGGAGGAATACGTCTGTGCCAAGCTGGGGCTCACACCGGACCCCATCTCGAATCAAATCGTGCAGCGAGATCGCCATGCCGCCTATGCCTCGGCGTTGGCGCTGTTGGCTGCGAGCATCGAAAAGTTTGCGACGGAGATTCGCCATCTGCAACGGACGGAGGTGCTCGAAGCGGAGGAGTATTTCTCAGAAGGGCAGAAAGGATCTTCGGCCATGCCGCACAAGCGGAACCCGATTGCTTCGGAGAATCTCTGTGGGCTGGCGCGCGTCGTGCGAAGTAATAGCCTTGCGGCGATGGAGAACGTCGCGCTGTGGCACGAGCGTGACATCAGCCATTCCTCCGTCGAGCGCGTGATTATGCCGGACAGTACGATCCTGATCGATTATATGTTGGCGCGGATCACCGACGTCATCAAGCATTTGGTGGTCTACCCTGACAGGATGAAACGTAACCTCGATCTCACCGGGGGATTAGTGTATTCGCAGCGGTTGCTGCTGTTGCTCATTGAGAAGGGTGCGCAGCGCAAGGAATCGTATGAGGCGGTTCAGCGCAATGCCATGGCTTCCTGGAAAGGGGCGGGGGACCTACAGGGATTACTCCGCAAGGATCCCTTCATTGCAAAACATCTTACGGCAGGGGCGATTCAACGCTGTTTCGATCCGAAGTACTATCTGCGTCACCTCGACAAGATTTTTGGCCGGGTGTTCGGATCGGGAGTCCGGAAATCAGGGAAGGGAAGAAAGCGATGAGACGATGGATTGTTACGTTGATGACTCTTGCTGTGCTGGTTCTTTGGTTGGTAACGGTTCCGGCCGTTAAGGCGGCTGACCGCGACAAGCTGCTCAGCGAACCGGGCGTCTATGGCACCTTTGCCTCGTATAGTCTCGATGAAGCTTGGGGGAAGCAGGATCAGGCAGTTCGCATCGCGCAATTGACCATTCTGAAGGGAGTGGTTGAGCAGCATCGAGAGAAACTAGCGATCGATGTCTATCTGCTTCGCGGACTATCCGATCATGCAGACTTGCTCTTTCGTGTACACGCAATTGAGTTGCGTGAGACCCAACAATTTCTTCTGGATCTTCAAGGCAGTCTCTTTGGCAAGCACCTGACCGGCAGCACAATCTTTTCCGGCCTGACGAAAAAGGCTAACTATGTGCCTGGCATGCCGGACAACCTCAAGGCAGAGCTGAAGCTCCCCAGCGAGCTAGGTCCCAAGCCCTACGTGATCGTGATCCCTATTCGGAAGGATGCGGATTGGTGGTCTCTGTCGCAAGAACAGCGTGGAGCGATGATGCAGGAGCATACCGAAGCCGCGTTGCCCTATAGCAAGACCGTGAAGCGAAAGCTGTATCATGCGACCGGACTCTACGATCTGGACTTCATCACCTATTTCGAAACGTCGCGGCTGGAGGACTTTCAAAGCTTGATGTTGGCATTGGAGAAGGTGAAGGAGTTCCGGCATAATCGTCGTTTCGGTCATCCGACGTTGCTGGGAACGGTCAGATCCTTAGACGAGATCATTGAGGTGTTGGCTCAATAATTTTGACTGTGGTTTGAGGACAACCGATGCCAACGGGCGCACTACTCTACGAAGGTAAGGCCAAGAAAGTCTTTGCGACGGATAAGCCGGATCAAGTCGTCCAGTATTTCAAGGACGATGCGACGGCGTTCAACGCACAGAAGCGTGGAACTATCGTCGAGAAGGGCATTATCAATAACAAAGTGTCCGAGCGGCTCTTCCGGTTGCTGGAACAGGCCGGTGTGCCGACACATTTTATTGAGCGCCTCAGTGACCGGGAACTGCTCACGAAGAAGGTCATTATCGTGCCGGTCGAAGTCGTGGTGCGGAACGTCGTGGCAGGCAGTTTAGCGAAGCGGCTGGGATTGAAAGAAGGTGACCCGATCGAACCGGCTATCGTGGAGTGGTATTACAAGAACGATGCGCTGGGCGATCCCTTGATTGCCGATGAGCATATTCGATTGATGAAGTTGGCGACGGCAGAACATATGACGGAGATCAAAAGGCTCGCGTTGAAGGTCAACAGTCTGTTGCAGCCGTTCTTCCGTGAGCGACAGATGATTCTCGTCGACTTCAAGTTGGAATTTGGGCTGCACAAGGACCAGCTGATTCTGGCCGATGAGATTTCACCGGATACCTGCCGTTTGTGGGATCTGACCACAAAGGAATCGATGGATAAGGATCGGTTTCGGAAGGATTTGGGAAAAATTGAAGAGGCGTATCAAGAAGTGCTGAGAAGAGTGTGCGGGTAGGGGATGGAGGGGCAGGCTTCTTTGCTCGCAGAACGCGCATGGTGAGACAGTGCTCGTTCGATGTGCGCAGTCGAAGCCAACCCCCTCCATCCCCTCTGGAGCTTCTCAATCCTTCTTTTATGGGAGGGAAAAGGGAAGTGAAGAGAGGAGAATCGTGAAGGGGTTTCGGGGATGGTTCATGAATTATGCATTGGTGGCGGCCATCTTGGTCTCCACGGCACCGGTGGCTGTTCTGGCCTATCGTCTGGATGGATCACGTTGGCGCTGGCCCATGGTGGCGCTGGCCTTGGCTGGGATCGGGACGGCTGCGGGGATTTTATGGATCAGGCGGTATATCAATAGCCTCACCAAGAAATCGGAAGAAGAGGGACGCTGAGTACAGCGACGATTGTTAGGAGGTTGAAACCGCCTGTTCTTCAGTTGCGGGGGGTGATCAGATCTCCTAGACAAGGAGGCGCCATGGAATTGAAAGAACTGCAAAAGCATTGGAACCAATTTGGCAAGCAGGATCCGCTCTGGTCGATTATTTCGGAGGACGGCAAGAAGAGTAACAAATGGAGCTTCGACGAGTTCTTTGAACGAGGACGGCAAGAAATCGCTTGCGTCATAGAATACGCTCAGAAATTAGGCCTCCTTCAGCAACGAGGTCGGGCGCTCGACTTTGGTTGTGGTGTGGGGCGGCTTACACAGGCACTGGCTAGCTATTTTGATGAGGTAGTCGGAGTCGATATTGCACCATCAATGGTAATGCTCGCCAAACAGTATAACCGATTTGGCGCACGCTGCACCTATCGCGTCAACGACCAAGACAATCTGAGGCTCTTTCCAGATCTGGAGTTTCATTTTATTTATACCAATATTGTACTTCAGCATATGAAGCCTGAGTATGCGAAATCCTACATCAAGGAATTTCTGCGTCTGCTCAAGCCTGAAGGCGTGTTGATTTTCCAATTGCCGAGCAGAAACCTGGGGCCGCCTCGGCATCGTGAATCAACAATCGAGGCGGTGCCTGCTCCTGAGACTCCCTCGAGATTTATATGGTTTAAGCAGAACTTCAAGCGAAATGTGCCGGAAGTACTATGGAGCTGGTATGTGGATCTCAAGGATCCAGTGCAACAGCCTGTGATGCAAATGTATGGGATCGAGCGAACTGAGGTTGAAGTATTTCTTAGGGGCAATGGCGCTCGGATTATTGATGTGGTGAAGGATGTCTCGGCTGGAGACACTTGGGAAGGGTTCAGATATTGCGTGACTAAAATCTGAGTAGCATGGAGTAAAGCGAGAATAATCATGAAAGCAAAAATTCACGTCACATTGAAACAGGGAATTTTGGATCCGCAGGGGAAGGCGATTGAGCATGCGCTCGACTCACTGGGGTTCAAGAATGCGTGCAATGTCCGAGTCGGGAAGTACATGGAAGTCGATGTGACTGAAACGGATAAGGCGAAAGCCGATGCCGCAGTGAAGGCCATGTGTGAGAAGTTGTTGGCGAATACGATCGTCGAGGAATATCGGTATGAACTGGGGTA
>JACMLT010000298.1 GCA_014379455.1 Nitrospiraceae bacterium
AAAAGTCTCGATACAACGCGCGCAGGTCCGGCAGCGACATCGGACTCTTCAGTTTGCAGTAGGCGGTGCTAAAGATGCCACGGTTCATCGGGACGAGGTGCGGGGTGAATGTCACGATCGGCTGTGCGGCCACTGTATTCGATGGTTGAGTGGCTTGTTGAAGGAGCCTGCCGAGTTCTTGTTCGATTTCAGGAATGTGGCGGTGCCCTCCGATTTTGTAGGGCTCTAAGGATTCATGGGCCTCAGGGAAATGGTAGGGGAGCGCCGGGCTTCGCCCAGCTCCAGACACGCCGGACTTCGCATCGATGACGACGGTGTGCGGTTGTACAAGATCCCGGGCGAACAATGGCGCCAATTGTAGAACCGCTGCCGTTGGGTAACAGCCTGGTGACGCGACGAGTCTCGCCTTGGCAATGGCAGCACGATGTAATTCCGGAAGTCCGTAGACGGCATCCTTCAGCAATCCCGGATAGGTATGCGGCGTGTTATACCATTGTTCATAGATGGCGGGATCCGTGAGCCGGTAATCGGCGCTGAGGTCCACCACCAGTTTACCGGTGTTGAGACAGGCGGAAACCGGCTCTAACGATTTGGTATGGGGAAGGGCTAGAAAGACCGCATCTGCCCGTTCTGCTAAGGCTTCGGGTGAGAGTGCTTGAAACGAGAGAGGCACCAGGCCCGCCAGACTTGGAAAGACTGTTGCCACGGGAACTCCGGCGGACTTCTCAGACGTGACAGCGTGAAGATCGAAGTGCGGGTGGAGGGCAGCCAAGCGAACGAGCTCCGCTCCGGCATATCCACTGGCCCCTGCAATGGCGACGCGTACCTTTTTCATCTGTATCACCTGCCATGTGTGCCACGGGCACAAAAAAAGGGAAGGCGTGGAGCCTTCCCTTTTTCTGACTGTGGCTCCGATGTTTATCGTTTTGAGTACTGGAACCGCTTTCTTGCACCCTTCTGTCCGTACTTTTTCCGCTCTTTGACGCGCGAATCGCGGGTCAGCAAGCCTTCCTTCTTCAAAGGTGTACGGAGGGGTTGGTTGAGTTCCACCAACGCGCGCGCGATGGCATGACGCAGGGCGCCGGCTTGGCCGACCTGCCCGCCACCTTGCACCGTGGCCTTGATCGAGTACTGCCCCATGACACCGCCAATTTCGAGCGGGAACTGAATAATCTGCCGCAGGGTCAGCCTCGGGAACGCCTTCTCGATCGGTTGTTCATTGATCGTGATATCGCCCGCCCTCCCCGTGACCCAGGCTCTCGCAATGGCGCACTTTCGTCGTCCGGTTGCATATTGAGTTGCTACTGCCATGCTTAGATATCTCCTTCTTCGTCCGTGTGGTGTCTACAGGGTAATGGGTTCCGGCTGTTGCGCCTGATGCGGATGGGTGGGACCGACGTAGACGCGAAGCTTCTTTGCCATATGATTCCCCAGCGGGTTTTTGGGAAGCATCCCTTCGATCGCTTTAGTCAAGAGTTCTGTCGGATCCTTCCGGAAGACGTGCTGCGCGGTTGCAGTTTTAAGTCCACCAGGAAAGCCGCTATGGCGGCGATAGAGTTTCGCGACCATTTTGTTGCCGGTCAGATGAATCTTCTCCGCATTCACGATGACGATATGGTCACCCATGTCCACATGGGGAGTAAAGGTCGGCCGGTGTTTACCGCGCAACATTCCGGCGACGCGGGCTGCTAATCGGCCCAGCGTTTTCCCCTCCGCATCCACGAGGTACCATTTTTCCTGCACATCTAACGGCTTTTGCATGTAGCTCAACATTATTCTCTCCGTTCTTTCACGATCGAGTGACTTAGGTTTCTTGCACTTCCGGCGCGCCGATATCTTTCGACTCCAGCTTTGCCAGCCAGGCGTCGAGATTCGTCGTACTCCTCCGCTTCAACACGTCTTGGGTAATGTAAATCGGGCAAGGCGCCCGAAGGGCCAACGCAATCGCATCGCTGGGTCTGGAATCGATTGTCCGCTCCAGGCCTTTGTTCGCGACATGCACTGTCGCATAATACGTACTGCTCTTGACGTCCGTAATGACGACGCGTTGGATCGTGATACTCAAGTGTTCAGCAAAACTCTTGATCAAGTCATGGCTCATGGGCCGTGGTGTGATCATGGTATCGAGCGCTAATTTAATGGCATTACCTTCTGCAGCTCCGACCCAAATCGGAAATGTGTCAAGGCTGCCGTCCTGACGTGCTAAGACGATGATCCTCGTATCGGTGTTGGCCTCTTCCAGGATACGATCCACCCGGTATTCTACCGAGCCTTGTTCGTTGGGTTGATCGACGGTATCCATAATTCTTTCGTGCGGACTCAGGAGTCGAGTTTTCCAAAATCTTCCGGTTTAAGATTTTCCAGCCACTGTTCAAGCTCTTCGGAACTCTGTTTGGTGATGACGGAATTATTCGCAAATACCGGCGCATTGCTCCGGAGTGCTAGTGCAATCGCATCGCTAGGCCTGGCGTCGACCGTGTATTCTGAGTCTTCATACATCAGGTGGATTTTCGAAAAATAGGTATGCTCTGACAGGTCTGTAATGACCACGCTGATGACTTTTGCATTGAAGGCATCAAGGAATGACATCATGAAGTCGTGTGTCATCGGTCGGGGAGGCGTCACATTTTCCAGCGACATGCTGATTGCACCGGCCTCTGACTTGCCGACCCAAATGGGGAGCATGTCGGAATGCTCTTCGTCACGTAGCACCACGATGTAAGCGTTATTATAGGGGTCGAACATCAACCCTTTAACATGCATCTGTGTAATCATGAACCAACCCTTACCCCGTCTCTCTCCGTAACGAGTTGTGAGGAGATGTCGATTATCGTGGATGGATCGAAACCGTTGAAATGTAGCATTTCAGAAGTCGTACTGTCAACGAAGCCTGTGAGATCGCAGGAGAAATTCACAGAGGCCTCGACGATCACAGGCGTTGTCTGAAACCTACTTGCCCGACGCAGAGCGGTTCGGCTTAGGCGGGCGGGCGATAGTTCTGATCAAGTTTTCCTGTATCCGTTTGCTCACCTAGCTTGAGAAATGCCTTCATCTGTTTCTTCACGAGGTCCCTGCCACTTTCTTCACCTAGATTGACCTGATACTCGTTAATGACCATCACCCGCATGCCTTCCCATTTTTTCCAGCAAGACTTGCAGACTTTGGATTTGATCTCGGATTCAAGTCTTCCCATGAAGAGGGGGTCGGTGATTATTTCTCCCGCTTGTCCACACGTGACGCATTGAACGTCTGCCATAATATGAGAATCCTCCCGAATACAGTTATGAGGTGAGTGGTGAAGAATAATTGTAACATTGCAGTCGTGCGAATATAAAGAGGGTGCAGATTGACCCGCCTATGGCTTCGTGCTAAGAAGATTCGACTGTAACGTTGTATGCCCGGATGGCGGAACTGGCAGACGCGCCGGACTCAAAATCCGGTTCTCGCAAGAGAGTGGGAGTTCGACCCTCCCTCTGGGCACCATCGGTTCATAAGAGAGCGGTTCGTATGTCCGGAGTGTGTGCTGGCGCTGGACGATCATCGGATGACGCACAGGGCTGAATTGCATCATATTCCGTATAAGATTCAGTTGACTTGTCGATATGGGTAGCCTATAGTTCGCGGGCATTAGGGTGATGAACAACGTCAAGTTATAGATGGTTTCATCTTAGTGTCCGCCACGTCACTTCATTCTTTCATTCTCTCAATCTTACCGAGGAGGCAGCACATGCGTAACGTGTTGGCACTGGGAGCGGCAATTATTTTTGTCGGCGCCGCAAGTATGGCAATCGCTCAAGAGCGACTGCAGTCTAACCAATCCGGCATGGGTGTGGGTGAAGGGGTTGGCGATGTTTCTGGGTCGAGTACTCGTGTGACCACCTTCGATCGAACCCAGTTCCTCGATCGGTTATCTCAGCCAGAGACGGTGTATGGCCGGGTGTTTGCGCTTGATTTGGCACAGCATCGGCTTATGATTGAAACAGGTGGGGCAGGAAAGATATTTGACCAAGGGCAGGAAGGTAAGGCAGGGTATGGGGCTCGGACAGTCATGACCCTACTGATCGATGAGCATTCGAATCTTCAGAGCCTCAAAGAAGTCAATGTCGGGGACGACGTCAGTATCCAAGTCAGGGAACAGACAACGACGGACCAACCGTTCGGCACAGGGAAGAAACTCGTGCTGGAGGCGTATGTCATTCATATTGCTGATACCAGACAGGGGTTCGGTGGACTGGGACAACGTCCAGACCCTGAGAATGAGCGATCGATTGCAACAAATCGTGGCGGGATTACCGGCGGCATCGCCGGCGCAGTGCTTCCGGGCAAGATCGATTCCGGTATCACCAGTTCGATTGGTGAATACACCGGATCCGCTCCCTGCTGGCAGTGCGAACCACAGCCGGGATGGGGCAATGGAGTTGGCAACAAGTCAGACTATGGAACGGACTATACCAAGCCAAACTTGGTCAAGGGCATGAACTAGGTCCTGTTAACACTTAGCGCAAGGCCTCGACGATTAGCGCAAAATTGATGAACGCGACGAACATGACATCGAGCTTTTCAAACCGTGTGAAGATGCGCCGA
>JACMLT010000035.1 GCA_014379455.1 Nitrospiraceae bacterium
CGCCGAAGCTGTATCGGTGTAGCCCCGAACATGGAACCCCGCTGCTTCAAGCACAATGCCGAGCGACGCCACGATGTGTCTTTCGTCGTCGACCAAGGCAACCGAAGGTTTCCCTTTCATCTCAGAACACTCCGCCGTGCGTTCGCTCCGCTACTGGGAATAAAGAATGAGTGTGGCGATCCGCAGACGCGCAGCCCGCTGAGCTCGCGAGCACCGGTGCGCTATACTAATTCTATGCCCCCAACGTCCTGGGCCCCTTAAATCCTGCCGAGACCACACATCCCCAATTTGTCAAGTCAACCCTTCAAGGAAGTCCCCCGTGCCGAGCATCCTGGACGCTCCTTGCAGACGAGCGCTGACCTAAACTCCCCTATCCCCACCGCGCGCAGAGCTGCAACGCATCGCGTTGCCGCGATGGCCATCGAGGCGGTAGAGAGCAGCCGTTAGTCTCGAAGGACGAAGGCCTACTTTGGTGGGATCATCTTCGTCCCCGTCGGACCCATGGCCGTGACCTGGACGACTACCTCGCCATCCTTGGCCCAGACGAAGTGCGGCGTATCCTTTGGCTCGGAGAAGAACGTGCCGGTGGGATACGGCTTGAGCTTGCCCTCGTCCCACGTATCGCCGAGGCCGAAGTAGATTGTGCCGGATAGGACCACGACCGTGCGCCACTCGTCGGGATGTGTATGTGGCAGACCCTTCAAGCCTGCCGGAAACTTCGTGCGCGTCACGTATACACTAGGTTTCGTCGGATCACCGTAGAGGATTGCCGTGCTCGCGCCCCCAACCATAGGCGGAGCTTTCCACTCGATCTGATCAGGCAGCTTGAGGACCTGCGGCGTTTCCTGGGCATACGCTGTGGCTGCAATGCCGACCGCGAGCGCGATCGCCAGAGGCATCTGATAGCCTTGCATTGTCTCTCCCCTTCGGCTCTGTCAACCCGAATAGAAGTCTACCGTAACAAGTGCTCCTTACATACACTAGAGGGTCGATCACACTGCAGCGCACAAACCAGTACACGGCCCCAAGCGCCAATCAAGCTCCGTGCCCGACCGTTATTTTTTCTCCCGCCCTGACCCAACCAGACCATCCATCCGCGAAAGCGAGCAAAGTCCCGCGTCCGGGAATCTTGAACACGTCAACCAGGACGCCACGGAACTTCTCGGTCACCCGGCCGCGTCGGGTTCAGCCAATACCAATCCCACGACCGCGGCCCAACCGCGCGCCTCTCCTCTTCCAAAATCCGTGACGCGCGTTTGTGTCGGGTGGATGCCGAAGCCTAGAACCAGCGCCCCTGGCCATAGTAGCCACCGCCACCCAGAACCAGGATTATGATGAGTATGATTAGAAGTGTCCTCGTGTTCATGATGCTCTCCTGTGGGCAATCCGTGAAGTCAGCCGCCCGCCCCAATCATCAGAGCTTCTTGTTGGCCTTGTCGGCCACCTTGTTGGCCGTGTCTTTGACGGCTGATTTGCCCTTTCCCATTGTCTGCTGCGCCTTGCCTTTCAGCTCCTGAGCCGCGCCTTTGGCCTGCGTCTCTTTGGAGCCAGTGATCTTGCTAACGCCCTGTTTCAGCTTGCCAGCGGCCTGATTTGCCAAGCCTTTGATCTGGTCAGATTTGCTACCCATAGTGTCCTCCGCTGCGTGACCGGGACTCTTGCCCCCTGGGACGGTGCATTGGGGGTAGCACATAAACGAGGAGGGGCCCAGCAGAGCAGCGACGGCACCTGTCCCCATTCCCGACCCCGACCAACGACAATCCCCCACCATCAGAACTCCCCGCCACCGGCACCGAATAGCCGCAACGACACGACCGTGGCAATTTTCTGTATCCACGTGGAACGAAGTAGCCGGCTTGGTGCTGCAATGCCCAGGAGGGGGCACAATGGCAGCTGCCGCCAACAATCCGGGGATTTCACTTCGCAAGCCAACTGTTCTTGTCGTCGAAGACGACGTGCTCATTCGCTTGTCGGTGGCAGACGCGTTGCGTTCAGCTGGATTGGACGTGATCGAGGCCGCGACGGGTGATGAAGCCCTGACGGTTCTCGCGAGCTCCGCCACGGTCGATCTCGTGTTCACCGATATTCAAATGCCAGGGTCAACGGATGGGTTGGCACTTGCCCAGATCGCGCGCCAGATGAGGCCAAGCCTCAAGATCATCGTTACCTCGGGCAACGCCCCTGCCCGGCCTTCTCCTGGCTTGGCCGATGCCTTCTTTGGAAAACCGTACGCGTTCGACAGACTAGTAGAGCGCATCAAGGGGCTGCTTGGCAGTGACGGATCCCCAAACTTCAAGTGATGCCTTGCAGATCGTTCTCGTCGTCGAGGACGAAGTCTTGGTGAGAATGGTCATCTGCGAGTACCTCCGCGACTGCGGGTTTCGGGTCATTGAAGCAGCCACGGGTGAGGAAGCCGTCATTGTCTTGCAACAGCCGGACTTAGCGATCAACGTTGTGTTCAGCGACGTTCAACTCGGTTCTGGCATCGATGGGTTCGCCGTATCACAGTGGGTCCGCGCCAACCGTCCTGAACTTGACATCATGCTCGTAGGCAACATCGAGCGTGCGGCCGATGTCGCGGCAGAACTGTGCGAGAACGGTCCGACCCTGTCCAAGCCCTATGAGCCCCAAACGGTTGTCGATCGGATCAGGCGGCTTTTGGCAGAGCGCAAGCCGCACGGTTCCTGAACGTGTTGCGCCCTTGCCGCCACGACAATCCCCCACCGTCAGACGAACTCCCCGCCACCGGCACCGAGTAAGAGAACCCGCACCAGGCGCTTTCACTTGCAGGCAAGCGATCGGCTGGTACACTGACGATATATGCAAACAGCCAAGGTTGGAACAGGGTCGCCCACCTACCTCTGCAGAGTGGCGCTGCCAACGGCAGGTAAGACAATACCAGCAGGGACCTTCTCCGGAATCTTGACCGGCTCCTTTGGAGCGGGTTCTCTCGGAGCGGGCTCTGGCTTTGGCACTACAGCAGGATTCGGAATCACTTCTGGAATGTCGATAGGCTGTGAGCCGGGTTGGTGAGCGCGCCTCATGTGCGATCTCCTTTGTCGAGCAGGCGGGATTGCCTGACTATTTCAGCGCGGTACTTTTTGAGCAACGACTGCATTTCATGCAGGATGCCACGGGATGACCTCGCTGGTATTTCGTGCCACCTTGAAAAAAGAATGCTCGATTTTTTCTTGACGCGTACAGACTCTTCGAAAACAACCGCGACTAGCTCCTGGAGAGCGCTAAAGAATTTCATGTCGTCGGCACTTTCAGCGTCGCCAGTCCGGACCCATGGCGCATCGACCAAACCGGCAAGCAGATGCCGATTGAGCAGAGCTTCCATATCCTCCTCAAACTGCTCGCCGAGCTTACTCCAATAGCCTTGGTGCTCGGCATGGATAAGCAGCGTCGCAACGAGATTGATGTTCTCGATGTCCAACCTACTGCCGTTACCGGTGAGCAGATCGCTACGACCGTTTTCGAATGGCAGTTGGAGCCGGATAAGACGATCCTTGCCGTTGCCGGACCTCTCCCACCACTCGAAGCCGCGCTCGAAATCTCCTCCCGCGTCGTAGATGACTAGGCGTTGCCCTCGTCGATAGCGTGCATCTCTACTGACTGTTGTCTCAAGGTCCCCCACGGCGTAGCGTCGGAGCGTGTCCGACCCGAGGTAAAATCCCATCGCGAGCAGCGCCGAGCGACGCGCGTCGATCCTTCCTGGTGAACACACCTGTATTTGGATTTTCCGATTGCCAAAAAGCGCGGACCTCGTGAAGTGCTCGATGCACTCCAAGAGAAGTATCGCCGCGCGAGCATTGCCAACAGGCGGCAACACCAAACACAGCGACGCTTGCGAGTGCTTGTACATGTTGATCTCGAGGACTTTTGACGCTCCCCCGAGACGCTCCACCAGCGAGGAGAATTGACTTCCTTTACC
>JACMLT010000299.1 GCA_014379455.1 Nitrospiraceae bacterium
AGAGCCCACACAGCACAAGACTTCGCGTTCGAGAATTTCGCATCATCTAGTGCGAAAAAGACGGCCGCCCAGAAGGAGTATGTCCAGTCTAGTAATCTGGTCGGCGCGCCATAGTGTTGCATCACTGCGAGCCACTCCATGTAGTCTGTGGCCCTCGGTGGATTAGTAATATGCCCTTGTGCCTTACGCATGAACTCTCGACTGAGGCGACGTTCCCACTTCCAAGCCTCCGATAAATCTATGTCAAACCGATCTCGTAACGTTCGTTCAATCGTTGTAGAGAGGTGCCAACTGGCGCATTTGTGTCCCCTGAAGATCCATCGACTCCACTTTTTTTCATCTGAAGCATTAAGATTTCTACATTCGGAATAGTACTTCAATTCTTCCCAGGACTCGATTGTGACTTCTTCATAGAGACGATCACTGTTATCAGTCATGTAAATCTCCATAGTTCTTATGGCTTTGTCCAGGATGGTATACCCATGCCAGGATAGCTGACAATGCTTACCTCAACGGCTAGACCAAATTACTGTGAAGAGAGAAATATGGAGCCAAGATGGGCCGAGGTCATTGCTTGACCGTGGACTTCACACCCTCGCCAGACTGTCCTTCACTGCGCGTATAGTTTCTTTGACGTGAGACGTGGTTGGTCTGGTCCATCTTGTTTATTTGGTCTATTTGGTCTGTCTTGTTGGCTGGACCGGCAAACCCAGCAGGCAACCAAATAAGCTAGAGAAACCAGATAGACCAGACGAACCAAATGAACCAGAGGAACAAGAGCGACAGGCGGAACAAGCGAGACGGGCAACACGAGAGCTCAACTCTTTACCCGTTTCCGCATTTAGCGAGGCGGCTGGTGTGTGGTCTTCACTGCGCGCGTCAACGCTTACTTTCTCCCAGTACACCCGCAAACCAAGTAGGGGTGTGTGGAACTTTCGACTGCGGCCGTCGAGCGAGGCCCTTCTGAGGGCGCGCGCTCCGGGAGCAAAGAAAGCTCCTCACACTCCTACGCCTCACCTTCTGAGCCCGCGCATTCCGTGGAAAATTTGCGACCCGCTCGCAAGCCGATGGCTCTGACTCATTGAAAGAGCAGCGAGACTGAGCCGTCCTTTGCGACCTTGGCAATGAACGGTTTCGTGTGGTTCTTCAGAAACCGGGAGATGCGGGGGAGTGCCTTCACGAAGATCTGAGCCATTTCTTCGCCTTGCAGATCGCCTGATGTCAGGATAAATGCTGCGACGCCTGCCTTCATGAGCGCCAACCGTTCAACGTGTCGATACCGGATGCGATGGTCTTTGGTCAGGACAATCCAGCCGCGCTGCCCGGCCTCGGCGAGCCAGTCTTCATCTTTGGCATCGGGGGGAAAGTGGTCGTCGTGGATGTGGAGCGTGGCGCCGGCCTGGCGGAGCGCTGTGGCGACACGGTTCTTCCCTAGAAAACGATCGAGGAAGAAGACGGGCGTCTCAGGCCGCTTCGACGGAGAGTTCGCACCTGATGGCTTCTTCGATTTCGAGCCGCCGCCGTCCATAATCCTCTGCCAAGTCGTCCACGGATTCACCGGCCTTATAGCGTTCCGCGATCACGGCCGTTGGAATGCCGGTGCCTGCCAGCACAGGTCGGCCAAAGGAAACCTGTGGGTCGATGACGACGGCCCTGGGCTCTTCTTGGAGGTCGCGTTTCCGCGTGAACGGATACAGTCTGACCGGGATGCCCTTGAGATCTCGTTCGATTCGATGGAGGTGCGCCTGGAGGACTTCCTGGATGGCCAATTGTCCTTCTTGGGAAATGTTGATTAATTGACTGAATTTCTTGATGAAGAGGTTCAATCCATCGGTAACGAATTCCTGATCGGCCAAGGGATGCCTCGAAGGAAATTGCTTCGAGAGGTAGTTCATCGCAGTTCTGACTTTTTCTAATGGGATGTCATGCTTGCGGCGAATGGCATCGAGAACGTGGATCTCCACGAGGTTCATGAAGGAGAGCAACTTCATGGCAGGATCGGGCACCTGGATGATCGGCCTGGAGAAGCGCATGCCGGTAGTGCTGTGGTAATGCCGGCCTGAGACCCAGTCCCGGATGGTCGTGCGTGGAATGCGCAGATAATGTGCGGCTTCCATGACGCCATAGGACGCCACTTCTCGCGCATCAAAATGTTTGTCGAACGTTATAGCCTTCTGTTTCATACGATTGGTAGGCACTGTATCGCTCTCTTGATGACCGGTCAAGTAGCGGGAAGCTGAATGCAAGGAATCGAACGTCTTTTCTCGCCGGAGTGCCCAGGTTATCCTTCACTGCGCGCGACATTCTCACCCACCCACTGGCAGATATTATTCACCCGCCCTACCCTCCGATTGCTTCGCAATCGATCCCCCGGGACGTGCCAGTAGCCCATGCGAGGGCCTTCTGAGACCGCGTGTTGTGTGAGCACAGGAGCCCATCTAGCTTGCCATTTTCTGCTCCCTCCAAGTTTGCTTGCTTTTCCTCTTTTTGGAGTGGCACCCATGTTGGTCCCACTGCGGCCGTCGAACGAGCACATTCTTATCGTGCGCGTTCCGGGAGCACAGGACCAATGTGGGTGCCACTCCTTCCCTCCCTTTCGCAGCAGCCGCGCAGGTACCTGTCTTGATGGATCAGTTTGAACGGGATGTGTTGCGGCGCTATACGCCGTGTACGTTTGCAGATCGAGCTGACGTTGTCCATGCGCTGGCGGAAACGCACGTTGAGTTAGTGCTGATCCATCCGTTTCGTGATGGGAACGGACGCCTCGCTCGTGTGCTGTCATCTTTGATGGCGCTCCAGGCAGGACTGCCGCTACTCGACTTCAGCCTCATGGCGGGAACGGGCAAGACCGCGTACATTGCCGCGATTCATGCAGGCCTCGATAAGCACTATGCGCCGATGGAGCGATTATTCGGAAAGGTTATCGAGCAGAGCCGTTCGGCTTCTTAGACAGTGCAGGCTTGTTCTTCTCAGCCAGGATACGGGCGATAGATTCGACAGATGCTCCAGTCTCGACCGCCGTCGAGCTGGCGACATTGGCGATCAACGCTTTCCGGTATTTCGCTGGAACCTTGAGATGCGGGTTGGTTTCAATGAGTGGCTTATTCTTCATCACTGTTGCCCCTCTTCGTGTGTGCAATTGTACCGCATGATCTGAAATGAGGCTATCTCAAAGTGCGAGACTTCGCGGGACGCACTTGAGGCATTGTTCCACTGCGCCCCTAATCTTCTTCATTGGGGCTTGCTAGAGGGTCTCCAACTGCGCGCATCGCTCCATCTCTACTTATTTCCTCAAGGGTAGCCTGGCCGATCCTCGAATGCGCGCGTCGAACGAGCACGGTTTATAATGTTCCCTCCAAGCTCGCTCGTCACCTCTCAGGGGATGGGGCTGATTGATCTTCCATTGCGCGCGTCCAACGAGGGGAGTCCGCGACCGCGCGTTGCGCGAGCACAGGGGACTCACCGGGCCATCCCTCTCCTTTTTCAGCAGCCAGACACTAGCAGGG
>JACMLT010000036.1 GCA_014379455.1 Nitrospiraceae bacterium
CCCAAGGTTCTTGCCCAGTATATTCCTTGCCGGGTACCGCTACAGTGGCTGGTGTGGGCGACCAGAATTTATCTCATTGCGTTAAGGGGGACCTGATCATGGGACAGGCTGAACCTAGAGACACCTCATTACCATATGGCGATATCAGACGAATGGTTAAACACAATCACATGCAAATCCTGGCATTGTTTCAGGTGTACCTCGGATCCCCTCCCGACTCACGACAGGCTCTGCAGGGACAGATTCTTCGGCAACTGACATCGCATTTGGACACGGAGAAGACACTCCTATTTCGGGAGATTCGGAGGTTGGCGCCACAGAGCCTGATGTTGGTAAAAGAGGCCGAGGTGGAAAACGAAGAAATCAAGGCGATGATCCTTCAAGTGCAACAGACCGAAGGGGACGATGACCAGGCACGGGATGAATTCTTCGAGGACATGATGCAGGCAGTTGGGGTGCTCTTCATGACCGAAGAACGCGACCTCCTGCCACTCGTCGATCGCTCTTTGCAAACATAGCTCGTTCTTCGTGTCGGACTAGTAGGATACCCGTTCCTTCCAGTTCCGGGGAAGTCGAAAAAGTGGTGCGGAATTGAGGTGGACACAAACTAGGCTCTTGCCTAGGCCAATGCTGTATGGGATAGCGTACAATTTTAACATCAGGCCACGTCTAATCGAGGAGGGTCATATGTTTTCAAAACCTAAATCCGCAGGGGTTATACTATCGTGTGCGTTGCTCGCGTGCTTGGGGGCGCTGAGCGGCTGTCAGTCCACCACCGGAAAAACGGCGGGCCAGACGATGAACGATGCATCGATTTCCACCGCGGTGCAGACGAAGTTGACGAGCGATCGACTCTCGAATTTCCCCCGCATCAATGTCGACACCGAACGTGGCGTCGTAAATCTCAGTGGAGTGGTGGAGACAGAGGCACAACGAGCGCGCGTGGAACGCCTGACCCGCCAAGTGGAAGGCGTTGTCAGAGTCAACAATAATCTACAGATTGAGAATCGTCCCCCTTCGGGGAAACATCCCAATCCTGAACAGACCAATGACATGAAAGACGGGCAACCAGAGAAATATAATGGGCCTGGGGACCAAAAAAATATGACCAAGCAGACCCAAGGGGCCGACGTTATCCAAGGGCAAGTCGTGCGTGTCGAAGGCGAAACCTATGTTGTAAGGGGGCCAGATGGGAAAGAGATGAGCCTACATGCTGACACCACTACCATGAAGATCAAGGAAATTAAGGCAGGAGATCGTGTCGAGGTAAAGATCGATCGTAATAATCATGCACTGTCCATGCTTCCAACCCCATGAAGTCTTGTATACATGGGCCGTGTAGGTGTCGAATGGCCCACTGATTAAAGTGACCGAAAGAGGGATGCCTCAAGTTGCTGAATTGCTTGGGCCATCCCCCTTGTCATTGCTGGCGATTGGCCTCTTGTCTTCCGATTCTAGCTGGCTAATCTATTTTCTCTGCTGATGGATTTCCTTGTTCGTTAACACTCTATTTACAGGTGACCGGCGGCCGCATCGCCACTTACCCTCTAAAGACCCCCCGGTTATTTCTACTGCGCCAGCATGGACTCCGCCTTTTCATTTCGACGGCCGGTCGTAGAGGTGGAACGCGTCGACACCGCGTGATCCTGAGAGTTCACTTCCGCTTCAGTTTATATCCTTCGCTAATCTCTCCTAGTTTTTAGGGTCTGCCCTCGACGCGGAGAACTTCTCCTTTGATTGACTTAGTAATTGGTCTACGATCCGATGGGTCCATTTTCATTGTGTCTGCGGGCCAACCCGTATCACGCGCGGGGCCGGCATTGGGTTGACAATTGGATAAACCCAGGCACAACAAGCAACCCCCCGCCAGAACACTAATGAATCGGGAAGCAGAGACCATGGGGCACCTCCTCGCCAAGATGGAACAAACACCTTTTTCCAGCCATAGGCTACGATTGATTGGATAACTTCGGAGACTGGGAAGTTACCTAGGTGTCTGACTTCCGCCGATGCGACGAGAGGTCGACCCAGCTCGCCATGGGCAATAACAGCAGTAAGGAGAAAACACGCCGATGTCCCCTCGCGCCCTTACTGCACGCTCGAAACACGCGAAGGTTTTAACAGCAGCACTTCAATTACGTGCTAACCGTCTGTGACAACGTGAGCGAGTACTGTGCGGTCTTTTTCGGTGCGGCGGAACGCCTGCATCATGGTCATGGTTCGCGGATCCGTCCCTCGTCGAGAGAAGAAGAGGATGGCAGTTTTCCGCCTCGTTCATGACAAGATACGCTCCCACCTCACTTGTATTAGTGACGGCGAAGAGCTTGGGGGTGCGGGGAGCTTGGGTTTTTACTAGTGGTCCCTCTCACCTCAAGGGGTATTGATTAGCCAGTAAAGCATGTGGTGTGCTTTACACAAGTATGAAAGGAGCCAACGATGTCGATGATGCAAAAATCCATCGAAGTCAATGTGCCGGTGAAGACCGCCTATAACAAGTGGACACAATTTGAAGAATTTCCGAAGTTCATGGAAGGCGTTGTGCAGGTCAAACAGATTAATGACAAGCACCTCATTGGAACGCCAACATCGCCAGCAAATAATGGTCGTATGACCACTGAAATGATGGGCTGCTCGATCGTGACCGTGCCGTCTTCGCTGATGAGTTGATCAAGGGTTGTAGGGATGAGCTGGGACGGTCGGGGCGCCTATCAGGAGTGGATACGCCAGAAAGCCGATGAGACAGCAGATTAATCAAATAGCGGATGAAGGCTCACATGACGAAGATTCTAGTCATAGACGATGATGCCCGCGACCGGGAACTCCTCGCTGCCGTCCTAGAGGAAAGAGGATATGAAGTGATATTGGCAGACAACGGTGGGACTGGGTTGATGTTATGTCACCGGCAAACTCCTGATGCTGTCGTGTTGGACCTCAGCATGCCTGGAATAGACGGTCGCGCTCTACTGCGGCAATTGCGGATACTGCACCCCACCCTACCGGTCGTAGTGTTTAGTGGACTCAGGACAGACGAGATTGAGCAAGAGATGCTGAACCAGGGCGCCACGGCCTGTATTCAGAAGGCATTTTCGCTGGATCAACTGGGGTCGGCATTGCAGGAGGTCCTGCCCTCACCCACTCAAGCTGACAGCTGAATGGCCAGAACTCCTGGTAGCAGCGCGGTTGCAGATTCACTGGATCGCCTCGACGCAGGCATCGAAAATCAGGTCAACTACGGGGCCGGCTCTAGTCGTGGTAGCAAATCTGGAGGGGCAAAATACTTCCGCCACGGATCCACCTTCAGTCCCTTCAACCGCTCCGCCACGTTCGCAACGGTGAAATGGTCCGACCGTATATCGTTCGACAATTCTTTCCATGCGAGTGGGACCGAGAGCGGCGCTCCGGCCCTCGCCCTCGTCGAATAGGCCGCGATGGCCGTCGCCCCTCTCGCTGCCGCTGCAGCCCATGCATACGTGGGACGAGGTCCCGTCGGATCCGGGTCAAGGTCCATAATGATGCGGTCGGGGCGGTCGAGTGCCTCTCGCTTCGCTCCCCACGCATGCAGTTCCAGCACGCCCATCTGCACGAGTCCGATCACGGCTGGGAGAGTTAGGTCGCCTGAAAGTCATGATCAGAAGGGAGGTTTTGAACGCTGTGGAAGCAGGACCGCAGAAATGGCGATGGGAACCCCTAATGGGCACGGGGCGGCACCCCCCATTCTCTTCGAGCACGTGAGCCAGGGCGCTCGACCACCAAAACTAGGGAGGATGCCAGGGAGTCACCGAAACTTGTAATGATAAGTACAGAGCGTCGCCAAACAGAACAGCATTGAAAACAACTGAGGGAGGTGACCATGGAAAACATGCTTTGCGAGACAGCGGGGACGACCACAAGGAAATTCACTCGGCAGACTTGCGGGCGGTGCAGCGGGTACATGGAGAAGGAAATGTGTATGGATCTTGAGAGCGACAGCGGCTATAGCATCTGTTGGGTTCTCCGCTGCCTGCAGTGCGGCGACATGGTTGACGAGACGATTCTGCGACATCGCTCCATTTCTAATCCCGAAGCTGTGTCTGTTGCTGCGGCATGAATCGATAAACGGTCAATTATGGCACAAGCACAGGTTGTATCGCCGTGGAAAGGCCCGACATTTCCTTGAAATTTGTCACCGAGGACAAGATCAAGAAACTCATGCTCGAACACCTTGCAAAAATCGATCAAGAGTTGGCAAGTCAGGTCGCAGGGAAGATTGGGATGCAGGCTCCCAAAGGCGCGTCGGCGATGCGATTATTGCTACCACTCTGCAACCGGAATACCCAAACCAATCCCATCCAGCACAATGTCGATTACTCTGAGTCTTTGTTTTTCTGCTCAGATACATGTTCCTGGGTCTGCTGAGTTTGGTCACCAGGACATCTCTTAATCAGCGGGCCGTAGGTTCGACCCCTACATGGGCCACCACGTTTCGCAACGACTTCCATGTCTTCCTTGTCAGTGATGTCAACTTGGTGCCAACTCATGGTGCCAATTTTCAAACTGTGTGTCCAGGACATGACAAACCGCTGTTCGCCGCTGGGGAGCCACTTCGCATAATGATCCAACGTCGTAGCCGGTTTGGCATGGCCAAGCTGTTTTGAGCCGTAAAGAAGCGGCACGTTACAAGACAGCAGGAGTGACGCAAAGGTATGGCGAAGGTCATAGGGGACACACGCGGGAAGGTGTGCCGCATTGGGGTCGGAGCTCGACGACATCGCGCTGGTAAGACAGGTGACTGAGAGCTTAGCCCTTCTCTTTGACCCTGAGTTCGTTCTTCACCAACTTCACGCCAGGGACCTGCCATGTCGCCCAAGACGCGTGGGCACTAGTCACGATGTCTGAAATCTCACCACTCAGAGAGACCACACCCGCAAAGGTCTGAACGAGAATACCGGCTTGCTTCAGTTGTGAGTCCTTCTCGATCTGTTCGGCAACTCGTGTGGTTATCGCCTCATCCTTGTCATCGATCACCTCGCGTATAGACGGGGCCATGACTTGAAGATTATTCTTCACACTCGTCACCCCGGGGATCTCTTTAGCAATCCCTTCCGCTGTCTGCCTGGCTTTGTCAGAATCTACCTTGCCACGAATGATCACCGCACCCCGTGACGCCTCGACACTGATCTCACTCCCTTTGATCCGGGCATTGGCAAACAACGCAATCTTCGTCTTCGCCGTCAGCCATGTGTCCGTGATTGGCGTTGTCCCATCAGCTGTACCGAGTGCGTGTTTCTTGATGAAGAGCAGGCCCTCAGGGGTAAGGTCGGTTGGCGCGGTATTGACGTAGGTGACAAACTTTGGTGCGGTCGGCCTGGAGATGTCGTAAACTTTGTTGTCGCTTCTAGTGTCGAACAACCGATTGGACGCCGGATCGTATGCGGCGATTTCGGTCCGCGGCTCATCGGGGACGGTGCTGGCCCCCGCGCTGTATCGACCGATCTGTTTTAGAGTGATGGACTTCGAATCCGCCGCCTCGACGGAAATCGGCAGTCCCATCATGGTGAGTAATCCTATTCCGGCGATGGCGTTTTCAAACGTCAATTTTCTCCCTCCGTCGAATCGACCTGACGCGCCCAGGCACTATGGCTGAGCTTGATTAAGAAGGAGTTAAGGGCGAGTTAACAATGGGTTACGCTGGAGGATAGCGTGCTCTTTCGTCGAGGACGCTCCGGTAGTCGTGGTCCTAGACTTGAAACTTCCCGAGATAAACGGGCTCTCACAATCCCGCGAAGGCGAATGGCTGTTGACTCCGTAGTCCGATCCACATCGGCTGCTTCACAGGTCCCTGTCTCTGCCATTCATAGAACCCCGTGGCAATTACCAGGCAGCGGCGTTTCTTGAAGGCAGATCGAAAGGACGGCTTCTCTGCGACCGTCTCCGCTTTGGCATTGACGCATTGATTCCCGATCTTAGGATCCTTAGCCCACGACGGAATCAAGCCCCAGCGGAGCATGACGAGTTTGCGTGTGGTGGTGTCGGGATCGATTCGTATGGCAGCGATGGGCTGAGACGGGGCGATGTTGTAACGGGGTGTGAACAGAGGCGGATTGGTAATGGCGAACTGTTGAGCAACCGTGTCAGGCGAAGCAGTTTGAGAAAAACGGCCACACATGGCTAGTGCGTGGAGGAATACCGAACAGGAACACAGCAGCGGGGGTGACGCCTGTTGAGCATGAGGGCCTCCTTCGAGAGGCCATTCTAGTCACGTTCGCTAACGAGGGGCAAGACTACTTGGTGGGCAACAACCGGACGGTCATTGCACAGAACGTCAGACTGTCCACAAAACCTTAAGGATTGCCTATCCCTAAACTCTTGAAATTTGAGGCTAGGTGAGATTGTAAATTTGCTTTGCTCAAAACAGTCGGTAAATGCCCATTTTGCGACCGGCGGCATCCGGCCAAGTGCGGAAGTTCGGCGCCGAGATCGCACCGCCATAAAGCGGTCCTCAGCCCTGCCGCATTAACGCTCGCGTTGAGCGGCGCGCCGCTCTTTGGCGCGTCCGGTCTCGAACGCGCTGTTAGCCCCAGTCCGCCACTGATTCATGTTGTGCTTACGCATATCGCTTACCGAACTCCATCGATGCTCTGTCTTCACTTGAGTAAATTGATCCACAGAGATGGCCCCAGTGGGTTGGACAGCATATTCCGTTCCTTAAGTGGCGCCTCGCAGTGGTCTGACTACGCGGCAGTAAGCCGTGCCGTCAGGTTGTCGCAGTACACCTCTTCGGGCGTCTTGCCGTCAAGCGCTCGGTGCGGCCTCATCTGGTTATAGAATGTCAGATACCGCTCCAATCCCTGACGGGCGGCGCTGATGTTGTCATAAGCCCGCAAATACACCTCCTCGTACTTCACACTCCGCCACAGCCGTTCCACGAACACGTTATCCCGCCAGCACCCGGTGCCGTCCATACTGATCTGGATGCCCTGGTCTTTCAGGAGTCCCGTGAACTCCTGGCTGGTGAACTGGCAGCCTTGGTCCGTGTTGAAGATGTCCGGAGCGCCATAGTGGGCTAGGGCCTCCTGGACGGCCTCGATGCAGAAGTCAGTCGTCAGTGTATTCGACAGCCGCCACGCCAACACTCGGCGACTCGCCCAGTCTAGGACTGCGAAGAGGTACACAAAGCCACGCGTCATCGGAATGTACGTGATATCCGCCGCCCACACCTGATTGGATCGGGTGATCGCCAGATGGCGGAGCAGATACGGGTACACCCGATGTGCTGGATGTCGCTGGCTGGTGTGGGGTTTGCGGTACAGCGCTTCGATGCCCATACGGGCCATCATGGTCCGCACCCGCTTGCGCCCGATCTTGTGGCCTTCTCTGCGCAAGAGGTCGCGCAACATGCGGGCTCCGGCAAACGGAGAGGCCAGATGGAGCTCGTCGATCCGGCGCATCAGCGCGAGATCCGCTGACGATACCGACGTCGGTTGGTAGTACGCGGTCGAACGCGCCAGCGCCAGGAGTTGGCATTGCCGCACCATCGGCAGTGGGTGGGTTCGGTCGATCATCGCTTTGCGCTCAACAATCCCGCTTTGATGAGCGCCCCTTCTAAAAAATCATTCTCCAGCGCCAGCTGCCCGATCTTGGCGTGGAGGACCTTGAGATCGGGCGCGTCCACCGTGGCCTTCGTCGTACCGCCAAACACGTCGACGGCCCGTGTTAGCAACTGCTGCTTCCATTCCGTGATCTGGGTAGGATGCACGCCAAATTGTGTGGCCAACTCCGCCAGCGTCTTCTCGCCCTTGACCGCGGCAAAAGCCACCTGTGTCTTGAAAGCCGCCCCATGATTGCGTCTCGTTCGCTTCATCGCCTCGCTCCTTGGTTCGCCCCTTGGGCGTCGGTTACGCAAGGCTACCACTTAGCACACTGTCCGAATTTCCGGGACCCCCTCTCCGGCGATCCGTCCCTCGCGCCCGAGGCCGACGTGCCTTGCGTGCCTGCCGCAACGCCGCCAGCAGTTCACTGCGCAGGGCTCCGCGTGGCAACACATACAGCCCCACGTAGATCGTCTCGGCCGAGAGGTGCTTGCTCATGTCGTCAGGATACGCGCGTTGAAGCCGCCCGGCAATCTGCTCGGGCGAGCAGCCCTCGGCCAGCTGTGTCCGCACGTACTGCCACAACCAGGGATCCAGAAGTTTGCGGGGTCGCCGTGGCTGACGGGCTCGGGCGGCCGCCTGGACCTGCGCCGTACAGGCACGATAGGGGTGGCCTCGCGTGGTGTTGCGGGCCGACTCGCGGCTCACGGTGCTGGGGGCTCGCCCCAACACTCTGGCCATCATCCGCAGCGAATGGCCCTGGGCCAAACCCAGGCTCAACGTCTCACGGTCTTCCGCACTCATGTGTCGATAGGATCTCTTTGACATGGCAACACCCTAGCCCATCAGGGCCGGTAGTGTTGCACTTGGAGTTAGAACTCAAGGTGCCAAAAGTGCCCGGCGAGTTACCGGCATGATGAAGCGTATTTTCATGCGCTGTTCACATGCGCGAATCGAGTGGGACTTCGAAAAGGAAACGCGGCCAAGCCACCTGACATTGGTTTGCCCGTGTTGGCGAGGGAGGCGGACTTGTGACCGTTTCCCTCGCCTTAAAATCAGTCGGAAGTGTTCCAAATAACATAACAAGGAGGCCTGTATGAGATTTGAGGATGTGAAGAAAATTGACTGGAAACAAGACCCCGACCTACTTGCCGTGGAGCGCAAGATGGCGGGATTGGCGGAACGTGAGACGAAGGAACGCGCTCGATTGGAGGCACTCGGTCACATTGTTCGTGACGCGGAGGAATCATTGGTTCAATGCCGAGCCGCCATGCTCCTCAACGAACCAACCAAAGAGACAGAGAAGGCGATTCAGCAGAGACTGAATTCTGCACGCCTGGAAATCTCCGAGATTGAAGGGGGCCTTGTGGCGCTCAAGATTGCTCAGAACAGGCTTGGGCCGACCGTGGAAGCAGCGGCGGAGGAGGCTCGCTTGCGTGTTGCCGCGTCCCTACTGGCGCCGTATCGGCAAACTGTTTCAAATCTGAAGGCGCTACTCACGAAAGCGGCAGAGGAGAACCGAGTGCTCCACGAGATCCACAACCTGGCCGTGAGGCAACAACTCGCGAGAGAGCTAGGAGGAAACAAGGCGCTCAAACCCCTCACCATGCTGCTGGCCTGGAATTTCTTGACGCACCCAAATGGGACCGACGCCGGTGAATTTCAATACTGGAAAAAATACGTCGACTCGATCGTGGGCGATGACTGAACGGCAGCAATACACGAAGCGATCAACACTCTCACCAAAAGGAGACGGCGCACATGGTGACCACAATGACCCTAAAGGAATACCTGGCAGAGCAGGCAGGGCGAGGAGTGCCCGCCCATGACAGACTGAAACGTTTGACCGGTGATAGCGAGCGATTGAACGCGCACGTGTGGACCGATGAGCAGCTCGAGGCCATCCCCGAGGAGTTGATCCACTTCGCCTTCGAACACAGCGGTGCGTTGCAGCGGGAGTTCGGAGATATCACCACCTTCATGGCGTACCGACGAGCCCACGGGGCTGGCCGGGCCCGCATTGCAGGAGTGAGGAGATAACGTGAAACAACTCTGCCTGGGCTGCGAAGACAAACTGGTCTACGTGAGTCGTCCTCCGCGCAGACGGCAAGGACGATTGAACAATCATGATCTGTGTGCTCGCTGCTTTAAACGGTTATGCAGTCGGGTTGTCGCCGCACGCTTGCAGCCAAAACCAAACTGGGCCATCCGCCACACGCTGAAGGTGATGGCGGGACAAGAAGCTACTGTACAAGCCAGGGATGCAGGAGGATGCATAAGCTATTGAAATTAAAGGGCGGGTCCCTCTGGATACTTTTTTACTAGCGGATAAGGCCTGCCACAACATTCCCCTAGGTGTGGAATTTTGTAGGCGGTTTACCTTGTTCTTGGGAGTCAATACGTGAATGGGACGATGGATGGGCAACAAAGCGGAGCTGGCAGAGTTTTTCCAGGTGTCTGCTCCCACGATCGACGATTGGGTGAGACGGGATTGTCCATTCGTGACACGTGGGAAATCGGGCGTGGACTGGGTCTTCGATTTCAGGGCTGTGAGGAGTTGGCGGGAGGCCTACATCGTCACGCATGCAGGCAACAGCAAGGACACCACTACGGCGCACGCGGTACGCCGTCGCGCACTGGCAGAGGCACGACTCAAGGAGATCGAGCTGGCGAAGTTGGAAGGTTCGCTAGTCGATGCGGAGATGGTACGGCGCGGGCTCGATGGGGTGATGGTCAACCAGCGGACCGTCCTCATGAGTCTGCCGTCACAGATTGGGCGGGACATCGACGAACTGGAACTGCGGGCGCGCACGGTGAGGACCGTCGACCGGCGCGTGCGCGAGGCCTTGGAGGTGCTGTCTCGCTATGATCCAGTCATTGAACCTCAGGATGAGACAGACGGAGCGAGTCACGATGCTCATGCGGCGGAGCCCGCAATTGATCCACCAATGAAAAAGCCAGCCAGGAGGAGACCAGCATGCAAGTAGAACGGGAGAATCTCAGGCTCATCGCCATGCCTCACGTCCTCTCTACCGAGAAGGGGCGTATCGACGTGATGCGACCTGCGGGTGGCAACGTCAACGATCTCATGCGCTCAATCGGCTGGACGCCGGATCGCCTTTCGGCTCGGGTGTTTATCGATGGGGAATATGTAGAGGACGCGTCCTGGGAATACACGGTCCCTCGAGCGGGGCAATCGGTGATTGTGCGCGCGATCCCGATGGGTGGCGGTTGTTGTGCTCGTCATCGTTTACCTGATTTTCAACTGACAAGGAGAAAGCGAATGGAATCCATTTCGGGCAGCACCGCAGGCATGAGCACGACGCCGGGTAACGGTTCGGCCGCACTGAGCAAGGCATCCAACGCGCTGCATTCGGCGATTGACGAGGCGGCCCGCA
>JACMLT010000300.1 GCA_014379455.1 Nitrospiraceae bacterium
ACCTCAAGATCAACAAACGCATGGGATTTTCCGAACTGGTCAACATGAGCATCAACCAGACGCTGAGCCGGACAGTTCTAACGTCCGGCCTGACCTTGCTGACGGCCATTTCACTGCTGTTGCTGGGTGGTCCTGTGCTGCACGGATTCTCATTCGCGCTGGTTGTCGGGATTATCGTCGGGACGTTTTCTTCGATCTTCATCGCTAGTCCGATCCTCATATTCTGGCGTGAATTGGTCGAGAAGCGAAAGCAGTCTTCAACTCCGGCTCCGGGTGCCGGGACGGGCCGGCGAGTGCCGGTAAAAGCGGTTAAATAATGGAAATCTGTCGGGGGCGGGTTCTCAACACCCCGGCTGCAAGGATGGTCTCTCATGTTTGAACAATCTTTCGTTGGGGGCGACAACACAACCCGAAAGGCATCGTCGGTTCTGGTGTCCTTCCTGTTGCAGTGCTCCCTCGTGGCGGTCGCGGTAGTTATTCCGCTGATCTACACGGAAACGTTGCCAAAGACTCAGTTAACCAGCTTTCTGGTGGCACCGCCGCCACCCCCGCCTCCCCCTCCGCCACCTGCGGCTACGCCGCCGCCCAAAGTGGTTAAAATCGTACCGCGCCAGTTCGATGCCGGGCGTCTGACAGCTCCGAAGCAGATCCCCAAAGACATCGCCATGATCAAGGAAGAAGAGATGCCACCGGCTGCTTCTATCGGCGTTGTTGGTGGTGTCCCGGGAGGCGTACCTGGTGGCGCTCCAGGCGGAGTGATAGGTGGCATTATCGGCGCTGCGCCGACCGCGGCTCCACCTCCCCCGAAGATCGAAGAGAAGCCCAAGCCGGTAACTCCCAAAGTAATCCGTGTCGGTGGTAACGTTCAGGCTGCTAAGCTGATCAACCAGCCTAAACCGCCGTATCCCCCACTGGCCCGTCAAGCCCGAATTCAGGGCGTAGTGCGATTCAATGCAGTGATCGGGAAAGATGGAACGATTGAAAATCTGACGCTTGTGAGCGGCCACCCGCTCCTGGTTCCTTCGGCCACGGACGCCGTTCGCCAATGGCGGTATCAGCCCACACTCCTGAACGGAGATCCTGTTCAGGTTGTGACGCAGATCGATGTAAATTTCACACTGTCGCAATAGCCGTCGAAGAACGGTACAAAAATAGGTTTCGAAAGTTCAGTTCAGGCCAAAATGCCCGAGGCAACGCTCTAGCCGAGCCCGGTTAAATCAACTCGCAGGAGAACTCAGAAATGTTGGCAACGATTCAGATTTGGGCTTTGATGCTCCTCCAGGAAGGCAGCGGCGTCGGCTTCGATCCCCTTTCTATGTGGAATCAGATGACGTGGCTTGGAAAAGCGGTCGTCATCGTAATGTTCATCATGTCGGCATGGTCCATCGGAGTCATGATCGACCGTCTGATTGCCTATAACGCCGCCCGCAAGCAGTCGCGACAGTTCGCCCCGGCAGTGGCCGGAGCTTTGCGCGAGGGCAAACTGGACGAAGCGATCAAGGTTGCCGATCGCTACAAGAAAAGCCATCTCGCCAAAGTCGTTGTGGCTGGTCTGCAGGAGTTTCGGGCTCACCAGGAAAGCACTGAAATTCCGGGTGAAGAAATCGAAGCCTCAAAGCGGGCGCTCGATCGGTCTGAAGCCATTGTTCATGCCGAGCTGAAACGTGGCATCTCAACGCTCGCCACCATCGGATCCACCGCTCCTTTCGTCGGCTTGTTCGGCACTGTCGTCGGCATCATCAATGCATTTAAAGGAATTGCGACCGAGAAGTCGGCCGGTCTCGGTGCGGTAGCCGCCGGAATCTCGGAAGCACTCGTCACCACCGCAGTGGGACTGTTCGTCGCCGTCCCCGCCGTCTGGATGTTCAACTTCTTCAGCTCGCGCCTCGAAGCAATGGATGTGGAAATGGGAAACTCGAGCTCAGAACTGATCGACTACTTCATTAAGCGCTCTCAGCGCGCCGGCGTACGCAAGGTCTGACCAAGGTCACTGCAGGCAGGCTCGTGCGAGTTGACCGGCAGTGCAATGAGATCGCAGACATCTCATTGCACTGCCGGGAATTATGCCAGTGGCAAATTGAAGGAGATACAGCATGGCGATTCAGAAAGGCAAAGCACCGGACGTAGTAGCCGACATTAACGTCACACCTATGGTTGACGTGATGCTGGTGCTGCTGATCATTTTCATTGTTATTACGCCGATGCTTAACAAAGGCATCTCGGTGGACATGGCGAAAACCAAGAACCCGAGCGCAATGCAGGACGCAGACAAAGAAGACGCTGTTCTGGTGGCAGTCGCACGTGATGGAAGGGCATACCTTGGCACGACCCAGCTTGCTGCAGATGCTTTGCCTGGGAAAGTCAAAGATCTTTTGACGAATAAACTGAACAAAACAGTTTATATCCGTGCCGATGCCCGGGCTCGCTACGAGCGTGTCGTCGACGTGGTCGATAACCTTCGCTCGGCAGGAGTGGACCAGATCGGATTGCTGACCGAAGAGATTCAGCAGGAGAACAAGGCCAAGCCCGCCGAAACCGCGGCGCCAGGGCTATAGCAGACGGCCGCAAACAGCGGCTTCATAAGACGTTCAACCGAGGAGCAATTTTATGTCAATGGCAGTTGGGGGCAAGAGTGGACAGAAGTCGGATATCAACGTTACGCCGTTGATCGACGTGCTACTCGTGCTGTTGATTATCTTCATGGTTATTACTCCCCTTACACCCAAGGGGCTCGAGGCGCTGGTTCCGCAGCCGCCACCGGACAATTCGACGCCGCCGCCGGAGAATGACCGTACGGTGGTAATCAGCATCGATAAAGACCGGAAGATGATGCTCAACACGGAACCTACGGACGAAAACCGACTGGCCGATCGTCTGATAGAAGTCTTCAAAACGCGCGCCGAAAAAGTAGTATTCGTAAAGGGCGATCCATCGTTGGAATTCCGTGACGTTGCCAAGGCAATCGACATTGCCAAGGGTGCCGGGATAGACAAAATCGGCCTCATGACGGCCAAAATGGAGGCTGGACAGTAAGTGCAGAGATATCGCAACCCCATCCTCCTTACAGCTGTCACGGCCTTGGCCCTTTTGTCGACCGGATGCGAGTATTTGAAGGCTCGCGACAACCTGAATAAAGGCGTCCAGTCGTTTAAAACGGCCAAATACACCGCAGCCGTTGAGCATTTCAAGGAGGCCGTGCGCCTCGATCCGGAGTTCCAGACAGCCCGCCTGTACCTCGCCACTGCGTATGTGAGCCAGTACATTCCCGGCGCGGACTCTCCGGAGAACGAGCAGAACGCCAAAGCGGCTGAGCAGGAGTTTCTGAAGGTCCTCGAAAAGGACCCGGTTAACGAGCTTGCGATCGAATCGCTCGCTTCACTCCACTACAATCAGGCGCAGGGTAATCAGCCTCTCGATCAGAAGCTCAAACGCCTCGACGAGGCTGCTGAGTGGTACAGGAAGCTGGCGTCAGTAAATGCGAAGAGTAAGACCGCTTATTACAGCCTTGGTGTGATCACGTGGGCCAAGTGGTATCCCCGCTGGATCGAGGCCCGAAACAAGATGGGTATGAGGCCGGAAGAGCCCGGCCCTTACAAGGACAAGAAGCTCAAGGCCGAGCTCAAGGGCCAGTGGCTTGAGACCATCAATAAAGGTATTGCTGACCTCGAGAAGGCTAAAGAGATTGACCCTGAATACGACGAAGCAATGGCCTACC